>CAVTDA010000044.1:0-11963 GCA_963733285.1 uncultured Acidobacteriota bacterium
CGCCGATCGTTCCAGCAGCGACCGCACCAACAGCGGCATGTCCTCCAGCCGTTCCCGGAGGGGCGGCAAGTCGAGACGACCACCACGTTCAGGCGGTAAAACAGGTCGGATCGGAACCGCTTCTCGTCCACGGCCTTCTGCAAATCCCCATTCGTCGCGGCCAGCAGCCGCACATCCACCAGTTTTTCCCTGTCGATCCGACCGCCACCACGCTCCCGGTTTCCAGAACGCGCAGCAGTTTGGCCTGCACGCCCTGCTCAAGTTCCCCGACCTCGTCCACGAAGAGCGTCCCAAGATTCGCGGCCTCGAAGTAACCCATCGTCCTCGTCGCGGCCCCCGTAAACGCCCCCCGTTCGTGGCCGAAGAGTTCGCTTTCCATGAGGCTCGCCGGGACCGCCCGCAGTTGATCGCCACAAACGGCCCGTTCTTCCGCGGCGACAACTCGTGAATCGCCCGGACCACCATTTCTTTGCCGGTGCCGCTCTCGCCGGTCACCAGGACCGTGCTCTTGAACAGCGCCACGCGGCGAATCGTTTCGCTTCCCGGCGACATCACACTGATCAACGACCTTGGCAGCATGAATGGAACGTTCGTCAACAACACTCAGGTTCAGGAGCACACGCTTAAAGACCAGGACCGCGTCGGCGTCGGAATGTACGAGCTGAAGTAGGAGTCGGCACGCGCTGACGCCCTGCACGTTCAGGCGGGCAGCAACACCGTCACCGACGTCAACGATTTGGTGAACGTGGACGATCTCAGCACCGCGTTGCGACTGAATGCGCCGACCATCCGGCGGCGGCCGTGCCCGTGGAAGAGCGCGTCAAAGGTTCTGGAGAAGGAGAACGGCCTGCTGAAATTGCTTCTGGCGGTCGGGAAGACTTTGGCCTCCGTCCTGACGCCGGAAGAGATCATGCACCGGGTCATGGAACTGGTCTTCCAGATGGACAACGTGGAGCGCGGGTTCGTCATGTCTGAGTGACGAAAAAAAAGGCTTCAAGCCCGCGGTCCTCCTCTATAAAGACGAAAAGCGGAAAGCGGAAGCTCGCGGCGTGGCGCTTTCCACCATGGTCACCGAGAAACTCATGCACGATCGCGTGCCCCTGCTGATCTACGATGTGGGGACGGACGAGCGCTTCTCCAGCAGCCAAAGCCTGCGCATGTCCGGCATCCGTCCGCCATGTGCGCGCCGCTCATTTACAAGGACCACGTCTTCGGCATCTTTTATGTCGATTGCCTGAGCAAGGCCTACGCCTTCACGCAGGAGGAACTGGCCATCTTTTCCGTGGTCGCCGCTGAAGCCGCGATCGCTTTGACAATGCGCGCTCGCACGAAGAGTTGGCCCGCGGCATGGTCGAGCGCCAGGCGCTCGAGCGCTATCTCCCGCCCAGCGTCGTGGAAAAGGTTCTCGCCAACCCCAATGAGATGCATCTCGGTGGCGAGAACATGCACGTCACCATTCTCTTTTCCGACATCCGGGGCTTACTCGCATGTCGGAACACATGGAGCCTCACTCCGTCGTCGAACTCCTCAATGAGAACTTCTCCGAGATGACCGATATTATCTCGGAGTACGCCGGAACCCTTGATAAGTTCCTTGGTGATGGCATCATGGTGTTATATGGAGCGCCCATCACCAAGCCCGATGACGCCTTGCGCGCCGCCAAAACCGCCATTGAGATGCAGCGCGCCCTGATGGAGTTAAACCGCAACTGGGAGGCCAGGGGCCAGCGGCCGCTGGGCATGGCGTGGGGCTGAACACTGGAACGGTGACCGCGGGCAACATCGGGTCCACCAAGCGCTATGACTACACCGCGATTGGTGACGCCGTGAACATCGCCTCGCGCCTTTGCGCCAACGCCGCGCGCGGGACAAATCCTTGTTTCCGATTCGACGTTTGCGCTCCTCAATGGCAACATTGCGGCGCGGCGGCTCGACCCCATCCGGGTTAAAGGCAAGGAAACGCCCGTGGACCTGCACGAGGTTTTCTGGCAGATGCCGGGGTCGTAGCCCGACGGGAGAACCCGGCTTTGGCGTGGAGGCAGCAGGAGTTTGACGAATCCGGCGGCACCTCTCCGGGAGCGTGGTGGGCATTTAAAAAGACCCCTCACCCGGCCCGAGGTTCGTGCCTGCCCTCTCCCCTTGGAGAGGGATCTGAGTTTTTCCGGCCCTGCGGAGGGGATCTGGTTTTTTTCCGGCTCCTGGAAGAGGATCTGAGTTTTTCTGGTGTGCTCGAGAGCCCACCAGAAAAGACGCCTCTCCCAGGGGAGAGGCCGCATCCGTCGTAGGACGGTCGGGTGAGGGGTCTTTTTCAGGAAGTTGGCGCGAGAGCCGCGATGCGCTGCGCCTCACGAACCACCACATCGACGGCCGCTCCGCTGGTATACTCGGCGCGTGCGATTAACGGCGGCTCGGGTGCGCGAAATCCGGGGCCTTCCGACTTCGGCTGAAAACGCCGCATGGATACTCCTGCGGAATCGCCAACTCGGAGCAAAATTCCGGCGCCAGTTTCCCATCAAGGTTGGCGTGCTCGACTTCTATTGCTTCGAACCTAAACTGGCCATCGAGTTGGACGGTGGCGTGCATTCGCAACCGAGTCAAATGCGCCGGGATGCGGTAAAAGAAGATTATTTACGAACCCTTGGGATTCAATTGCTGCGGATTCCCAACGGGATGGTGCTGGAGCATCCCGAGGAATTTATCCGCACCGTGCGGGGGGCAATTGACGCCGCTCGTGGGAGCAAACTGAAGTAACCCCTCACCCGGCCGGAGGGTTCCGGCCTGCCCTCTCCCCTGGGGAGAGGGATCTGTTTTTTCCCCCCGCCCCTGGGAGAGGGATCTGAGTTTCTCTGGTGTGCTCGAGAGCACACCAGAAAAGATGCCTCTCCCAGGGGAGAGGCCGCATCCGCCGGCTGACGGACGGGTGAGGGGTCTTTTTCGACGGTGGCGGTCGAGCCCCTTTGAGAGGCTAGGTTCATAAAGACTCCGGCTCTGCCGGAGGATCATTACGGGGCAAGAGTTTTTCCGGCAAGCCCCTCCGGCGCCGGATGGATACGGGAGTCATCAGCCATGATTGCATCTCTCGCTCGTCGATGGCATGCCGGGTTGTTCGCCGGGATTATCCTCGCCGTGGGCTTTACCGGATCGCCGGCGTTTGCCCAAAAACCCAATCCCACGGATCAGTTGCCGGAAGATTTCCGCGGCATCAAGGTTTACAAGCTCCCCACCAAGGATGGCCAGCCGGAGCCCAACTTCGGCATCTACCGCAAGCTGACGTACAAGGACATCAATTTTGAGCGCCTCCAGCTCGCGCTCGATCTCAGCATTCGCGCCGTCGATCATCCCGCCACGGTCGAGCACATCTATTTTCAAGATTTGAAGGCCAATGGCGTCCCCATCCACGTTGAGACCTACAACCAGGAGTTCAGGCTCTCGAACAAGCAGCCCGTGGACGTTCCCACTCCCATCAATTGCGCCATCGTCTTTGCCGAGCTCGATTCCCTCCAGCCGGTGCGGGACCTGGTGGACAAGGATAATGTCCAGATCACCGGGCAGAGCTACATTGAACTCAGGCTGAGCACGCTGGAATCCCTCGCCGCCTTTGCCCACCATGTGGTGGTTCCGGTTCCACTTCATGAAACCGTTCCATTCAGCCTGTTCGAGGGGAAACCGGTGCTGCACATGACGGCCACGACGGTTCTGGATAACCTCGTCACGCCCACTTCCACGGCGGCCATCAATATGGCCAAGGAGCATCTGGCCAAGCTGCGCCTAGCGGAGTCCTTGGGGCGCGAGGTGAAGGCGGCGCTCTACATCGTCATGACGCAATACCAGGTGCATGACCCGAAGACGGGCACCTCCGAACAATTCTCAGAATCCGGCACTGGTTTCCTGGCGAGCACGGATGGCAAGCTGCTGACCTCCAAGCGCGTGGTCTCGCCCTGGAAGTACGATCCCGAGGTTGATTATCTGATCGAACACAAGCACATGACGCTGGATAAGAACAGCGTGAAGATTTTCGTCTGGCCCGCGGGCGCGCTGGTGGTGGGGCTGGATGGCCAGCCGGATTTTGCCTCGGCGCTCAGCACCGATCATCAATCCGTCAAGCTCCTGCGGACCGCGCCCGATGAGGTAGTGGAGCAGGAGTACATCGACCCCGCATCGGGAAAACGCGCGAAGTTGCACCTCTTTGCCGAAGGCGCTTCCGACGTTGCCTTGCTTCAGCTCACCGGAACGGATTTTCACCCCCTGACCTTTTGATTCCCGCCCCGCCGACAGGCATGCCGCCGGAATCCAACGTCACGTTGTGCAGCTACCCGTTTGGCATGAGTCAACCTCAGGCCACCCCGCGGCTCCTGACCGTTCACGTGGTTCCGCAGGGAAGCTCCTTGAAGATGGGGCATATGCTGGACCCCGGAGAGTCAGGCGCGCCTTTGCTGAATTCCGACGGGAAGGTTGTGGCGCTGGCCACCTCGGGCCAAGTAAATATCCTCATTCAGGCAGTACATAACTTAATCCCATGATGCCTAAAAAACGACATTATTGCGTACGACTTGCAGTGGTCCTGGCGGTGGGTTCGGTTGCCGCCCTGCCGGCCTTTTCCCAGGTGGATGGAAGCACGCTCAGCGATTGGAAGGAAAAGCTCTCGCGCACCGGGATTTTTTTCCGCGCCGACGCGCCGCACTCCCTGCGCAACCCCGCCGACCGCAATCTCCCGATTTTCATCGAGATCATCAACGGCGTCGAGCAGGAAGCCCATACCACCGGGTCCAGCGTCTCCGGGCGGATCAAGCGCAGTCCGCTGAATTTCCTCGGCGTCAATGTGTATCTGAAACCCGCTGGAAGCGGTCACCAATTCACACCGCAGCCTCTGCTGATGGGATCAAGCACGGACCTCACTTTTGATGCGCGGACGGGCGGCCAACCGCTGGCGATTCCCGAGCGCTACAAGACCACGCTGGAAATCCCCCAGGATGTCGTTCAGGCGTTCCTGGCCTCGCACTTTTTGGGCGGACCCTTTGCCACGGTGGACATCTGGGTCTCGCTTCGGGCGGTCGATTGGCCGGATCAGGCGTTCTATCTTCGCGTGCAAACTGGGCGCCCCAGCGCTTCCGAAAATTCCCAATTGGTATCGCGGGGACATTCACGATCACGACGGCTATACGGATAATCCCGCCGAACGAGGTTACCCGCTCGAGGTCACCAAACAGGCGGCTTTGCAAGTGGGGCTCGAGTGGCTGACGTTGACGGATCACTCCACTGACTTGACGGCGGCGAGTTACGATGCCGAGCTTGCCGACGTTAAGAAGCTCCGCGATGACCATCTGATGCTGATTCGCGGCGAAGAGGTGACAACCTCTTCCGACAAGAGCGCGTTTTTTAAGACCGTCCATATGCTTGCCCTGCCTTCGCCGGACGATCCGGACAAAGGATTTCCCGACCCGAAATCTCCCGAGGTTTCCGTCATCATGACCGGTGACGGCTCACCTTCCTCTGCCGCTCCGCTGCTTCGCGATGTGCTGGCGCGAATTGCCGCCGCCGGGGGATTTGCCTACGCCGCTCATCCCTTTGACCCCATCAGCCCGATTATGCGCGGTGGCAAGTGGGACATCGCGGAGGATTTTCTGGCGCCCGGGGGAAAGCAGCTTCAACCCGGTCTGGTGGGACTCGAACCGTGGAACCGCGCCACCAATTCGACCGGCAACGACATGCACGATCCCTTTTGCATTCACATGCATCAGGCGGCGATCGATTGCTTCCAACCCGACCCGGTTGCGAATCAATACGCGCGCCTCGAATCGGGCATCAAGCAGGGCTGGCAGCCGCTGCTTCAGCAGGGACTGACGCATGGCGGCAATGGAGCTGACGCGCCTCTCTTCAGGACCTTTCTCGCCGCCGGATCCGACGCGCATGGAGACTTGAACTTTGAAGCGACCATGGATGTGACGGACTTTCTCGGCGATGCCACTCCGCAGTTTGAATGGATACGCCGAGGACAATGCGATGGGGAGGATTTCCACCCTGGTCTTCGCGCCGGGCGGCATGGGACCGCGCGGTGAGAACGTTCTGCGGGCTTTGCACGATGGGCATTCGGTGGCCAGCAATGGGCCCATTTTGATTGCCGGGTTCGATATCAACAAGAATGGCTCACTGGCCGATCCTGAGGATGTGGGCATTGGACAGGAGATTTCCAGCCCGTTCAAGTCGCTTCCCCCGCTGCAACTCCAGTGGGAGAGCAGCAACGAATTTGGACCCGTGCAATCCATTCAACTGATCGTGGGAACCTGGGCAGGGGAATTGCCGGCGGTTGATATTGCCCTGCCCGCGGACAAAGCCCTTTCCAGTGGCGGATTGGTGGCGATTGGCCTCGCGCCGATTCTGAAAGAAGCCTCACAGGACTGGAGATATATCCGCCTCGTGGCCAGTACACGAAACAGCGCCAACAACGAATTTCGCTGCTATACTAATCCCATCTGGATCAAAGTTACGGGAGACTAGACGCCTCGAATCATCGGGACGAGAACAGACCATGACTGCTGACTCAACTGAACAAGGAACAGTACGTTATATTCGCTGCGCATCGTGCGGCGGAATGAATCCGGTTTCGGCGCCGGTTTGCGGACGATGTGGGGCGCCCCAGCAGACCTCGGCCACACCAGTTGGGCCCTCGGCATCTTCGTTGCATGTGCCGGGTCCGCCCGCCGTTCCCCAGGTCATTTGCCCGAATTGCCAAAAGTTGTTTCCCGCGGGAAGCAAGTTCTGCGGATATTGTGGCGCGCATTTGCCCGCCGCCCCACCGCCGGCTCCCGCACCGCAACCCCCGATGCCGCTGCCTTTCGATGCCAAGCCTGTCGCTCCGCCGATGTCGTTGCCGCGCCCGGTGGCTCCACCACCACCGCCGGCTCCGCCCATTCCGCGGCCTGCGCCTCCGATTCCGCAGCCGTCGGTGGCGCCGCCTCCCATCCCGCGGCCGTTTCCTGCTCCGCCACTACCGCGCCCGGTCACTCCACCCGCGCCGCCAATGCCCAATCCTTTCGCGACGCCTGTGCCTCCACGCCCCAGCGCTCCGGAAGGCGCGCCGGATGGAACCGTGGTCTTCTCCGGCTTGCGCCCCGTGCCCCGCGTCGAAGCAAAAGTTACCGAGAAGAAACCGGATGGGTCGTGGGGACGAACCATTCCCATTGCCAAAGAAACCTTCATCGGCCGCGAAAGCTGCGATTTGAGCTACCCGCATGACCTGCTGCTCTCGCCGCGCCACGCTTCCGTGGGAATCCACGATGGCAAGCTGGTGCTTAAGGACCTCACCAGCCAGAACGGCTCCTTTATTCGCCAGCGGCAGGATACGGAACTGAAATCCGGAGATATTTTCCTGCTGGGACGCGAGCTCTTCCGCTTTGTCACCGAAGCGCCGCAGGATTCAGCAAGTCAAGGCGCATCCGAGGGGACGATGGTCTGGAGCGTTCCGAAACTTCAGAACGCGCCGGTCAACGCCAAGCTCGAACACATCAAATTGAATGGCGAGGTTGTGGGCGAGTTTCGCCTCGACCGCGCGGAGATATCCCTCGGCCGCACCACCGGCGACCTGGTCTTCAAAGACGACCCGTACATGTCGGGCTCCCACGCGCGAATTCAGGCGCAGGGAGGGAGGTTCATTCTCCAGGACCTCAGAAGCCGCAATGGCGTCTACCGCCGCGTGCGGGCTGAAATCATGCTGCTCGATGGCGATGAGTTCTTCATGGGAGAGCAGCTCTTTCACGTGGATTTTAAGAACGTGGGGTAGCCGCGCAACCATTCGTCGAAAAATATTCATCTCACCGCAGAACCCTCCGCCTTGGAGGGTTTTGTGTTTCCTGAAGTACAGCCAATCTTCAGTGTCCCGCCATCCCGCCTGCAGATTGGGGCTGCGAAGTCAGCGGCCCTCATCTTTGGGGTTTCACAAAATCAAAAAACTGATTAAGATTAGATGGAGAAACACTAAAAGTCTTTGCGGCAGGGCCTGCGCCGGCTCCCGGATCGCGGGGCTAATGCACATCAAGTTTCATTGGGGGAAGAACGGAGGAGTACGATGAATTCGTCCAACGCCACCACGGAATCGGCCAACTTTACGGAGCTGTTGTGTGGCACCGGCCGGCCCGCGGTGGGCACGATGGAAGAGCGAGCCAAGGCGGAAGATCCCGCTCTGCTCAAGACCATGCTGGAGCAGATGATCCTGGTCCGCCGCTTTGAGGAGAAGGCCGCGGAGCTTTATACGCTCGGCAAAATCGGCGGCTTCTGCCACCTCTATATCGGCCAGGAAGCAGTTGCAGTCGGAGCGCTCTCCGCCACGAACCCCGATGATTACATCTTCACCTCCTATCGCGAACACGGCCACGCTCTGGTGCGCGGCATGGACCCCGGCGAAATCATGGCGGAGCTTTGCGGCAAGCGCAGCGGAGTCTCCAAGGGCAAGGGCGGGTCGATGCACCTGTTCGACAAGGGCCGCAGCTTCATGGGAGGCCACGGCATCGTCGGCGGGCAGATTCCCCTTGCTGCCGGAACCGGGTTTGCCGCCAAGTATCTGAAGCAGTCGCGCGTGACCCTCTGCTTCTTCGGTGAAGCCGCCGTCAACATCGGTTCCTTCCACGAATCCCTCAACCTCGCCGCTCTTTGGAAACTCCCCGTCATCTTCATCTGCGAAAACAACCGGTTCGGAATGGGAACGCCGATTGAGCGCGCGTCCTCGCTCTACGAGCTTTCGCAAAAGGCCTGCGCCTACAACATGGCGCGCACCTGGGTGGACGGAATGGACGTTCTCGCCGTGCGCGACACCTTGAAGGAAGCCGTGGAGCGGGCCCGCAAGAACAATGCGCCCACGCTGATTGAAGCGCGCACCTACCGGTTCATGGGGCATTCGATGTCCGACCCCTCGCACGGCCACTATCGCACCAAGGTGGAAGTGGAGGAGCAGCGGCGCCACGATCCCATCAAGACCTTCAGCGCCGCGCTGGAGGCCATTGGCGTCGTCGACCAGGCGTTTCTCGACGAGCTCGATCAGAAGGTGCGGGATACCGTGGAGGAGGCCGTGGCGTTTTCGGAACGCAGCGAAGAGCCCGACGCCAGCGAAGTTTACACCGACGTCTACGTCGATTGATGATTTTCGATTGACGATTGTCGATTGAGGGTGGTTGGCGAGTGTCGTTCTGCCGTCGGCATCTCGATTCATGGAGCGCCGCTTTGCAATCAAAAATCGCCAATCGAAAATCGACAATCCCAGGAGCTTGGAATGCCAACATTGACTTATCGTGAAGCCCTCAACCAGGCGATGCGCGAGGAGATGCGCCGCGACGAGACGATTGTTCTCATGGGTGAAGAGGTGGGCTTCTATAACGGCGCCTACAAAGTAAGCAAGGGCATGCTGGACGAGTTTGGCCCCATGCGCGTGCTCGATACGCCCATCACCGAGCTGGGATTCACCGGCCTGGGCGTGGGCGCGGCGATGTCCGGAATTCGGCCCATCGTCGAGATGATGACCTTCAATTTCTCCATGCTGGCGCTCGACCAGATCGTGAACAGCGCCGCCAAAATGCTCTACATGTCGGGCGGCCAGTTCAATATTCCCATGGTCGTGCGCGGGCCCGGAGGCGCAGGCCACCAGCTCGGCGCACAGCACTCGCAATCGCTCGAATCGTGGTTCTGCTACGTGCCGGGATTGAAGGTGGTCAGCCCCGCAACTCCCGCCGATGCCAAGGGATTGCTCAAGTCCTCCATTCGCGACAACAACCCCGTCATTTTTATCGAGTCGGAAGTTCTTTACGGAACCCGCGGCGAGGTCCCCGAGGGCGAGCACATTATTCCCCTGGGCAAGGCGGATATCAAACGCGAAGGGCGCGATGTGACGATCGTCGCGCACTCCAGGATGGTTCTGGTGGCCCTGGAAGCTGCGGCCGAGCTGGCGGCGGAGGGCATCGAGGCGGAAGTGGTTGACCCGCGCACCCTGCGGCCCCTCGATACCGAGACGATTGTGAATTCCGTCAAGAAGACCAACCGCGTGGTGATTGTGGAAGAGGGTTGGGAGTATGCGGGCGTGGGCGCGCAGTTCGTGGACGTGATCCAGCGCTCGGCGTTCGACTATCTCGATGCTCCGATTCTGCGCGTGACGGCGCTGGATGTTCCCATGCCCTACGCCAAGAACCTGCAACACCTGGTGCTGCCTGACAAGGGCCGCGTCAAGGACGCCGTTAACCACGTGCTGTACCGGCAGGCAGCAGCCAATTAATTTGCGATTTTGGATTTTAGATTTTGGATTGAACGCGAGCGGATAGGAAGGGCACGATATTTCAGATTTTGGATTTGCGATTTTGGATTGAGCCCGGAGGGCGGGGAAGGGCACGATATTTTAGATTTGGATTTGCGATTTTGGATTGAGCCGGAGGGCGGGGAAGGGCACGATATTCTAGATTTTGGATTTAGATTTTGGATTGAGCGTGAGTGGCGGGGGAGTGCACAAAGGCGATTTTCCTCGGCAATCCAAAATCGCAAATCCAAAATCCAAAATGGATGTGAGGTTTTTCCATGGCCGTTAAGGTAATGATGCCCAAGGGCAGCGATACGATGGAAGAGGGCAAAGTCCTGAAGTGGCTCAAGCAAGAGGGCGATTCCGTCGTGACGGGCGATGCTATCCTTGAAATCGAAACCGACAAAGTGAATATGGAAGTTGAGTCCATGGGCAGCGGGGTGCTGCGCAAGATTATCGTGCCCGCGGGCGGTGCCGCCCCCGTCGGCGCCTTGCTCGCCGTGGTCGGAAAGCCGGACGAGGACATCAGCACGTTTCTAAAGGCTTCTGCAGCCCCGGCGCCGGCCGCGCATGGACCGGCGAAGGCGGCGCCTGCTCCGGCATCCGCGACAGCCACGCAGGTTATTCCAGCAACCGGCGGAACTTTGCCTCCCGCATCCATTCCCGCCAAACGGCGGACGTATTTCCGGATCGCCACTTGCGAAGCGCATGGCCCAGGATTTGGGCCTGGAGCTTGGCGATATTGCCGGCAGCGGCCCCAGTGGCAGAATCATTCGTCAGGATATTGAACGTCGCGCCGCGAGCGCTCCTGCGCCTCGAACTGCCGGAACGCCTCTGCGCGCGCCCGGACCAGGCCTCTTGCGCCGGCCTGCCCCGGCTCCCACGGGACCGGAATTCACCGATGAGCCGCTGAGCTCGATGCGCAAGGTCATTGCCACGCGCCTGGTGCAGAGCAAGGCTCCGGTGCCGCATTTCTACCTCGCGATTGAAGTGAACATGCAGCGCGCCAAGGAACTGCGCGAATCGGTCAGCCTGCTCGACCCGACGCTCAAGATCAGCTACAACGACATTATTCTGAAAGCCTGCGCGGCGGCCTTGCGGCAACACCCTGAGGTGAATACTTCCTTCCAGGGCGAGACGATTCGCAACCACAATCGCGTCCATCTCGGCATCGCGGTGGCCACGGACGGCGGCGGCCTGATCACTCCGGTGCTGCGGAACGCCGACACCAAGAGCCTCGCGGAAATCGCCGGCGAATCCAAAGACCTTGTGACCCGCGCCGCGCGCCGCAAGCTGCTTCCGGAAGAGTATGCGGGCTCCACGTTCTCCGTTTCCAACCTCGGAATGCTCGGAATCGATCAGTTCTCCGCCATCATCAATCCTCCGGAAAGCGCGATTCGGCGGTCGGCGCGGTGGCCGAAAAAGCTGTCGTCGTTGATGGCCGCGTGGAGGCTGGACTGCGCTGCCGCTTGACGCTCTCCTGCGACCATCGCGTCGTTGACGGCGCAACCGGAGCCAGTTTCCTGCAAACCCTGCAACAGATTCTGGAAAATCCCGTCTATCTGGCTTTCTGAGCTGGATTGCTCACCACGCCGGGTGGGCGACGGAAGGGCGGGGCGCTAGAGGCTGCGGAAAAACATGTAGCGGCGGGCAGCGCAGTTAGTATAGCGAACTGAACCAATAACATAAACATA
>CAVTDA010000045.1:0-29457 GCA_963733285.1 uncultured Acidobacteriota bacterium
TACTGTTTATTATTATTTGGCTACGACTACGTATTGCTAGCAATCGTTCAGGTCTGCTGGCGTGCCGGGCGGTGGCGGATTGCTGAGCCCCGCCGAGTGGCTGGTTTTGAATCGCTGGGCACCTCGTCCGGACTGGCTGGTTTTGGCGCCTCCTCCAATCGCAGATACCGGGATACCGTCTCCCGATCGATCCCAGTTCCGCGCGATCCGCCGCTGCGACCAATTCTGCTGGTGCAGCCGCTGAATGGTGTCGATGAGAGCCATCTTGAGCTGATTGGCCACGTAGAGCCTCCTTCCAAAGAAACCTTTGGAAGGCAGCTTACGCCGCCATCATTCCTTCTCATAAATGGCTGGTTTTCAGGCGCCCCGAGGTGGCTGGTTTTGGGCGCTCAATGACAGCTCCCCACGCGTGTGGGGGTGAACCGCAGTGACCGGAAACGCGTCGGCGGTGTACTGTGCTCCCCACGCGTGTGGGGGTGAACCGCGGATTGGCCCTATGTGCGAGCGAGCCGTCGTCTCCCCACGCGTGTGGGGGTGAACCGTCGCCTGGACGGGCATCAGCACGGTTGCAGCGTATTCCCCACGCGTGTGGGGGTGAACCGGCGACGCATCAGTCGAGCAAAACGAATCTGGAGTATTCCCCACGCGTGTGGGGGTGAACCGGCACGCTATGCACAAGATCGTGCCGACATGTGTTCCCCACGCGTGTGGGGGTGAACCGCCGAACGAAACGGTCGAAGCTTCATGCCGCGTCGTATTCCCCACGTGTGTGGGGGTGAACCGAGGCGTCCAGACACCGTCCAGGTGCCAGCCACGTGTATCCCCACGCGTGTGGGGGTGAACCGGCAGTACGGCCGCCAAGACGCTGAGCATCCTCGATGTGTTCCCCACGCGTGTGGGGGTGAACCGCGTCGGGAGCACGACTGCAGGAGCTGCGGCTCTAGTGCTCCCCACGCGTGTGGGGGTGAACCGTGCACGCCGTTCTAGCGCCGCCGTCGCCATGCGAGTATTCCCCACGCGTGTGGGGGTGAACCGAAGCATGATCGGAGCACGCGACTGGCTACAGCGTGTTCCCCACGCGTGTGGGGGTGAACCGATGCTCGCATGCTCGGGCGGACGTGCAGGCGTCGTATTCCCCACGCGTGTGGGGGTGAACCGTGACGAGTGTCGCTGGCGATACTGCGAGAAGTCAGTTTCCCCACGCGTGTGGGGGTGAACCGGATGGCAAGGTACACTGAGAGACGCCAACATGCGTATTCCCCACGCGTGTGGGGGTGAACCGCTAGCTTGCGTACTCTTGCGGAGCGTGAACGACGTATTCCCCACGCGTGTGGGGGTGAACCGGTGACAACTGCCGCGCATCTGGTACGTATCAAGTATTCCCCACGCGTGTGGGGGTGAACCGAGCGATCGCCCTCAGCGCATGGCCGTATCAACGTTGCTCCCCACGCGTGTGGGGGTGAACCGCGACCAAAAGCCGAAAGCGGCCTGGGCCTGCGGTCGTATTCCCCACGCGTGTGGGGGTGAACCGATTGCAGTCGTCACCTGACGGCTGACTACGTGTTCCCCACGCGTGTGGGGGTGAACCGCCGCTCAGACCATCGCCGGATCAGCGACCGCTGAGAGGTTGCTCCCCACGCGTGTGGGGGTGAACCGTCGCGCAATGTCACATCGGGACGATATAACGCGTGTTCCCCACGCGTGTGGGGGTGAACCGTCATAGCCGCTCCCATTGGTGCGGGCCACTTTGTGCTCCCCACGCGTGTGGGGGTGAACCGTCAGCGGACTGGCTGTGGGCGATGTTAAGTGTTCCCCACGCGTGTGGGGGTGAACCGCGTAGGAGTCCTATGTGGCGGATACGAGTGCATGTGTTCCCCACGCGCGTGGGGGTGAACCGGCTTGCCGAGGCAAGGAAGGCGTACAACGTGGTACTCCCCACGCGTGTGGGGGTGAACCGTTCACCGGAATCAATTTACCCGCAAGAACCCAGTATTCCCCACGCGTGTGGGGGTGAACCGAGTGGAAAAACACGAGCATTTACCCCGCTCAGTGCTCCCACGCGTGTGGGGGTAACCCTGGCCAGCCTCGGCTTGCAATCTGACCTTCGTCGCTCCCCACGCGTGCGGGGTGAACAAAACCGTCGGTACCGGCGGCGGTTGGGCAGCTGGATACCGGCGCTCCCCCACGCGTGTGGGGGTGAACCTCCGGCCGGTTGCCGGACGGTATCGCGCTGGAACTGAACCAACCGCCTCCACTCAACACTCATCCGTGAGCGTGCCTCATTGGGCGTAACTTTGACGGATCGCGCCGAGTCTCTCCCGCTCCAAAAATCATCGACCCACTCATCAACCATTCGCTGTGCCCGTCGAACGCCAATCGACCAGTGCCCTGGAGTGTCTCCAACTCTGCGGTAGAAAGAGCCGCAGAGATATTCGTCGCCGAGACGAATTCCTCTGCGGCACTTCTCTTCTTTCGCATTGCGGCATCGCAGACTTTCGTGCCAAAAATTACCTGGATTCGCCGCAACGCTGTTTCCTGAAGCCGCCCCATCCGAATACAATGTGAAAAAAGTTTGTCAATATCTTGTGACGCCGGAGCATCCAGCGTATAGTGGGCAAATTCGGCATGTTAAAGTTGGATTCCCGGCAGAATCGACCGCCGGCTCCGGGAGGAATTATGTTCCGATGGAAGTTGCTTGCTTTCTGTGCGCTCATGGTTGCGCTGATGACGGGTGTGTCTACAGCGCCGGCTCAGGTTTCGGTGAGCATTGGAGTGGAGCCTGTTTGCCCGTACGGATACTTCGACTACGCTCCGTATGATTGCGCTCCCTACGGCTACTACGGACCCGATTTTTTCGTGGGAGGATTATTCATCGGGGCGGGCCCATGGTTCCACGGACCCAGAGGCTTCGCGGGTCACGTCGATAACCGCTACGATCCTCGCCACGGTTACAGAGGACCGATGCCCGAGCGCGGAGAGCAGGCGTTCAGCCACTTCCACCCGAACGAAGCTCGCGATGGGCGAGGCCACGTCGCTCCTAATGCCGGCCACGACGCGCACGCCGAGCACAGCGCCGGATATCAGAAAGGCAAATCCGGCGGCGGACACCGTTAAAGAGCAGGGTAGAGTAGAGCAGTGAAGCCGCATAGCGCAGAGGCATTCGTCGCCCTGACGAATTCCTCTGCGGCGCTTCCCTTCGTTGGAGTGGTCCATTCATCGCCAGGTGGGACACCCGCGCCACATTTTTCTCTTTCATGTCGTCGTGACAAGTCCACGCTAATTTTTTCGGCGGTGCCTGATGCCCTGTGGGAAGCGTTGTTCCGGTTTTTGAATTCGCTCTGGGGCTTTCGCTCGTTTACGCGGGAACGGCCTTGGTCCCGCTGACAATCCGGACCTCGGACGGAAAGACCAGTCCATCGGGCGTGGCGTATTCGCGCAGGGCTTCGATGACCTGGATTTTGACTTGGGCCGCAGTATCTTCGTTTAAAGACGCGACCTTCTGCCGGAATTTGTCGGACATGCCCACCCGCAGCGTCCAGAAATCTTCAAGCGAAAGCGGAGCATGAATCGGGAACTGTAGCAAGCGCTCGGTGGGAGCCTCGACGCCGGACTCAGCAAGAATGTCGCGCAATTTACCGGCGGGAGCGAAGCGGAAGGCGTCAAATCCATCCGGCTCGGCGGGCGTTGGAGCGACGTAGCGATCCATGACGCGGGAGAGCGTGTAGAAAAATGGATTGCGGTCGGCATCGTGCCAGACGGCGAAGGCGAGTCTGCGCCCGGGCTTGAGCACTCTCAACATTTCGCGGACGCCGGCCACCGGAGAGGGGAAGAACATCGCGCCCAACCGGCAGACCGCCGAGTCAAAATGGTTTGTGCCGAAAGGAAGTGTGTCGGCGGAAGCAACTTCAAACCCCACGTTCCCGATTCCCAGCCGTTCCGCCGTGCGGCGGGCCCCCGCAATCATTTCGGCAATCGGATCGATCCCCTCGACGCGCCCCCCGAGCCAACGGTTTCGATAAGTTGCAGCGCGGGCTCGCCCGGACCGGTTGAAACGTCGAGAACGGTTTGTCCGCGCGCAACACCAGCATCCTCCACCAGCGCCCGGGTGATGGGCGTGAACATCGTGCGAATAACGGCGCGGTGCTTCTCCCAAAACGCGGCAACGCGGACCCAGCGGTCGAGGATTCCCTGTTCAGGTTGCATGGGGGGTATACCTATCAGCGCAGCAGTTCTTCCAGCCGTACAGCCTGGTCGGTTTTTTCGTCGCGGTATTTGATAATGACCGGGGTATAGAGGGAAATGCCCAGTTCTTTGCCGCGGCCCTTGGTGACATTGCGTGAGCCGGGAACGACGACGGCGCCCTCGGGAATTCGCAGGGGGTTTTCGCCCTCACGTCGATGCACGGTGTCGCGCACGAGGTCGTAGACTGGAGTCGATCCCGTAATGATCGTTCCCGCCGCGAGCACTGCGCCCTTGCCCACAATCGCGCCTTCGTAGACGCCGGTATTGCCCCCAATCAGTGCTTCATCTTCAATGATCACGGGCAGCGCGCCAATCGGTTCCAGCACTCCGCCGATTTGCGCCGCGGCGCTGATGTGGCATCGTTTGCCCACCTGGGCGCACGAGCCCACCAGCGCGTGCGAATCCACCATCGTCCCTTCGTCGACGTAGGCGCCGACGTTGATGTACATCGGCGGCATGCAGGTGACGTTCTTAGCGATGTAGCAGCCGTCGCGAATCGAGGAGCCGCCGGGCACGACGCGGATATTCTGCCCCACCGGGATTTTCTTAAGGGGATAAGTGTTCTTGTCGCGGAACTGGAGCTCGGCGGAAAGCATGGTGACGACTTTCCCCATGCGGAACCCCAGCAGGATTCCTTTCTTTACCCAGCCATTCACGCGCCAGCCGGAAGGCGACTTCGCATCGGGTTCGGCCGCCCGCACCCGGCCCTCGTTCAGCGCCGCCTTGAATTCGTCAAAGGCGAGAAAGTATTCGTCGCCAAATTCCTTGGCTTCGCTCGCGTAAAGTTCTTCAATTTTCGTTTGCAGTTCCATCATCATTCTTGAGCACCCCAGAGTCTTACAAACCCATGACTCTTTTGAGTCCCTTTTCAATTTGAGTCATTAAATGGGTCGGAACTGTCCCAATCCGTTCGATAAACAGTTCCTTGTCGACGGTTACAACCTGCGAGACATTGACCACTGAGTCCTTGGGGAGGCCAGTCTCCTTACGCTTGCAATGGACATTTCCGGGTGCCCCGACCAAACGCAGGTTCGAGGTGATCAGTACGCCAACCGCGGTCCTGATTCGGCTTTCATTGAATTCATTTGTTTGAATCACCACAACGGGATGACGATATCCGGGGCCCGAACCCATCGGAGGGGGCAAAGATGCCCACCATATCTCGCCACGGCGCACTACCACTCCTCGTGCCCAACCGACAGGCTTTGCATCCGAGCTACCACAGGATTCAACGAGGAATCCTCGGTTGCATACACTGCGTTTAGTGCCTCAGTAATGCCCTTGTTGGCTTGGGCCTTCAAATAGGCCTCGACGGCTTGTGAATAAAAGCGGCTGCGGGAAACCTTTTGGCGCTTCGCGGCCCGCTCTGCCTCACGGAAAACGCGATCGGGGATGGAGATGGCTGTTTTCATGTCAAAAGTATAACCCTGGTTATACCAAAATGCAATCGCCGGAATTCTTACGTCAGCAGCTTGAACGCATGTGACCATTGATTCCGCAACATGCCGGGAATGCACCATAGCATACAAAGCGGTTCGATGGCGCGCGCGGATTCAACTTTGCCCATGTCGGCGATTTCCCAGCCGAACTGATCGAGGATGATGGTCACCGTCTTTTTCGCCGCGTCGTCATTGCCGCAAACGAACATGGTGGGCTTGCCACCCTTGAACCCGGGATTCACCATAAACGCGCTACCGACGGAATTGAACGCTTTGACGAATTTTGCGCCGGCAAATTCGCGCTGAAGGCGTTCCATCAGCGATTCGTTGATGTCCGTAAAGAAACGCAGAACTCCATTCACCGACGGAGCGTCGGCAATGGGATTCGTGGCGTCGATGACAATCTTCCCGGCGATGTTGCTGGCACCGCTTGCGCGTAACACGTCAGAAGCGATGTTCCCTTTCACCGCCAGAACGATCAAATCCGCGAATTGAGCAGTTGCCTCAAAGTTTCCCGTGCGTCCCGCGGGATTTTTCGCCGCCCACTCCTTCAACTTTTCCGGCGAGCGCGTGCCCAGCATGACTTCGAATCCATGCTTCAAAAAGCCCGCCGCCAAAACCTGTCCGACAATTCCTGAACCCAGCACTCCAATTTTCATGGTTGT
Source organism: uncultured Acidobacteriota bacterium (assembly GCA_963733285.1). GTDB lineage: Bacteria > Acidobacteriota > Terriglobia > UBA7540 > UBA7540 > Bog-366. The sequence continues at coordinate 6,347 of CAVTDA010000045.1, forward strand.
TCCTCCCTCCCGTATGGATGCGCCCGAAGAATTATGGTTTCGTCGAATTTTATACTGTGGCGGGGCGTAACATCAACGCGCGCGAACCGTCCCGAAATGCCGCTGACCGCAAACTCGGCGGTCAGTGCTACGAGTGGTTTGATTGTGAATCATGAATTGGGCCGAGTTGAATGTCGTGCGGACGGCTGCGAGTCGAATGGAATGATTTAATATCTGGCGCGAATCAGCAGCAGATGCCCGAAGAAATAGAGACAGCCGAGGCCTTCGAGTCCGGTAGCGGCCAGCATCGACCAGCGTGAGCGGCGCGAGGGAGCGAAAATCGCAAAGGTCAGGAACACCATGAACGGAAGTGGAGCCGCCATGGTGCGGATAAATCCGATCTCGCCGGCGAAGGCGAGCGGAGACCATGGCTCCCGCGGACCCATCAGGTGCATCGTCATGGCGCTCAGAATGGCGCCAACCGGGGCGGTAATGGCGATGGCGAGCGCGAATCCTGAAAGCACCAGCCAGAGTTTTTCAAACGGGCGGAGGAAGTAGAGCGCGAAACCGGTTGGAAGCATCGCGACCAGGGTGAAGACCGCGAGAAAGAGCGTCATGTCGCCAAAGGCGTACATCCCGGGCGAACCGGCGAGGTCCGCCGGCGAGGTTGCCAGTTGACGGAGATAGACGAGGCCACTGGCAATGGCGAACGCCACTGCGTAACCCCCAACGACCACTCCAACCTTCATGAGTTTGCTCATGCGCATACTCCAAACCTGCTCAAGGCGCCCTTCCTGGGGCACATTATGGCACCCGGCCCAATGCGCATCAATAGCCTCCAGGTACCATGAGCGCATGGGAGCCGGAATTTGCCTTCTCTGCAATCCTTTGTGACAATTTCGCCCGCGCGGACTAGAATTGCGGAAGCACGTCGCGTGGCCATGTCGATCCGAAATGAGGCTGCACCCCGCTGAATCGATGAAAATTACTCGCCGCCAAGAAGGATCCCGATGAACGTTCCCTATATGGATTTGAAAGCCCAATACGCCTCGCTGCGAGAGGAAGTTCTGGCGGCCTTGGATCGCGTGGGCAGCAAAGCGGAATTCATTCTGGGTGAAGAGGTTCACGAGTTCGAGCGTGAATTTGCGCCATTTTGCGGCGCCAAGCACTGTGTTGCGGTGAATTCCGGCACCAGCGCCTTGCATTTGGCCCTCCTGGGAATCGGCATCAAGGCCGGCGATGAAGTCATTACGACTCCCAATTCCTTCATTGCCACCGCGGAAGCCATCTCTTACACCGGAGCCAAGCCGGTATTCGTTGACATCGATCCGCGCACCGCCAACCTCGATCCGGCCAAGATCGAAAAGGCGATAACGTCGCGAACGCGCGCCATTATTCCCGTGCACCTTTACGGATTGCCCGCGGACATGGACGCCATCCTGGAAATTGCCGCCCGCCATCAGTTGACCGTCATCGAGGACGCCTGCCAAGCACACGGAGCGCTCTACCACGGCAAGCGGATTGGGGGAATTGGCAAGGCGGCAGCCTTCAGCTTTTATCCCGCCAAGAACTTGGGCGCTTATGGAGAAGGCGGCGCGCTGACCACCAACGACGACGCCTTGGCCGCCAAGGCGCGCCGTTTGCGCTCCCATGGAGAATCCCAGCGCTATTTCCACGACGATATTGGCTATAACTACCGCATGGACGGATTTCAGGGCGCCATTTTGCGTCTCAAATTGCCGCGGCTGGAACAATGGAACGCGCGCCGAAGATTGCTTGCGGAAATCTACCGACACCACCTGGCCGGCGCTCGGCTGGAGTTGCAGGATGCGGGCAAACCCGGCGAGCGGGTTAATCATCTCTTCATTGTGTATGTGGCGAACCGCGACGCCGTCCGGAAGAAGTTGGAAGAACGCGGAATCCAAACCGGCGTCCATTACCCACTGCCGATTCACCTGCAAAAGCCATTTCAAGCTCTGGGCTATCGACCCGGCGATTTTCCGCTGACAGAAGAAGCCTGCGCAAGGGTCCTGAGCATGCCGCTTTATCCGGAAATGACCGATGAGCAAGCCTTCTATGCGGCGCAGGCCCTTCGCGAAATTGTGGGCGAGAAGTGAAATGTGTTGGGTCACTAGAGTTGAGGCGGGCTTAGCTCCCAATACCAATCTAGTGCAGTTCGTCAAAACATCATGAATCAGCGGCGCAATTTCGCCTGGTTGGACCTCCTCTGGCTCGCGTTTCTGGGGGGACTGGCGGCGCTCGCCCCGCGCCTCGAAATCCATAAACAACTCATCCTTGTTGCCATAGGCGGATTCCAGATTTTTGAGCACCGATTTCTAGAGCTCATTCCGCGCCGAGGCCAGAGCTACAGCGTCATCCTGAAAATCCTGCTGGGCTCGCTGCTGGTGGACCACACCGGCGGAATTTGGAGCAGCTATTACCTCATCTACTTCGTGCCCGTGGCGACTGCGGCAATGTATTTCGAACTCTGGGCCACCCTGGCCTGGACGGCTCTGGCCTCGGCCGCCTACTGCTCCTTTGTGTTCTGGGCGCTGAGCGAGTATGAGCTGACCGCGGAAGGCGCCACGGAACTGGCCATCCGCATCCTTTTCTTCTTTCTTGCCGCCATCATCGTCAACCGGTTTGTTACGGAAAACCGCGAACAGTCGAAACTCTACCGGGAGCTGGCGGAAACTTTGGCGGAGACCAACCGCCGATTGGAACAAGCCCAGGCGGAGGCCCGCCGGTCGGAACGTCTCGCCGCCCTGGGGCAGCTCTCCGCAGGGTTGGCGCATGAACTGAGGAATCCCCTTGCGGTGATTAAAGGTTCGGCGGAGACCTTGATCAAAAAAGTGGGCAGCACCGATCCGATCAGCGCGGAGCTCGCCGATTACATCTCGATCGAAGTCAACCGCTTGAATGCCCTGGTAACGCGCTTCCTCGATTTTGCCCGGCCGCACCATCTCGACCGGGGCCGGGAGGCCATCGTTCCCATTATTGAACGGGCACTGAAGGAGGCACATGATCGTTGGCCGGACGCCAAAGTGGAAGTGGAACGGCATTTCGCCGCAAATCTTCCGGAATTGATGCTGGATGGCGATTTGATCGAACGCGTCTTTACGAATCTCGCCCTTAATGCTTACGAGGCGATGGACCAAGAGGGCGGCAAACTGTCCGTGAGGGCGGCACGGAGTCCTGACGGCAGAGATGGAGTTGAAATCACTTTTCAGGACACCGGACCGGGCATTCCTGCGGAAATTCGCGAGCAGATCTTCAATCCCTTTTTCACCACCAAGAAGTCGGGCGTCGGGCTGGGACTGGCGATCGTTTCGAAGATTATCGACGATCATCGCGGGTGGCTGCGCCTGTCAAGCGAGGGTGGAAAGGGCGCGTGCTTTGAGGTTTACCTGCCGAGGGAAGAATCTCCTGACGCCAAACCGCCTTTGAGCTGAAGCAGGTGATGCGCGCTTCACAAGGCCGGGCTGCACGGCCCGCTTCCTGCGTCATTGACAGCCCGGTGCAGCAATCGCTTCTCCGATCTATTGCGGATTAAAGGGCTCGCCGCCTTTGGGTGAGATCTGGTTGAGGGCAACATTCAGCGGTTGCGCCACTTCGGGGGACTGGACGGTATCCTTAAATAGGATCTCTTCCGGATTGATATTGCGCCCATACAACTTTTGATTGGATTCAAGATCCTGCTTGAACATTTGCCCTTGCAGGGACACACCGGCAAAGGCGCCGCGCGCGCGCGAGTAGGTGAGGATCTCGGCGTGAAGCTGCAAATCAGTGGCGCCTTCCGCGCTCCGGCCGACCGGGCCGCCGGCCGCCGAGGCGTCAACCCCCAACTTGGTTTTGTCGCGGAGTAACTGCTCTGCACCTCGACCGTTCATAACCAGCAGGACGAAATCCGTTGACTGCCCGCCCAATTGAAATCCCAGATTGATGCCCTCGACGGTGAACATGGAAGGGGCCCCCCAGGGTCCATTGCCCCCCCGGCGGCAGACCAATGCCCCGCGCCCGTAGGTCGCACCCAGTCCAACGGCCCCGCGAATTTCCGAGGGAATGACGCCGATGCAGACGGACTTATCCAGCAGGTCCTTCGGGATCCCCTTTTCGGGAGGATGCATGATTTCGGCGATAACTTGCGCCGCCCTTTGCAGCCGGTCGATCTGCTTGTCATCCGCCCGGCCCGGGCGCGCATTTCCAATCAGAACAAGAGCAAGTCCAATCACGAGTCCGTATCGCATTTTGCATCCTCCGCGGAAGTCCGCGCTCGGCCTTCACGCCAACTGGAATCACAGTTATGCTTGAGCAGCCCCGGAATTCTGCCACATATCCTGCGTGGGGGGCGGAAAATTCTGCTGCAAGCGCTTATCCCCGGCCCGTTAATTCGCCAACCCAATCCTAAAACCAATCGGGCCAAATGGTGGTTACTTCGCCATCGATGCCCGCGCCGCGCGAACCGCCTCCAAATAGAGGCGAGCGTTGGCGGTGATGGAATCGAATTTGCCTTCGCGCAACGACTTGAGGTCGATCAGCTCACTGCCCACGGCAACGGCGGCGGCGCCGGCCTTGATGAAGTCCGGAGCAGTTTCCAGATTCACGCCTCCGGTGGGAATCATCTCGATTTGCGGGAAGGGACCCTTGAGAGCCTTGATGTACTTGGCCCCTCCCACCATTCCGCAGGGAAAGATCTTGACGATGTCGGCGCCCGCCTGCCAAGCCGCGACGACTTCCGTGGGGGTCAGCGCTCCCGGCATGATGGGCTTGCTGTAACGCCGCGCCAATTCGATGACTGGCAGGCTGAGCGCCGGCGTCACCAGAAAATCCGCGCCCGCAAGCAGAGCGGCGCGTCCGGTTTCGGCATCGAGGATGGTTCCCGCTCCCAGCAGCAGCTTGTCGCCGAATTTGTTCGCCACCTTCTCCATGACTTCAATCGCGTGGGGAATGGTCATGGTGACTTCGAGAATGCCGACGTTGCCGGCGACGATGGCTTCCGCCGCCAGCAGAGCGTCTTCCGCAGAGGGCGCCCGCACAATCGGGACAAGGCCAACCTCACGAATCTTTGCGAGTGCTTTTTCCTTTGACCAAGACATGGTTATTTCTTCTTTCTTCGTCCAATTTGGATTGCCGATCGTTCCTTATGAATTCGTCCTCGCCGCCGTTTCCCCACGCCATCTCACTGCATGCGTCCCGGCCCAGTCGAGGTCCCCAGCAGGAGATTTCCGAGGGAGGGGAAAGTGAAATTGTAGACCATTTTCGGCCCGATGGGTTGGGTCTTTGGCATTGGCGATGGGAATGGCAGACAATCCATTTCAGCAACCTCACCGGCGGGTGTCGCCATTTGAAGCGGTGGACGCGGCCGCGAGGGCGCAGATCATCAAGCGCGCCTTTCTACGGAAGCGCTTTTCGAGCTTTTGCTGATACTAAACAACTTACCCGGATAGACCTGCATTTTGGGTACGTGTGCCGTCTGCCGTGAGTCGCTGGCGAGCTTTTGCTGATACTAAACAACTTACCCGGATAGACCTGCATTTTGAGGTACCCGTCGTGCCGTTTTGCCGTGAGTTCCTGGCGAGCTTTTGCTGATACTAAACAACTTACCCGGATAGACCTGCATTTTGAGGTACCCGTCGTGCCGTTTTGCCGTGAGTTCCTGGCGAGCTTTTATTGATAGCAAAGGAGTTACCAGGATAGGCTTGAATTCTCAAGGTCCCTCTCGCACCATTCCGCTGGAGTGCCTTTCTGAATTTTATTGATACCAAAAGACTTACCCGGATAGACCTGCATTTTAATGTACCCTTTCCGCTCCAGGGGAATAACCGGGACGCGCGTACGCTTGGGTTGGGTTGGGCGAATGAACCCCCAAGGTGGAGAGAAAGACGACTCACGAGTGCACTGACTGGCTTTCCCTGTCGTATTCTTGAGAGTTTCCTCATGAATTATTTCCGCCCCGGCGATGGTTCGCCCCGACCCGGGGACTAAGATTATCACAATAGGCTACATATGTCAAGGGGAAAATCCCAGGCGCGGATTCCAGCCGGATCGTGTCGGCGTTTCCGAAGGGACTGCCCATTCCCATGCATGGCCAGGACCTGTCCCGAGGACGTTGATCGGGATGGCGATGGCGCCTCGGCTGGCGCGCCCATCTCCACGGGAAGCTGATCCAGTATCGTTCCACCCGCGTTCTTGACTTTGTCCTAACCTGCGGCATACATTGAGTGATTACCTTTCTTTTGAATGTCTTGAGCAAGATACGGAGTATCAGCCGCATGCCAGGCGATTCGGGGAAGACCATCCTCGACAACATTGTTGCGGTGCGGCGCGTGTCCCTGGAGGAGACGCGCCGGGCGATTCCGCTTGAGCGGATCCAGGAGATGGCGGAAGTCCGGCAGGAACGCCGCGACTTTGTGTCCGCCCTTGTTTCCAAATCTCCACAGGGCGCGACCCCCACCTTGCGCGTCATCGCCGAACTCAAACGCGCCTCACCTTCGCGCGGGCTTCTCTGTCATCACTACCGGCGAAAAGAGATTGCCTCAGGGTATGCCCGAGCAGGGGCGGCGGCGCTTTCGGTGCTGACCGAAGCCCAGTATTTCCTGGGTTCCGCGCAGGATCTTGCGGAGGCGCGCCGGGTGGTGGAAATTCCCGTTCTCCGCAAGGACTTTATCCTGGAGAGCTACCAGGTTTACGAGTCCGTGGCCATCGGCGCCGACGCCCTGCTGCTGATCGTGGCCATCCTTTCCGACAACGCACTCCGCGATTTGCTCGACCTTTGCAAACGGTTGCGGATCACCGCGCTGGTGGAAGTTCACACGGAAGTGGAATTGAAACGCGCCGTGGCGGCGGGCGCGCAAATCATTGGCGTGAATAATCGCAATTTGAAAACGTTGGCAGTCGATCTGGAAACGTCATTTAAATTGCGCGCGAAGATACCGTCCGGCTGTGTGGCGGTAAGCGAGAGCGGAATCAAAACGGCTGCCGACTTACGCCGTATTCAGGATGCGGGGTTCAATGCCGTGTTGATCGGCGAGCGATTCATGAGGCAGCCGAATCCAGGCACCGCGCTGGGCGAGCTGTTGACGGCGTATGCGGGGCAGCCGGCGGCGCCCGGCGGCCGGAACCCAGAGGTTAAAGCCCCATAACCGTGCGATGCGAGCCTGCGGAGCTTCCTTGCTCGTTTCAATCTTTAGTTTTCTGGATTTGAATGCCAACGCGCGTCAAAATTTGTGGAATCACCCGGGAGGAAGACGCCCAACTCGCGATTGATCATGGGGCTGCGGCACTTGGCTTCAATTTTTATGCGCCGTCGCCAAGGTACATTAAACCCGCCGAGGCGCGGGCAATTATTGCTAAACTCCCACCCTTCGTGGCAGCCGTGGGTATTTTTGCCGATGAGGCCGATGCCGAGGCCGTGGCCGCCATTGCCAACGCAGCCCGGGTTACAGTCGTGCAGTTACACGGGCCGCGATATCCCAGGATGGATGGGGCTTTGGCAGGGTTCGCGTGGATTCGCGGCGTCGCGGTCAAGGAAGGCTTCAAGCCGGAGGATTTACGCGATCTCGGCACGGACACCATCCTGCTTGACGCTTACGACGCGAAGCTCCCCGGCGGAATCGGCAAGTCGTTCAATTGGTCGCTGGCAAGGGATGCGCGCCGGTTCGGGACCATCATCCTCGCAGGGGGATTGACGCCTGACAACGTGGGCCGGGCGATTCAGGAAGTCCGGCCGTTTGCCGTGGATGTGGCGAGCGGCGTCGAGTCCGCGCCGGGTGTGAAAGATCCGGAAAAGCTTCGAAGGTTTTTTCACGAGGTCAAACAGGCGGATCAAGGAATCGACCATGGGAAGTGAATCTTTGACGGGCCCCAACGCGCGTGGGTGGTTCGGGGAATTCGGTGGGCGATTCGCTCCGGAAACACTCATGGCCCCGGTCGAGGAGCTGGAAAAGGCCTATCTTGTCGCTCGGAACGACCCCTCGTTTCAGGCCGAGTTGGCGGGGTTGCTCAAGGACTTCGCCGGCCGGCCCACTCCGCTATTTCATGCTCAGCGCATTTCCGAGCGGCTGGGCGGGGCGCAGATTTATCTCAAGCGCGAGGACCTGCTGCACACCGGCGCGCACAAAATCAACAACTGTCTGGGACAGGGCTTGCTCGCAAAGCGGATGGGCAAGACGCGGCTGGTGGCGGAAACCGGAGCGGGGCAGCACGGTGTGGCCACCGCCACGATTGCCGCGCTGCTGGGAATGGAATGCGTCGTCTATATGGGCGAGGAGGACATGGCGCGCCAGGCGCCGAATGTCTTCCGCATGCGCCTTCTGGGGACCAGGGTAGTTGGGGTTTCCTCGGGAACGAAGACGTTGAAGGATGCGATCAATGAGGGGATGCGCGATTGGGTAACCAACGTCCACAATACGCACTACCTCATGGGCTCGGTGCTGGGCCCGCATCCCTACCCGATGATGGTGCGTGATTTCCATCGCATCACCGGGCAGGAAGCGCGGCGGCAGGCTCTGGAAAAGGTCGGAAGACTTCCGGACCTGCTTTGCGCCTGCGTGGGTGGAGGCAGCAATTCCATCGGATTGTTTTACGAGTTCATTCCCGATTCGACGGTCAAGATGGTGGGGGTGGAGGCGGGTGGCCGGGGACCCAAACTGGGGGATCATGCGGCGCGGTTCAGTGGGGGCAAGCCCGGAGTCCTGCACGGCTCCTACACTTATGTTCTGCAAACCGACAGACGGGCTGATCGCCAACACGCACTCGATTTCCGCCGGGCTCGACTATCCCGCCATCGGACCCGAGCATGCCCAGTTGCACCGGCAGGGGCGCGTCGAGTACACCCACGTCAGCGATCGCGAAGCGCTGGAAGCCGCCAGCCTGCTGGCCCGCGTGGAGGGAATTATCCCGGCACTGGAATCGTCGCACGCGCTCGCCGAAGTCATCAAGCGGTCGCCTGGGCTCGATAAGACAGCTTTTGTGATCGTGAACCTCTCCGGGCGGGGCGACAAGGACCTGGGAATCTTTCAGTCGGCGGGAATTCTTTGATGGCAACGCCAACGCGCATCAGCGACCGGTTCCGTGACCTGAAGGCGAAGGGTAAAAAGGGCCTGGTTGTGTATTTGACCGCAGGAGACCCCAACCTGGACGCGACGGGGAGCTCCTTTCGGCTCTCGACCGCGCCGGTGCCGATGTCATCGAATTGGGCGTGCCTTTTTCGGATCCCCTGGCGGACGGGCCGGTCATTCAGCGTGCCTCCGAGCGGGCCTTGCGAGCGGGCACGACGCTGCGCAAGATTCTCGACCGGTTCGAGGCGTGGCGGGAAAACGTCGAAACGCCGATCATTTTGTTCAGCTACTTTAATCCCATCCTGCAATACGGCCTGGAGAATTTCGCCGGGAGAGCCGCAAAAGTGGGTGTGGACGGCGCCTTGATCGTGGATTTGACCGCCGATGAGGCGGATGAGTACGTGCGAGTCATGCGGGCGCACCAATTGGACACGGTGTTTCTGGCCTCGCCCACCTCAACCGAGGCGCGACTGAAGCGCGCAGCGCAGCTCTCGACGGGCTTTTTCTATCTGATCTCGCGCACCGGGGTCACGGGCGAGCGTGCGGACACGGCGTCAAGCGGCAAGGTGCTGGCCGAGCGCGCGCGCCGGTTGACTTCGCTGCCGCTCGCTGTCGGATTCGGAATCTCGACGCCCGGGCAGGTGAAGGAAGTCCAGTCGTACGCCGAGGCCGCGGTGGTGGGAAGCGCCGTCGTCCACACCATTGAAGACCGATTTGCCGAAGATGGCGCGCAGGCCATCGAGCAGTTCGTGCGGCGTCTGAAAACCGGGACGGAGGAGCAATCCGCATGAGCGATGTTGCCGACTGGCGCAAGCGCATCGATGAGATCGACCGGCAACTGGTGAAGCTGCTGAACGAGCGGTCAAAGTGCGCGGTCGAGATCGGCCACATCAAAAAGGCGTTGAAGGTCGCTACCTGGCAGCCCGAGCGCGAGGCGGAAATTCTGCGCAACGTGGTGACCGCCAACGACGGTCCGCTGGACGACGCTGCCATCCGTCGCCTGTTTGAACGCATCATTGATGAAGCCCGCTCCCTGGAACGTCATTCCATGGAGAACGGGACTGTTTTTTCGAAGGAGTAGGGTCCATGGTCGTCGTAATGCAGGAAGGCGCGACAGAAGAGGAAGTGCAATCGGTCATCAGCCGATTGATGGGAATGGGATTCGACATCCACCGCTCCACCGGAGCCCGCCAAACCGTGCTGGGCGCGGTCGGCGCCAAAGTGGATTTTGATACGCGCGACATCGAGCTGCTCGACGGGGTGGACGAGGTCCTGAGGATTTCCGCGCCCTACAAGCTCGCCAGCCGCCACTTCCGGCCGGAGGGAACCATCGTCAAGCTCCCCCGCGGCGTGGCCATCGGCGGCGATGAAGTGATTGTTATGGCGGGCCCGTGCAGCGTGGAGAGCCCCGAGCAGATTGACGCGGTCGCCGCATCGGTTTCCGCCAGCGGCGCGCGAATTCTGCGCGGCGGCGCGTTCAAGCCCCGCTCGTCACCCTACAGTTTCCAGGGGATTGGCCAGGAAGGGCTGAAATATCTCCGGCAAGCCGGGGACAAATACAACCTCTGCGTGGTTTCCGAGGTAATGGATCACGTCCAAATTCCGCAAATGATGGACTACGTGGACATGTTCCAGGTTGGCGCCCGGAACATGCAAAATTTCAATCTGTTGAAGGAACTCGGAAAGGTTTCAAAACCGGTATTGCTCAAGCGGGGAATCGCGGCAACGATAGAGGAATTACTGCTCTCGGCGGAATACATCATGGCGGGCGGGAATTACAACGTGGTGCTCTGTGAGCGGGGCATTCGGACTTTTGACAGCTATCTGCGAAATACCCTGGATATCGCAGCCATTCCCGTCATCAAAAAGTTGTCGCATCTCCCCATTGTCGTCGACCCTTCGCACGGCACGGGACGGCGCGATAAAGTTGCCCCCATGGCGCGCGCGGCGGTTGCGGCGGGGGCAGATGGGCTGTTGATCGAAGTCCACAACGACCCGGAAAAGGCGCTGAGCGACGGGGCGCAATCGCTGTTCCCCGAGCAGTTCCAGCAACTGATGAAAGAATTGCGGGTGATTGCGCCGGCAGTGGGAAGAAAGATCTAAAAGCGTCCCCGCGAGTTCATTCCTTGCAAAGTACAAGCACTGAATTGCAATTTCGGCGCGTGGCGATTGTCGGCCTAGGCCTCTTGGGCGGGTCGTTGGGCCTGGCTTTGAAGAAGGCGGGCTTCTCGGGCCGGATTGCCGGCTACGCGCGCCGCGAGGAGACGCGCCAGCAGGCGCTGAGCCTGGGCGCCGTCGATGAAGTCTTCGCGGATTTGAATGAAGCGCTGAAGGGCGCCGACCTCGTGATTCTCGCCACGCCCGTCGCTGTCATCCTTGACTCCATCCCGCGCTTGCGGCCGTACTTGTCTCCCCAGGCACTCGTGACCGATGTCGGCAGCACCAAGAAGCGAATTTGCGCGCTGGCGGCGGAGTTCTTCAGCGAGGGCCCGCTGTTTTTGGGCGGCCACCCAATGGCGGGGAAGGAACGCTCGGGACTGGAGAATTCCGACGCGCGGCTGTTTGAAAACGCCCGTTACGTGCTGACGCCGCTCAAGCCGCAGGACCTTGACGATCCTCGCGTGAAGGCGTTTCGTGATCTGGTAACGCTGATTGGAGCGCGGCCGCTCATCAGCGACCCGGCCACCCACGATTTGGCGGTTGCCTACCTTTCGCACCTTCCCCAACTTTTATCCACCGGCCTCGCCAGCCTCATCGATGAAAAGCAAGCGGCTGAGGAGCTGATGCTGGAAGTCGCCGCCTCGGGATTTCGCGATGTCACGCGCTTGGCCGACAGTCCATATTCGGTGTGGCGGGATATCTGCCTGACGAACACGGAGAATATTCAACTGGCGCTCGACGCCCTCATTCAAAAACTGGAATCCCTCAAGCTGCACCTCGCTGACCGCGGCCTGGAGGGCGAGTTTCTTGCGGCGCATCAACTGCGTGACAAGCTGCGCGAAATTAATTGACCCGGCAAGGGAGGGAAACCCCATGCTGAAGACCGTCCTCGATACTCTCTCCACCACCCCGCAGAAGCTTGAACAGGAAATCTCGACTTTATCGCGGCGCGAACTCGTGACGCGGCCCGCTCCCGGCAAGTGGTCGGTGCAGGAAATTCTGGCGCATCTGGCCGATGTCGAAGAGCTCGGCATGCGGGCGCGCGTGGCGGAGATGATCGAGCAACCTAACCCGACGCTGTTGCCCTATGACCAGGAAGCGCGCGCGGTTGAATTGGATTACAGCAAGATCGATCCGCGCAAAAGTCTCGCCCGCCTCACGCAACAACGCCGGGCGAATGTCCGCTGGCTGCGAACGCTCCGGCCGGCGCAATTTAAGCGCCGCGCGAATCATGAAGGGGTTGGAAGCATTACCGTGGAAGAGCTGGTTACCGAATGGGCGTTTCATGACATCAGTCACCTGCGGCAAATTTTGGAAATCAAGCGGCGCCTGCTGTTTCCACACATGGGCAACATGCGGGCGTTTTACGATTTGAAGTGAGAACATTTTTCAGAAAGAGGCTCTCGTGGAAATCAACAGCATCGTGATTGTCAGCCTCATCTCGCCCAAGGAAAAAATCTGGGGGCAGATCCTGCTGCTGGAAGCCAAGGGAGTAACGATTCGGGGAGTCGATCTCAATTCTTTTGACGACTTCGTCCGCCAGGTCGTGCAACAGGAGGAGACCGCGGTGGGCTTGAACACGGCCTTCTTTCCCATGCAACGGGTTGAACGCATTATCGTGGATGAGCCGAGCGGATCGATTCCGTCACTCGCGCAGAGGTTTCAATCCAAGGTGGGAATCACGATTCAAGAGTATTTGGGAATTGAGACTCCGCGCGTTTGAGGGCAGGGACTCGCGTGACTTGCGAAGAGATTCTGCAATTGCTCGCCTCCCGGCCCGACCCTCGCGCGATTGCGGGCATGGCCCGGTACGGGATCGTCGCGAAGAAAGTCCACGGCGGGTGGTCAACTCCGGAAATCAAGAAGCTGGCCGGAAAGATCGGCCGGGATCATCCCCTCGCCCTGGAGTTGTGGGGTTCGGAAGTTTTCGAGGCACGCATTCTCGGCATCCTTGTGGCAGAGCCTGCGAAAGTCACCAAGCGTCAAATGGACCTATGGGCGAAGGATTTTGACAATTGGGCGATTTGCGACGGCGCGTGCATTCACCTGTTTCGATACTCTCCGTTTGCCTTCGCGAAGTGCGTGGAGTGGAGCCGCAGCCCGCGAGAGTTCGTCAAAAGGGCGGGATTCGCCCTCATGGCCGGACTCGCGGTGGCGGACAAAGCTGCCGGCGACGCGGCGTTTCGACGATTCCTGCCGATTATCAAGAGCGCGGCAACGGACGAGAGAAACATGGTCAGGAAAGCCGTGAATTGGGCTCTCCGCCAGATCGGAAAGCGCAATGCCGCGTTGAACGGGGCCGCCGTAACCGTCGCGGAGGAAATTTGCCGGCTCAATTCCCGCGCGGCGCGATGGATTGCCTCGGACGCCCGGCGTGAACTGAAGAGTCCCGCCGTGCAACAGAGGCTCAAGGCGAAAGGCAGGGCGAGAGCGCGGAAAGGACCCTGAGCGGCTGATAGATTGTTTTTGGAACGAGGCGGAGGATTGGAAAAATCCCCTCCCCAGCGGAATCCGTATGAGCGGACTCTGCCAGCATTGACACCCGCGGATGGAAGCCGTTAAATTAAGCCGACAGCGATGACCACCCGAATTCTGACACCCTCCAACCAAATTACCCTGCTGCGCCTGGTATTTGTGCCGGTGTTTGCGATCCTGGTTCTTGACCAGCACTATCATGGCGCACTAGCCGTGCTGACGGCAGCCGCGGTCTCTGACATGCTGGATGGCACGGTTGCGCGGCTGTTGAAACAGGAAAGCGCCCTGGGCATGGCCCTGGACCCGATTGCCGACAAGATTCTGATGACCACCGGCTACCTTACGCTTTCGTTTCGAGGCGCGCTCCCCTGGTGGCTGACCATCATTGTTCTCAGCCGCGACGTCGCGATTCTGGCCACCGCGCTGGTCATCTCCCTCGTAGCCGGATATCGCCCGTTTCGCCCCTCCCTGCTGGGAAAAGCTTCCACGGCCGCCCAGGTGCTGACGCTCTTTATCGCCGTCTCCGTCCAGGCTCAAGTCCCCTTGGTTACAGTAGAAATTCGCAGAGGATTCGTCTACCTGACTGCCGCGCTTACGCTGGCCTCGGCGGTCCATTATGTATTTTTGCTGCGGCAAAGGTTTGGGCGCCGCGAGATGGAAATGCCCTAGCGTGCTGCGGCGCGAATCCGCCTGGAGTGCGGCCGCAAAGCTGCCGCCTTTTTCCTCCCAGCAGACCCAAGAACAAAAGTAAGAACCGCATCGTCTGGCAAAGGGCGAAAACGTTCGCTACGGGCTCCGCCCGCAAACCAAGGCGGCAGCTTCGCGGCCGCACTCCAAGGGTTTCCACCCCTGCGCTCAGATTCCTGAAGCCGGCGTGCGCGACTTTTGGGAGCGTTCGTTGATGTGATCGGCGAGATACTGAGGCTTGTCGACATTCACGATGGTCTCGCGGCTTGACCCGCCCGCGGTTTCGATCGAAACATTGCCAACCCCGAACATGCGTTGGCCGAAGGTTTGATGAACGGTGACGTCCTGGACGTTTGCCACCAAAATCGTGCGGGTCGTGTGGCTGAAAAAACCCGATTCGTAGCGCAGCCGATCATCGAGCAGTGTCATCTTGGTCAGGCGATTGTGAAGATGGCGTTTGATGGGCCAGAAAAAAAGCAGCAAGGGCAGGAAGGGAAGCCAAGGCTGCAAGGCTTGTGGAACGCCGCTGGGCCAGGTGATCCGCTCCAGCAAAATAACGCTTGCTGCCACGATGACTGCGACCACGACATAACCAACCATGATGAATTTCATCGTCGGCCGAATAACCGTTTCCGCCATGCGCACCTCCGGGAAGCTGTCGCCTATTGTACTCCCTCCCCGCAAGTCGCGAATGTAAACCGTTTATGTGACTGTTCATCTTGACCGAGAGGCCCAAGGGCAACCATACGTTCGGCGTTGCGGGGGTTGTTTCATCATTGGGAACCCTGTAGCATTCTCCTTTCCTTGAAATCGAGGGAAGCTGGGAGGTTTGGATGGCGGAATCTGGCGACAACCTTCTTCGTGCGCCGCTAACTGCGCTTTCAGAAGAAGAGAGAATGTTTCAAGCGATGGCTGGTGAATTTGCCGCGAACGAAATCCAACCCCACGTTGTGACGATGGACCGCGAAGGCGTCTTCGACCTGACATTGCTGAAGACAATATTCGCCCAGGGGTTTATGGGCATTGCAGTCGATGAAGCCTACGGAGGCAGTGGAGGCTCGTTCTTTCAGGCGATCTTGGCCATCGAGGAGTTCTCCCGCGTTGATGCTTCCGCGGGGGTGGTGATTGACGTCCAGAATACCCTCGTCAACAACGCCCTGCAAAGATGGGGCACGCCCGAACAGAAGCAGAAATATCTTCCGCGCCTCGCCGCCGACACACTGGGCGCCTACGCGCTCTCGGAGGCGAATTCGGGCAGCGACGCGTTTGCGCTCACCACCCGCGCCCGCGAGGATGGCGGCCATTTCGTTTTAACCGGCAGGAAACTCTGGATTACGAATGCGAAGGAGGCGGGGCTCTACATTCTATTCGCCAACGTGAATCCGGAAGTGGGGTATCACGGTATCACCGCCTTTTTGATCGAACGTGAAACGCCGGGATTTTCTGTGGGTAAGAAAGAGGACAAGTTGGGAATCCGCGCCTCATCGACCTGCGAGCTCATTCTGGAAGATTGCCAAGTGCGTCGCGAAAATGTGCTGGGCGAAGTTGGCAAGGGTTACAAGCTGGCCATCGAGACCCTGAATGAAGGGCGCATCGGGATTTCGGCGCAGATGGTGGGCGTGGCGCGCGGGGCTCTCGACGCTGCTCTGACGTACGCCCACGAGCGAAAACAATTTGGGAAGACGATCGCTGAGTTTCAGGGGATGCAATTTCAATTGGCCCGGCTTGCGGTTGATGTCGAGGCCGCGCGGTTGATGACTTACAATGCCGCGCGCTTGAAAGACGCGGGCGTGCCATTCGTAAAGGAATCGGCGATGGCGAAATATTTCACTTCGCAGGTGGCGGAACGCGTGGCGTCGGAATGCCTCGAAGTTTTCGGCGGCTACGGTTTTACGCGGGATTACCCCGCGGAGAAATTTCTGCGCGATGCGAAGATTGGCAAGATTTACGAGGGCACTTCGTTCATGCAACTGCAAACCATCGCGAAGATTATTCTGGCGACATAGGCCCACCCAAAGTTTCTGGTCAATTCCATCTTCAAGATGGAAAGCCCTCGGAGTCCTGCCAAGTAATACGATTGACAAACGGCATCGGCATCGACCAAATTAAACGCGGCCATCCGGCGTCTTGTCAACGTATAGCCACATGAAAGAGCGCGGAAATTTGGAGGATTTGTGAAAGCATCCCGATTGAGCTTCGTTTTCAAGTTCGTGATCGCAGCGTTGGCAGTCGCGTGCAGTGCGGGCGGAAATGTCTCAAAGACCAGCGCCCAAACGGCCAAGGCGGAGGCGGAGCCTGCTTACAAGAACACCGCGCTCCCTCTTGAAGTGCGGGTGAAGGATCTGGTTTCGCGCATGACGCTGGAGGAGAAAGTCCGCCAGATGCAGCACACCGCGCCCGCAATACCGCGCTTGGGGATACCGGCTTACGACTGGTGGAGCGAAGCGCTGCACGGTGTGGGCCGCGCCGGATATGCGACGGTGTTTCCCCAAGCCATCGGCATGGCGGCGACCTGGGATCCGAATCTGGTTCATGGCGAGGGCCGCGTGATTGCCGATGAGGGGCGCGCGATTTATTACGAAGCGCAGCGGGAAGACAATCACTTCAATTACTTCGGTCTGACCTATTGGTCGCCCAACATCAATATCTTCCGCGATCCGCGCTGGGGACGCGGGCAGGAGACCTACGGGGAAGATCCCTTTTTGACGGGGAAAATGGGAACGGCATTCGTGAAGGGTGTGCAGGGCGACGACCCGCACTACTTCGAAGCGATTGCCACCCCCAAGCACTACGCAGTTCATAGTGGGCCAGAGATGATGCGGCACGGATTTGACGCCAAGCCTTCCGCGCATGACCTCGAAGACACTTACCTGCCCGCATTTCGCGAGACCGTCGTGGAAGGCAACGCGCAATCCATCATGGGCGCGTACAATGCGGTGAACGGCCCGCCCGCCTCCGCGAACGCTTATCTATTAACCGATACACTGCGCAACGCCTGGAAATTCCAGGGTTATATCGTTTCCGACTGCGGAGCTGTGGAAGACATTGTGAACGGGCACAAATACGCCCCCGATATCGAACACGCTTCGGTGGACGCCGTCCGCGCGGGGACTGACAATACCTGTGGCGATGATTTCTGACGCCTGCGAAAAGGCGGTGAAAGACGGGCTGATTCAGGAAAGCGAATTGGACGAATCTCTCCAGCGACTCTTCTCGGCGCGATTCCGCCTGGGAATGTTCGATCCCGCGGGCACGACTCCCTTTCGCCAACATTCCGATGACCGAGGTCGATTCGCCCGAGCATCGCGCGACTCGCGCTGCAAGCCGCGCGCGAGTCCATTGTTCTGCTGAAAAATCAGGTGAACACTCTGCCCTTGGGGCCGGCGGTGAAAACCATCGCGGTCATTGGTCCCAATGCGGATCGCTGGTGTCGCTGGAAGGGAATTACAACGGAACGCCGCAGAATCCGGTATTGCCCCTCGACGGCATTCGCAAACATTTTCGGGAAAGGCGGAGGTGCTCTACTCGCAGGGCGCGCCTTTTACGCAGGAGTTGCCGGTTCCGGTTGCGCGAACGGCCTTCCTCACGGCGGGCGCGAATGGAAAGGAAGGTCTCAAGGCTGAATACTTTGCGAAACCCCAGTGTTCGGGAAAGCCCAAACTCGTTCGCGTTGATCCTTCTATTCAGTTTGATTGGAGCGCTGCCTCGCCCGCCCCGGGAAATCGAAAAAGGCTTTTGCGGTGCTTGGACGGGAATGCTGATTCCCCCCGGCCCCGGTGATTACGCGTTCAGCTTTCAGCAACCGTTTTGCTGGCCGTGCACAAGCGAGCACACCGTCAAGACTGTACCTGGATGGAAAGCTGATGTCGAGCGCCACTCAGCACAATCACGACAAGGAAATCCCGGGATTCACTGTTCATTTCGACAATACGGCGCCGCACAAATTCAAGATGGAATACATGCACTTCGGGCCCATCTTCCACGCGGGGATTACCTTTAATTGGAAACCGCCGGTGGATGTTATGCGCGAAGAAGCGGTAAAGCTAGCACAACGCTCCGATGTGGTCGTGGCCTTCGTCGGGTTGTCGCCGGATCTGGAGGGTGAAGAAAACGGGGGCCTGCATGTAGAAGGCTCCTTTGTTTAGCTATTCGCTAATTTCTGATTAAAATTATTTTTCTAACAACATCAAACAATGAGTTCGTGTAATCAACTTTGTCAATGTCCGTATGATACAATTGTTTATGAATCGGCAGCCAATGCTTATCTAGTACAGCATGCATTGGATCAGTCTGGAACGACTAACATCTGGACTTCAGAATATTCTCGAAGGTCCTGGAGGTTATTTGGCTCTTTATAGCACCCCTACGACCACTGGTCATTGTGGATGCAAAGCTTCGACAGGGAAATGTAGCTCGTCGTTGAATGCTCAGGTTTTTGCTGCGGCTATAACCGCTGGAACCACCGCGTGGAAGTCTAACGCTAACACTGGTGATACCGGTATCGCTCATCAGGCTTTTGTGGCCATTAATTATCTGTTGGCCCAATATCTGAGCTACACATCCGTCAATGGTACATGTGGCAACAGTTCCAATTGTACCGATTGTTGCACCAATGTGTGTACTTTGAATCCATCGATTGTTGGTGTGTCTAATCCTTTGACCAGTCAGAATATTCCAACTCTGAATTCCACATGGTGTCTTGGTGCTCAAACTCCTGGGCAAGCCTTTTTGACGGCTTTCAGCCAGATTAATCACGTTCTTCAGGGTATAACCAATGAGGCTAACATCAATCTGACTGCCATTACGGCTGCCGTTCGTTATCTTGATATTCAGTTGTGTTTGACACCGGTCTATCCTCTTAGCACCTATTCAGGAACCGGATAATTTTTGTCTTATGAATTCATAAGACCAATTTTGTTGTTGATTTTTTTTTCCACTGATTACAAACTATGGGTTGTTCAAGTTGTTCAAGTGGATCTACGAGCTGCTCTAATTGTGCATGCCCTTTTGATACTATTGTCTACACCTCAGCTGCCAACGCTTTCACCAGTTTGACTGATGGTATTACCGATCAGCAAATTGTGCTCGTGTCTTTGCTTGAGGGTCCAGGAGGTTATCTTGATCTCTATCGTCATCCGACAGGTTATGCCGGCTACGGAGGTTGTGTAGCAGCTCAGTGGGGTGTAGCAGTCAATTGAATGCTGAAGTCTTTGCCGCAGCTTTGAGTGCGGGCACAGCAGCTTTCCTATTGAATCCCACAACCAACGGCACCGGTCCGGCTGGTCAGGCTTTTGTGTATATCAACACACTGTTGGGTCAATATTTGGCTTATCCCACTAAATGCTCCCCTGATCTGAAT
Source organism: uncultured Acidobacteriota bacterium (assembly GCA_963733285.1). Classification (GTDB taxonomy): domain Bacteria; phylum Acidobacteriota; class Terriglobia; order UBA7540; family UBA7540; genus Bog-366. The sequence goes on from CAVTDA010000045.1 coordinate 26,066, forward strand.
TGTTGTCAGAACGTTTGCAATTTGACTAACGAATTGACAAGAACTCGTGGCGGGTCGCAATGCTGTGTGGTGTATCGGTGCTCAAGTTCCAGGACAGGTCTTCCTAACAGCATTTTCATTGTTGTATTCATATCTCATTCATATTTACAACACTACGGGTGAAGAGGTGGATATCAATCTTATATATGTTTCAGCAGTTATTAGGTACACTGAAGTTCAACTCTGTTTGACGACAGTTTTGCCTCTGGATGTTTACCAAGGATCATTTTAAGTGTCGTTCCAGACACATGTCGTTCCAGACACAAAACATAAATAAATTGCAATTTATTTTTTCCATAATATTAAAATGCACGGCTCAGGCGCTTTGGTTTTGGTTCTCGTTCTGATTCTTTTCCTCATCCTGATCTTCGCTGCTTTCTACGCCACTCAGGGTGGATGGGGTGGATATGGTGGTGGTCTCGGTTTGGGCAGCGGTGTTGCCGCGGTCGTCCTGATCTTCTTCATCTTCATCATTTTCATTGCTCTCGCTTGGTGTTGGGGCGCTGGTGGCCACTACCATTCTTATTCCTCGGAGTAAACTTGATGTAGTTTAAATTTCAGAAACATATTTCTGAAACATTAATCCTGTCTAATCGGATAGATATAAAAAGTCAACTTGCCGATATTAGAGATCGAGCTGGAAATCCTTAACGGCTTATCGTTGGATTCAAACGTAAGATTGATAGCATCACGTTTCCTTGAAGTTGCTAACTGTTTCTTCAGCAGATTTGGAATAGTATCGTCTATTTTCATTTCGTAAAGGAAATGTTCCTCAACATCTTTCTCTTCATCATCGTCGGGACTGTACAAACATTGAATCGACGATGTACCGTTTTCTTTGATGCCTTTGATCACCAATCCCTTACTTGAAGAATTGATAATAGTCAATTCACGACCCCTTGTTTTCGCGAACGTTTTAATAATAGCGTCAAGATCTTCGGCTACTATACTTATAGGCTTGCTGGTATATGTTGGTAGAATATAGGTCTGAGCTATATGATTCAATCGAGGAATAGAATGGAGATTATTTTCCTTATGAGATCGGTTATTGACAAATTTGATGAACAGGTTATCGTGATCTGATTGTTTGACAAAACAGAATGATCGAATCCTGTTTCATACACCCTGACAAGATGCTGGACAATTCTTTGACATCCACCGGGAAATTGAAACAATCTTCGGTGTGTTTATATCCGTACTTCAAGGTATCTCCTTCCAGCTCTTGATCATAGATAATGGTTTGACCATTATGTGTGGAATGTTGATCTGTGGTAAAAACACCATCGGGAGTAAATTTCAAAACTGATGTTTTGATTTTGGCATCTTTCAACAGTCCGTATAATTTACCGAGATAATAACCTTCTCTCACCTCGAGCGAGATGATGTTTTTATCACTCATTCCCTTTGGAAAAGAAAATATTTATCCTTACAGAGCATTCAACACTCTTTTTATTTCCATAATCAACGGATGATCTGTTTTAAACTGTGTTTCCAATTTTGATGTTTTGACGGGATCAGGCTTATAACCCACCAGTTCAAAATGCAGTAAGGAATGTTCATCATCACCTACGGCTACATTTTCTATCCAATACACGATGATCGACGTCCGATCCTTGATATATTCTCTGGTCGGGTAAATTGCCAGTTGTTGTGAAGAACAGTGGAAAATATAAACATCGATACCATAATAATCCATAAATAAACTCCAATTCTGTCCACGAGATGTAGTATGATGGATTTTTCAAGTTGGCGACTATTTCTTTCTTGGTGGTTCCGGAACATGATTTTCCCCGAAATTTACCAAACCTGCGTGAAATTGACTGCCTGCGCCCGCCGCATCCAAATCGTGCAAACGCTCAATTAAAGCATGACCGCAATCCTTCTGGATGGCAAATCCCTGGCTGAGAAGATCCGTGCCGAGATTTCCGCCGAGGTCTGTGGTTCACTCGCCGGACAAGCGTGAAGCCATGCTTGGCGGCGGTCCTGGTCGGCGAAGATCCGGCCAGCCAGGTCTACGTCCGCAACAAGCAAAAGGCCTGCGAGCAGAACGGGCTGACCAGCCGCCTGCACCGGCTCGCGGCCGAGACGACGACCGACGAGCTCCTGGCCCTGATCGATCAACTCAACTGCGATCCCGGCGTGCACGGAATCCTCGTGCAGTTGCCGTTGCCCAAGGCGGATCGATACGACCCGCGTCTCGACGCGGTCCTTCCGCTGAAGGACGTCGACGCATTCCATCCGGAGAATGTCGGCCGCATCGTGCAGGGCCGCCCGCTGTTCCTGCCCTGCACTCCGCACGGCATTCAGCAGATACTCCTGCGGCATCAAATTCCCACGGCCGGGGCCACGTGGTCGTGGTGGGCCGGAGCGAGATCGTCGGCAAGCCGATCGCCATGATGCTCATGCAGAAAGGGCCGGGCGGCGACGCCACGGTGACCGTCTGCCACAGCCGCAGCCGCGATCTGCCCTCGATCACCCGCGCGGCGGACATTCTCATCGTGGCCATCGGCCGGGCGAAGTTCGTCACCGCCGACATGGTCAAGCCGGGGGCCGTGGTGATCGACGTGGGAATCAATCGCACGGAGAAAGGGCTGGTGGGCGACGTCGATTTCGGGCCGGTCAGCCAGGTCGCCGGCTGCATCACGCCCGTGCCCGGCGGCGTCGGCCCGCTGACGATCACCATGCTCTTGCAGAACACGCTGCTGGCGGCCCGGCTGCAAACGGCCCAGTAGGTCAGGCTTTTCTCGCCTGACGTTGCGCCGGACAAGCGAATTCGGGTGCTTCGCTTACGCACCTTAGTCAGGCTGGAAAGCCTGACCTACGTGACGGCCCAACCCCTCTCTTCGGGTGGCTCCAGGTGCAATCCCGTCCGAAACTTGTTAGAATTTCGTTAGCTGTCGGTTAGGATTGCCTTGCACCAGGAATTATCCGTCCCTGTTTGGGGCTGAATGCTCATGTTTTCTTTGCAACAAATCTTTCTGTCGAGGCGACGCTTCTTTCAAACTTTTGGAGGAGAGCGCCAACGAGGCCAAGCGTGCGGCCCGGGCCGTTCGTGAACTTATCGAGGCCCCCGGGGAACAACCACACGATGGACCAGTTCATCGGCTTCCGCAAGGAGGAAAAACGGATCCGCGGAAGAGATCCAGCCGCTTGGTCTGCAACACGTTCATCACGCCCTTCGAGCGCGAGGACATTGATACCTTGTCCGAATCCGCGTTGTCGCGGATTTCCAAGGTGATCTAAAAGTTCGCCGATTGCCTGCTCCTCTTGCGGGCCGTATTTCAAGGCGGAGCTCTTCTGCAAGCTAGTCCGTTGTTGTTGCAGCAAGCGACCGACACGCTCGGACGAGATGG
>CAVTDA010000046.1:0-15257 GCA_963733285.1 uncultured Acidobacteriota bacterium
GCACCAAATCTTTCTGGAACCCAAGCGCCTCGACACCAACGAAATCTACGTGAATGGCATGTCGACCTCGATGCCGATCGATGTGCAGATGGCCATGGTCAAGTCGATTCCCGGGCTTGAGAACGCGGACATGATCCGTCCGGGCTATGCGATTGAATATGACATGGTGCAGCCGACGGAACTGAATCCGTGGCTTGAAACCAAGAAAATTCAGGGGCTCTTCCTCGCCGGACAAATCAACGGGACTACGGGTTACGAAGAGGCTGGCTGCCAGGGAATCATGGCTGTGATCAATGCCGGGCTTCGCGTGCAGGGCAAGTCGCCGGTCACCATCAGCCGTACGCAAGGCTATGCGGGGATATTGATTGACGATCTTGTCAGCAAAGGCGTGGATGAGCCCTATCGCATGTTCACCTCGCGCGCTGAATTCCGTCTGCACTTGCGAATCGATAACGCCGATGAGCGCTTGACGCCGCTGGGTTACGAGGTTGGAACTGTCCGGCAAAAGGATTATGAGGCCTTTGTCGAGAAGAACTCCGAATCGGCGCCGCGGCAAAATTCCTGCTGGAAACGCGCCTTGACCGGCGCTCGCGAATTGGTCAGGAGATTTATACACGCCTGGGACTCATGCAGGACGGCGTCCTGACGGCTCCCTCGGCCCTGACAGGCGCGCAGCTCCTCAAGCGGTCCGAGTTGGGAATCGACGATCTCATGCAGTCGGTCAATGAAGGACTTCGGTCACACGAAGCCGACGCAACGAATCATGCCGAGGCGGGAAGCCAATTCCTTTCGCATGAAGAATCGCGCCGCGTTGAAACCGATTTCAAATACGAAGGCTACTTGCAGCAGCAGGAACGCCAGATGGAGCGCATGAAGCGCGCCGAGTCGCGGCAGATTCCGGAGTGGTTCGATTACCGCAGTGTTTCCGGCCTTTCGCACGAGGTCGTGGAAAAGCTCACCAAAGTGCGCCCCCTGACATTGGGGCAAGCCTCGCGCATCCCCGGCATAACTCCCGCCGCCGTATCGCTGGTGAACTGCTTCATCGAAATCTTCCAGCGGCGGGCCGGTGAACAGTTGCCAACTTGACAGCGGGTGGATACTGCGTTTTCGTCGCGCTATAATAAAGAGTGAACAAGAAGGTTCCGTGTGGAGACAAGTGTATGACGAAGTTGCTCGAACAGGCATTCACGGAGGCATCGAAGCTCACCCAATCCGAGCAGGATTTGCTTGCCCGCTTCCTGCTCGCCGATCTTGCGTCGGAGCGCCGATGGAGTGAAGCTTTCGCCAACTCGCAGGTCCAACTTGCCGGTCTCGCCGATGAAGCTCTGGCTGAGTTGGACGCCGGAAAGACCGAGCCATTGAGCGAATTGTGAACTCTCATACCACCGCTCGCTTTCGCGAGGCGCTCAACCAACTTCCCGAAGATATCCGGCAAAGCGCGCGCGAAGCTTTTCGCATTTGGCGGCAGGATCCGCACCATCCCAGTCTTCATTTCAAGCGAATCCACACAGCGAAACGGATTTATTCCGTTCGCGTCGCGCTCGGATGGCGAGCCGTCGGAGTCCTCCGTGGCGACGACATGGTCTGGTATTGGATCGGCTCCCACGCCGATTATGACGGTCTGATTTCCCGTTTGTAGACCCCCAGTGGAACTGAGATTCAATCGGGGAGGCAACTCACGACCAGAGACTTTAAGTGCGCATCGATTCGGCAATGGTTCTCAACCTAACGGCTGCGAGACAGCAATGAATCCGCGGGACAGGAGCTGACGATGCCTCATCATATTTCGCGACGTGCTTTTATTGGCCAGACCGGAACGCTTGCGGCGCTGGCCGTGGCGAGTCCCCACGCGTCGGGTCAACTACGAACCTCGCGTGACCAGCCGTTGCGCCTGGGCGGCCCGGTCTTCATCAAGTCGGACGACCCCGGCGAAATCGCGCGCGAGCACCGGCGGTTGGGATATCGCGCAGCCTATGGGCCGATCGTCGAGCTGAATGACACGGACAAAATCAAAGCGATCGTCAAGGAGTTCGCCGAGAACGACGTGATCATCGCCGAGGTCGGGGGATGGTGCAACATGCTCGACCCCGATCCCGAAAAGCGGCGCAAGAACATGGAGAAGGTGAAGAATCGCCTGGCGCTTGCGGATCTCATGGGGGCGCGGACGTGTCCGAACGTTGCGGGTTCCTACAACGCGCATTTCTGGTGCGGCCCTGACCCCAGGAACATCACCGAGGAATTCATCGACGCTACGGTGGAGAATTGCCGCGCCGTCATCGACGAAGTAAAACCCACGCGCACGACGTTCTCGATTGAAATGATGCCGTTCAATTTTCCCAGCGGCCCCGACGATTACTTGAAGCTCATCCGGCGCGTGGACCGAAAGGCTTTTGCCGTTCATCTGGATGCGTGCAATGTGATGAACAGCCCCGAGCGCATGTATAACAACGGTGCCGTCATCGATGAGTGCTTCCGCAAGCTGGGGCCCTGGATCGTTTCCTGCCACGCCAAGGACCTGAGCTGGGAGGATTACGTTCAAGTCTGTTTGCGCGAAGTCATTCCCGGCCGCGGCCAGATCGATTATCAAGCCTATTTGCGCGGCCTCGCGGGGCTCTCGACGGATGTTCCCCTGATGCTCGAACACCTGAAGACGCCGGAAGAGTTTGACGAGGGACGGCTCCACATTCAAAGTGTCGCGCACGAAATGGGCTTGTCGTTCGGAACCGAAGCCGCCTAATTTCGGGACTCGAGTGCTCCGAACTTGACCCGGCATGCAACCTGTAGCGCTGACCGGAACTTGTCCCGATTCTATCGGGAGGTCAGCAAGTGCCGACCTGAAGGTCGGCGCTACTAAAATGGGACACAACCTTCCACCGCGCGCATTTCACGATTCCAAGTGGCTATGCTACGATGAGAAATTAGCGATATTCAGAAAATGTACCCAGGTCAGGCGGCGCTTGTCTGGCAACACCCGCGAAGGATTATCCCAGGCGAATGGCAAATCAAGAGATTCCTCAACGTCCGCGCATTTTGAGCGGCATGCGACCCACGGGAAAGCTGCATTTGGGTAACCTGGTGGGGGCGCTCCAGAATTGGGTGAAGCTTCAGGACTCCTACGAAAGCTTTCACTTCGTCGCCGATTGGCACATGCTGACGACGGGTTATGAAAATACGATTAATCTGCGGCAGGATACCTGGGAGATGGTGACGGACTGGCTCGCCTGCGGTCTCGATCCGAACAAGGCAACATTTTTCGTTCAGTCGCGGCTGCCCGAGCACGCGGAACTTTTCCTGTTGTTTTCCATGGTGACGCCGCTCGGTTGGCTCGAGCGCGTGCCCACTTATAAAGAGCAGCTTGAGAACATTCAGGAACACGATATCAACACGTATGGATTTCTTGGATATCCGTTGCTACAGGCAGCGGACATCCTGATGTACAAGGCCAACGCCGTCCCCGTGGGTGAAGACCAGGTGCCACATGTGGAGTTGACCCGCGAAGTGGCGCGACGGTTCAACCAGGTATTTGGCAAAGTTCACGGTGCTGGGACGGTAAAACTCGAAGGGAAAACCTACAAAGAACAAACGCTGCCAGGCAAAGCAGAGATGGTAAACCGCGGCCTGGTAACGGTGGACGAAATCTTCCCTGAACCCGAAGCCTTGCTGACCTCCTCACCACGCCTGCCGGGAACCGACGGCCGGAAGATGTCGAAGAGCTACAAAAATGCGATCTTCCTGACCGATGCGCCCGACGTGGTCTCAAAGAAACTGGCGACGATGGTGACCGATCCGGCGCGCATCCGGCGAAATGATCCCGGCAATCCCGATGTCTGCCCGGTATTTGACCTCCATAAGATTTTTTCCTCAGTGGAAGTCATTGACCGCGTCAATCGCGAGTGCAGGACGGCGGAAATCGGCTGTGTGGATTGCAAGAAACTTGTCGCGGGCAATTTGAATGCGTTCCTCGCGCCGATTCAGGAGCGCCGCAAGCCTTACGAGGAGAATCCTCAGAAGGTATGGGACATCTTGGAGAATGGAACCGAAAAGGCTCGCAGAGTGGCCCAGACGACCATGGCGGAGGTTCGCAAGGCCGTGAACCTCGCACCCTGAGGCGCGACGGGATTACTCTCGCGCTGGCAAGGATGGGTTGCTGAAGACGAAAAGCTGATGGTTACGATGATCGACGAACCTCAAAATCCCAATGCGCAAGCGCCCAAGGCGGAAGAGACCCGTGACGCTCTTTCCGTGCCCGATCAAGCCGCCGCGCCGGCGGCCAAGCGAGCGTCGCACCTTGCCGCGCCGCCTCCGCCCGTAAAGCTCGGGAATTACGAGGGGCCGCTCGATCTGCTGCTGGATTTGATTCGCAAGCAGCAGGTCAATATTTATGACATTCCCATCGCCAAGATTACGCAACAGTACCTCGACTACATGCACCTGATGGAAGATTTGAATATCGACGTGGCGGGGGAATTCATCTTTATGGCGGCGACGCTGATTCATATTAAATCGCGCATGCTGCTGCCCCCGGACCCCACGGCGCCTCCGGACGAGCAGGAGGACCCGCGGTTGGAACTGGTACACCGGCTGCTTGAGCACGAGCAATTTAAGAATGCCGCGGAGATGCTTAACTCCAAGCGGCTGCTGGAAGACGCCATGTGGTCGCAGCCGGGGATTGGCGAATTTAGCGAGGCCGAAGATGAACCCGGCCTTGCCGTATCCGTCTTTGATTTGATCTCGGTGTTCCGCGAAATTTTGGAGCGCGCCAAGAAAAAGCCGCAAATGCAGATTCGGCGCGAAGAAGTGACCGTCGCGCAAATGGTCCAGCACGTCAAACAGGTTTTGCGCGCCAGCACGGGCCCTGTCCCCTTGACGGATTTGGTTGGCGACTTTGTTTGGCGGCAAGCATTAATCTCTCTATTTCTGGCAGTCCTGGAGCTGGTACGATTGCGCGCAGTTCAATTGCGGCAAAAAGATCTATTCACATCAATTACCGTCGCCCGGAGCAAGCGATTTGAAGAGGTCCTCGCGGCGACCACGCCGGAAGAACTGGCGAGAGGGCTGGATGAGAGCTTTTCGTAAGGAGTTTTCGCAATTGCCTGGCCTCGGCTTGGGAGCACCATGTTTCCCCGATGCGGAACTTAAGAAGTTGCTCGGAAATACCCGAATACGGCCATTTGGAGCCTGAACACTTCACCTATGCTGAACGATGACATTTTAAAGGCCCTTCTTGAGGGCATTATTTATGTTGCGCCGGAGCCGGTTACGCTCGACGGCATCCTCAAGGTTCTCGAGGGCGAAGAGCGGGAACGTGTCAAGGCCAAGCTTGACGAACTTCTGGCCGACTATGAGCAGAGTGTTCATGGAATTCAGATTCGTCAAGTTGCGAACGGATACAAGTTTTCGACCAAGGCCGAACACCACGAAGTCCTGCGCCAGTACGTGAAGAGCCTGAAGCCGCTGATGCGATTGTCGAAGCCCGCGCTGGAGACGCTCGCGGTTATTGCCTACCGCCAACCCGTAACCATGCCGGAAATCGAGGAAATTCGAGGTGTCGATTCCGGCGGCGTCATTCACACTTTGCTGGAGAAAAAGCTCGTGGTCACGGGAGGCCGAAAGATCGTCGTGGGCCGGCCGATTCTTTACCGGACGTCGAAAGATTTCCTGGTCCACTTCGGCTTAAAGGATGTCGGTGAATTGCCGAGCCTCAAGGAATTTGAGGAGATGGCGAGGCGCGCTTTGGGGTCGGAGTTGACGGCCGAAGAAGAGGCAGTATTCTCCGGCGAACCGCCCACCACTGCTAATCCCGAAGTGTCAGGAGATCCCGTCGTGTTTGCGTTAGAGGGCACAGATTTAGAAGCCCAATCGGAAAATGACGGAACCACAACGCTGACCGCAGAGAGTGCAGAAGGGCCTGAGACGACCGCTTCCCTCGAATCAAGTGAAAGTGATGGCGGATCGACGACAGAAGAGGCCGGGCCGAAATCCTAACGCCTGGTCGAGTACGAACAAGGGAATAGCGTTCCTCAAATATGGAACAACGCCTACAAAAGATCATTGCTGATGCGGGAATTACTTCGCGCCGAAAGGCCGAGCAGATTATTCTCGAAGGCCGGGTCAGCGTCAATGGCAAGACCGTTTCAAAATTGGGATCGAAAGCCGACCTCGAGAAGGATCACGTTCGCGTCGACGGCCGCCTGCTCTCCCGCCCGACCGAATACACGTATCTGCTCGTCAACAAACCGGTGGGATATGTCTCAACTGTGAAAGATCCGGAGGGGCGCCCGACGGTGATTTCCCTGGTGAAGGGGATCAAGCAGCGTGTCTATCCCGTGGGGAGGTTGGATTATCACTCTTCCGGCCTGATGATTCTGACCAACGACGGGGAACTGGCGAATTTCCTCATGGCGCGGTCATCGGCGATTCCGCGGACTTATCACGTTAAATTAGAGGGCCGTCCCGATCCCGAAGGAATCGCCAAGCTGCAGGCCGGCATTGCCCTGGATGGCCGTCGCACGGAGCCCTGCCAGATTCGCCCCCTCGGGCATGACGAAAAGCCCTGGTTTGAAGTGACTCTGATCGAGGGGCGCTACCACCAGGTTCGGCGCATGTTCGATCGCATCGGCAAGGGCGTGGTGAAGTTGAAGCGCGTGCGAATTGCTTTTCTCACGGATCAAGGGCTGGGACCCGGTGACGTTCGTCCGATCTCGCGCGGCGAAGTCGAGCGCCTCAAGAATTGGAAGAGCTCGGACGCGGCTCCTATCGAAAAAAAACCGCGCTCGCCGAATACCCGCGTGGAAGTCAAAACCGTCCGGCCCCGCAATGAAGACCGGCCCCGCGGCAAAGGTCACCCCGCGGCAAAGACCGGCGAAGCGATGCAAGGATTCCCAGTAAAAGGCGAGGTGGGGTTCAACTGCCGGCCCATTCGCTGCGCTATTCGAGGCAAACTCGATGCCCCGTTCCCCGATCTACGAAATCCTGCCACCGTGGTCCAGCCGCATCCGCGCTTACCCTCCCGGCAAGCCGATCGAGGAAGTCGAGCGCGAGCTGGGGCACTCCGCCATCAAGCTGGCATCCAACGAAAATCCTCTCGGCCCCTCGCCCAAAGCCCAGGAAGCCATTCGCAATTCCGTCGGCCGAATTTCCTATTATCCCGACGGCAGCGGATATTATCTGCGCCGGAAGCTGGCGGAGATTCACGGGCTCTCGCCGGAACAAATCATCCTGGGCGCCGGTTCCACGGATCTGATTGAGCTCGTGGCCAAGACATTTCTTTCCGGCAGCGCCGATGAAGCCATCACCTCCGAGTCCGCTTTTTACCTGTATCGCCTCGCAATCGAAGACATGGGGGCGGGCCTGGTTCAGATCCCGTTGCGCGAGATGACTTTCGACCTCGCGGCAATCGCCCACGCGATCACGCCCCGCACCAAACTGGTCTACCTCGGCAATCCCAACAATCCCACCGGAACGGCTTTCACCGCCGATGACCTTGATCGCTTCCTTTCCGCCATTCCCGCGCGCGTCCTCGTCGTTCTGGACGAAGCGTATTACGAATATGTGCAGATGCAGAATTACTCGCGCTCGGTCGAACGCGTTCGGGAAGGCAGGAACCTGCTGGTGCTGCGCACGTTCTCGAAAGTTCACGGGCTGGCGGGAATCCGGCTCGGATACGGCATGGGGCACCTGAGCTGATCGAATGCCTCCAGCGGATTCGTTCTCCGTTCAACGCCTCAAGCCTGGCGCAGGCGGCCGGCTTGGCCGCGCTCGATGACGCGGAACATGTTGCGAAGTCAGTGGAGATGAATCGCCGGGAGATGAAGTTCCTGGCTGGAGAATTGACTCTGGCGGGCGTACACTATACCCCTTCGGTCGGAAATTTCCTGTTGATCGATACCGGCCGCGATTGCGAAGAGGATTTTATCCGCCTGCTGCACGAAGGCGTCATCGTGCGGCCGATGAAGCTTTACGGGTTTCCAACCGGGCTGCGCGTGACCGTGGGACGGCATGAGGAAAATGGGCTGTTCCTCGAAGCGTTGACTCGCGTAGCGGCGAAAGCGGAATCCCAGGTCTAATCGTTGGGCATTTGAGTTTTCGATTTTATGGGTGACGGGGCTTCCGGGGCCTGAGGTGATTTCTTCCGGTTCCAATATTCAATATGCGTGATTCTATCCGCGAAATTCTCGAACAATACAAGACGCTCGCCGTCGTCGGACTGTCGTCAAAATTCATGCGCCCGAGCCATGGCGTGTCGGAATACATGCAAAGTAACGGCTATCGGATTATCCCCGTCAATCCCCAAGAATTTTCGGTATTGGGGGAGAAGGCCTACGCTTCAATTGATGAAGTGCCGGAGACTTTCGATGTCGTGGTCATTTTTCGCAAGCCCGAGTTTGTCCCCGAGGTTGTGGAAGCGGCGATCCGCAAGGGCGCGAAGGTGGTTTGGATGCAGGAAGGCGTGGTTCATCATGACGCCGCCGAACGCGCCCGCGCCGCCGGCCTTCAAGTCGTCATGGACCGCTGTATTCTCAAAGAACATGCCAAGCGGTTTGTGGCAGAAAGAATCTGAGTGCAGATTTTCTTGTCTGTGGTCGCTGCTATTGTAATGACGGGAATCTGAAAGCCAACTCGCACTACTTCTCACCCGCCTGCTTTTTCCTCCACTCTTCGATGGCCTGCATTCTTTCTTTAAGCCGCTTTTCCAAGCCTTGGTCCGTGGGGCGATAGTACTCGCGGTCCTTGAGGTTATCGGGCAGGCATTGCATATCGGTGAGCTTGTCGTCGGCCTTGTGCGCGTATTGATATCCCTTGCCGTAGCCAAAATTCGCCATCAATCCCGTGACGGCATTGCGCAGGTGCAAGGGCACGGGTTCGGCCATGGTTTTTTGCGCGTCGCGTGCGACTTCGCCGTATCCAACGTACAAGGCGTTCGATTTGGGGGCGAGCGCGAGATAGACCGCGGCCTCGGCCAGCGCCAGATTTCCTCCGGCATCCCCAGGAAGTGCACGGCCTGCATCGCGGCAATGGTAATGCTTAATGCGGTTGGGTCGGCGAGGCCGATGTCTTCACTCGCCTCGCGAACCAGCCGGCGCGCGATGTAGAGAGGATCTTCTCCGGCTTCGAGCATGCGGCCCAGCCAATAAAGCGTGGCTTGGGGATCGGAATTCCTCACCGACTTGTGCAACGCTGAAATCAGATTGAAGTGCTCCTCGCCGGACTTGTCGTAGAGAAGCATCTTGCGCTGAATGGCATCTTCAATCAGTGATTCGGTGACAACTGCGCGGCCCTCGGCATCACGCGCCGCCGCGCTCACGGCGGTCTCAAGCGTGTTGTAGGCGGACCGCGCGTCGCCATTCGCAAACACCGCAATCTGCCGCAGCAGATCGTCAGAGACTTCGGCGTGTTGGTCGCCCAGCCCGCGCTTGGAATCACTCAGCGCCCGGCGGAGAAGCGTCTGCACTTCGTCGGTGGAGAGCGCCGAGAGCATGTAGACCTTGGCGCGGGAGAGCAGGGCGGCGTTGACTTCAAACGAGGGATTCTCCGTCGTCGCGCCGATCAGAACGATGTCGCCGCGTTCGACATAGGGCAGAAACGCATCCTGCTGGGCTTTGTTGAAACGATGAATTTCGTCGATGAATAAAACCGTCCGGCGGCCGTACTGGCGGGTTTTTTCCGCCGTCAACATGACCTCCTTGATTTCCTTGATGCCGGAGAGAACAGCGCTGAAACGCAGAAAATCGCTGCGCGTCTTGCGGGCGACAATCGTGGCGAGGGTGGTTTTGCCGGAGCCGGGCGGCCCCCAGAGAATCATCGAGCCGAGTTCGTCGCGCTCAATCTGGCGGCGCAGCGGTTTTCCGGGACCCAGAATGTGAAGTTGGCCGACATACTCTTCGATGGTTTCCGGGCGCATGCGATCGGCGAGGGGCGAGGGCGAGGTGGGGCGCGGTGCTGAATGGCCGGAGGGGGTAGCGTGAGTGGGTTCAAACAGGCTCATCGAAGTCGGCTCTTTTAATCAATTGAATTGGCGATTCCTGTTCCCGCTGTTGGATCGACAATTGAAAGTCGTCAATATCTAAATCCCCTTTGCCGCGCCGCCTCATAAAGAAAGATGTTGGCGGCGGTGGCGGCGTTCAGGGAATCCACTTCCCTGCGAATGGGAATGCTCAAGAGCTGGTTGGCGTAGCGGGCAATCTCGTCCGGCAAGCCGGTGGATTCGCGCCCCACGAGAATGGCAATCGGCCCCCTCAAATCCGCCTGGGCGAGCGATGTGGGACTGTCGCGGTCGGCGGCCACAATCCGCACCCGCGAACTCAGGTACGGAAGGGCATCGTTGGGATCAACCCCGCAAACCAGAGGGAGCCGGAAAATGGCTCCCGAAGACGACCGTATTGCCTTGGGATTAAAGGGGTTAACCGTCTCCCGCAGGGTTATGAACGCCGAGGCCGAAAATGCCAGGGCGGTGCGTATCATAGTGCCCAGATTCCCCGGGTCCTGGAGCCGGCACGCCACCACCAGCAGCGGGTTGCGCGCGGTCAAAACCTGCTCCAAGGTGGAGGTTGTAAGCTCCACGAGGGCCGCAATCCCTTGAGGGGACTGGGTTTGTGCCACACTCTCGAACAGCCGGTCGGGAATTTGGGTCAATTCGGCCTCAGCGGGCAAGCGCGCAATCAAGCGGGCGAATTTCTCCGCAGCCCCACTCGCCACAAGCACGCTGTGAACCGCCACGCCGGGAGCTGCGTTGAGCGCCTCCTCGACCAGGAACGGGCCTTCAATCGCCAACCAGCCCTGTTTGGTTGTCCCCTCGGAAAGTGACCGCCGGAAGACCTTAACCAGCGGATTCGTTGGGCTGGCAACTTCTCTTGAACTTGCAAAACGCATGAGGTGACCTTTTTAGGCTAACAATTCTTCGCCCCAGCTTATCCCGGCGCCAGGGTGATGTCGAGGCGCAGTTGAATCCCCGCGAGTCTCAATGAAGCTTGTGCCGCTTGGGCCCTTGAATCACGTTAACGAGCTGCTCACCGGCGGCAAGACGATTGATATTCCCGGCGATGAGGCGGAAGCGATTCTCCTGTGTCCCTCTCATCCACCCGGAAACATGGGGCGTCATGATGAGGTTGTCCAGTTCGTCAAAAGGAAATCGCGAGGGAGGGAAGGGCCGGTCTTCGGTGGGGTACTGATACCAGACGTCGATGGCAGCGCCTTGAATGCGGCGGGCTTTGAGCGCCTGGTATAGAGCCTCCTCCTGCACGACGGGACCGCGCGCCACATTGATCAGACATGCGGTGCGCTTCATCGAATTGAATTCCCGTTTGCCGATCAAGCCACGAGTCGCTTCATTGAGCGGGCAGGCGAGAACAAGATAATCGGCCGCCTTCAGTAGTTTCCGCAGGTCCTGGGACCTCCATAGAATTCGACATCCCGGGGTTTTCGAGCAGGGGGATGCGCGCTCACCACCCAAACCTTCATTCCAAAAGCGCGCGCCCGGGCCGCCACTTCCTTGCCGATGTGCCCGTATCCGATCAGCGCCAGAATCTTTCCGTGAATCTCCGGAGGCGGAGATGTGCCCCAGATCCAGCTTCCATACCATGTCCCGCGGCGAAAGTGGGAATCCATTTTCACGAGTTCGCGGCTCAAAGCCAGGATCGACATCATCACATATTCGCCAATGGCGGTTCCATGGAAGTAGGCGTTGGCGACGGTCGTTTGCGGGCCCAACGATTTCAGACTGAGACCATCGACTCCCGCACCCGGTGCGTGGAGCAGCTTCAGTCGCGGGGCCGCGTGGGCAATAGCCTCCCTGAACGCGCTGGCAACGACCACATCAGCTCGAGCCAATTCAGCGGGAATCGTGCCATCCCTGGCGGGGCTGGGAAATGCAAAAAAGCGGCATGGCGTGTTCAGGTGCTCCTGCAAAAGACGCTGGCCATGGGCCGCCACACGGCCCCATAGAACCACATTGAGGGGCCGATGGCTCTTTTTGGATTTCATTGACTGTGCCTCATTCGCTTGGGTTTTTCTCCTCCGCGAGCTATTTGCGATCCTGGACGCGATAGACGAACTTCAACCCGACCAAACATCGTCAACTGCACAAACTTTTACGTCCACCAAACCGTTGCGGAGTCCAACCTCACGAACGGCATTCTCATTCAAATCGGTGGCGACTCCGGACGAACCCTTCGGCCAGGAAATCCAAAGTGATCCCGACGAAGCAAGATGCGATTTCAGGGCGGGAAACTTCTGCTCAAGCTCCTTCCGCGATCTGGTGAAGAGATGCGAGAAAATCGTTTTCGCCCTGGAGCCTTGCGCCCGGCGCAACTCCGGCCGGCAGTTTGCCCAGCGCCGCCGCGTATTCGGTCGGAGCTCCGAGGATCGCCACGCGATGACCTTGCTTGATTCCGAGCTTGTCAATGAGTGAGCGCTTTGAGTAGCCCGCCATGGTCTTAATGCTTCATCCGCACGCAGTTTAATATCATAACCGAAGGTTTGCGTCCGCCCGGAATTCTGGGTCGTCGGCTAAAAGTGCGTTGTGAGAATGCTGTCTTCTTATCTCGTTACTGTTAGGTAATGCGGTTGGACCCTGCCAGCCCGAAATCTGTCCAGTGC
Organism: uncultured Acidobacteriota bacterium; assembly: GCA_963733285.1. Classification (GTDB taxonomy): domain Bacteria; phylum Acidobacteriota; class Terriglobia; order UBA7540; family UBA7540; genus Bog-366. The sequence goes on from CAVTDA010000046.1 coordinate 12,595, forward strand.
TCTTCGGAAGGTCTTGTAAATCCATAGCGTGTACAGAACCACGTCTCACGCAGTATTCCAGTTTGCTCAAAAAACGTGCCGCCGATTATGAACAGCAGTTGATTCCCCGTATTTAGTGTTCCGCAGTGAAAATAGTACGTTGACAACCGACCTAAAGTCAATTAATATTTATCATTGTTACAAGTGATAATTTCATTGAGCAGGATTCCCGTGCTATTCAAAAGTCCGACCCTTTCAGATCAAGAACTTAGGGTCATAGAAGCAATTGCGAGCATGTATCGGGCGCTGAGGTATGCCTTATTAAGCCCGTCCAGATGGGAAGGAGTGTTGCGGCGTAATACCTTGCCCGCGCAATTCGCGGTTCAAATAGCATTGAAGGTTACGTGGTGACGGTCGAAGATGCTATGGCTGCCGCTGAAGGCGAAGAGCCAATGGAGGCTCAAAGCGAGACTTGGTTCGCAGTGACGGGCTACAGAAACGCCATGACCTATGTCTTGCAGCTCTGCAAAGACCCAGACTTCCACTTGCATGAGGGGTTTCTTCGTAGCTTTCATTTCATGATGTTGCCAGCATGATCTATCGAAGCATCCCGGAAACTGGCGGCCCGGGCCTATTTATGTTCGCGACGAAGTGAAGGGAATAAATGTTTACGAGGGACCTCAAGCTAATTTGGTTCCCTCGTAAACATTTTCTCCCTTCACTTCGTCGCGAACATAAAGACCAGCCAGTTTCCGGGATGGTCTCCGACGTCATGAAATGAAAGCTACGAAGAAACCCCTCATGCAAGTGGAAGTCTGGGTCTTTGCAGAGCTGCAAGGTCATGGCGTTTCTGTAGCCCGTCACTGCGAACCAAGTCTCGCTTTGAGCCTTCCCATTGGCAGCTCGCCTTCAGCGGCAGCCATAGCATCTTCGACAACCTCAATGCTATTTGAACCGCGAATTGCGCCAGGCCTGCCTGGCGACACTTCCTTCCCATCTGGACGAGTTGAGGGTGCCTTTTCAGCGCCCGATACATGCTCGCAATTGCTTCTATGACCCTAAGTTATACTGAAAGAGGTTGCAGGAGCTTTTGAAATAGCACGGGAATCCTGCTCAATGAAATTATCACTTGTAACAATGATAAATATTAATTGACTTTAGGTCGGTTGTCAACGTACTTGAATACAGATAATCGGCGAGCACGTTTTTTGAGCAAACTGGAATACTCAGGAACAAAGAGAGACGTGGTTCTGTACACGCTATGAGACCTTCCGAAGAGCACTGATTCAGGCTGGCAGGGTTCAACCGCATTACCTAACAGTAACGAGATAAGGAAGAGAGCATTCTCACAACACACTTAAGCTTCGGTTATGATATTAAACTGCGTGCGGATGAAGCATTTAAGACCATGGCGGGCTACTCAAAGCGCTCACTCATTGACAAGCTCGGAATCGAGCGAGGCATTGCCTCGGAGCTCCGACCGAATACGCGGCGGCGCTGGGCAAACTGCCGGCCGGAGTTGCACCGGGCACAAGGCTCGGCGAGAGCGAAGTTTCTGCGTCTCTTCACCAGATCGCATAAGCAGAGTTTCCCGCCCTGAAATCGCATCTTGGTCGGATCACTTTGGATTTCCCTCGGCCAAGTCCGAGTCGCCACCGATTTGATGTGGATGTCCGTTCGTGAGGTTGGACTCCGCAACACTAGGTGTGGACGTGAGGAAGAGGCTTCTAGGTCATCTTGCAGTTCGGGTTGAAGTTGGTCTCCTGGTCCACTGTTGCGGAGGAGAAAAACCCAGAAAGCAAATGAGGCACATCAAATGAAGGAAAAAGAGCCATGCGGCCTGATGTCGGGTCTGTGGGCAGTGTGGCGGCCCTCCGCCAGCGTCTTTTGCAGGAGCACCTAATGTTTTTTGAGTTCCAGCCCCGCCAGGGATCGTTCCCGCTTGGGAGCCGAGCTAGATGCCATAGTGCCAGCGCGTTCGGGGAGGCTGTTGCCGCGCGGCCCCGCGACTGAAGCTGCTCAGGGTGCGGGAGTCAATGAGTCTCGGTCTAAATCGTTGGGCCCCAAACAACCGCCGACACCTATGGAACCGCCATCGGCGAATATGTGATGATGGATTTTAGGTTTTGAGCCGCGAACTCGTGAAAATCGATCCAGTTCGCCGCGGAATGGTATGGAAGCTCGATCTGGAGCACATCTCCGCCTCCGGAGATTCACGGAAAGATTCTGGCGCTGATAACGGATACGGCACATCGGCAAGGTAGCGGGCGCGCGCTTTGCAGTGGACGCGGGTGGTGAGCGCGCATCCTGCTCGAAAACCCGGGGATGCGATTTGTGATATGGCCTGCCCTCTCATGAAGCGACTTGGGTTGATCGGCGAACCAAGTCAATTCGATGAAGCGCACCGCGTGCTCTTCATCAACGTGGCGCGCCGTTCGTGCAGGAGGAGGCTCTCTGCGCGCTCGAAGCCACCGCGTGGCACTGCCATCGACGTCTAGTATGGTTGCCCACCGAGGACCGGCCCCTATACCTCCCTCGCGATTTTGCTACGCCCCATGTTTCCCGGTGGTAGAGGGACACGGGACTCCACCTCATCGCCATATCAATGGTCTTGCACCCGGTGAGCAGCTTGCGTAACATGATTCAAGGGCCCAACAAGCACAAGCTCATTTTAAACTCGCGTG
>CAVTDA010000047.1:0-23415 GCA_963733285.1 uncultured Acidobacteriota bacterium
TATGTACCTGTTCTTCAAAACTCCAGGTTGGTAACTGCTCTTCGCAGACCCCGCCAAGGTGGGGAAATCCGCATGCGCCTCGCGCACGCTACCCACGAACGCGGGGAATTCCGCGTAAGCATCGCCCATGCCATTGAGCTCGGTCGTCCCCGGCCTAGAAGTAGCGGCGCTCATCCCATGGATCGTCAAATTGAAACGCTGCCATCTTTTCAATCGTGTCGGTCTCGAATTTGAGATAAGCGGGCATGGGGTAATCCAACCGCTTTCTTAGGACGGCCTCAAAACCTGTGCGGACCACGACCTCTTCGGCGTTTTGCTCCAGGATTTCAAACGGTTTGATGTGCGGGTCGACGTTGGGATTGAAGTTTCGCCAATCGAGATCATAATAGCGGTAGATATCGGTGTCAGGTGGTAGCCCCAGTTCCTCGCGCCAGCGCTTCAAAAAACTTCCCCAAAAGAAATCGCTGATGGGAACTTGATCGCCCTCTTCGTGGCGGAGGGTCTTCTTCATTCTCTCCAGCTTGGCAAGGCAGTTGTCAGAACGATTCATAGTTGGCCTCCCGTCGATAGCTCTGAACCATTTACCCTCGCGCATGGCGGAGTACCGCATCAATGGGCTTCTGGAATTTCCAAGCAGGCGAATGAGTCAAGAGGAAAAGTGACGCGTGGACTGGGACATCAGAAAGGCGACTCATACTTTCTCCCCTTCGAGTCGTACCCATGCTTGGCGCCGCGAGGAATCGAGAGCCGGCGTGCCGTCATTGTAGCAGGAGCGGGAGCGGTTCAGACCAATTCTTGCGGGATGACATTTTGTCAGCGAGGTTATTGGACGGGCGAGAATTGCGCGGAAACCTTCAGATTCAGGAACAGACGAGAAGTGGGATTTGAGAATTGAGAATGAAGCGGTTTCTTCGCGTCTGGCGGACGAGCCTCAGGGGCCAGGCGGCTGTCGATCGACCGTGTGAAGATTAACTTCCATTTGGAACTAGGGTAGGGGACTCATTTGGAAGTGGCACGTGCGGTTTGCCCCGATTCACAAGCTGCAGCGGGTATTTTCCCTCACCAAACGCACGACATGACCCAATTCTCCCCTTCAAAATTAGTAGGATTCAGAGTGGCTGGACTGAAAGATGAATCCTAAGCGCTCCATCACTTGTGAATTGGGGCGACCGGCGCCGCACTTTCACCCCACCAGCGATTCACCAAAAGATTATCCAAAGTCGAGTCTGCGGGCCGATGCGAGCCGGATCGGACCGAGGGGAAAAGGATGCCCTTATTCGTCCTGGCAAATCCCAGCGCGTTGATGGCGAAATAGCCCTTGGGATTCTTTGAGAAGTAGAGCGTGTTGGTGGTAACGCTGCGGTCAAATGTGGTGAATTCCCCCTGGACGGTGGCTACGGTGCGCCCTTCACGGGAGAATACTACCGTCGCGTGGGTGCCTTGGATCTTCCACTGGACCGTGTAAGCGCCTGCCCGCAAGTCCACGCCCGCAATGATCATATCGTGGGCCAATTTCAGGGAATTTATCTCTGCCGCTCGTCCCTCGGTATTGATGGCCAGCGCCAATCCGAGTGCCATGGCGGTCGGGCCTAAAATAGTTTTGATGTTCATCTGCGCAACCTCCCCATAAATTGTCTTCGGCAGGGTACCTGGATTTCGTTTCGCCCCGATCGATTGCAGGTTAACGGAATTGATCGGGCAATAACAGATACAGATAAATCAATCTGTAGTAGGTACAGAGTTGAATTCGGCATCTGTTATACTTCCGGGCGGAGGTGCTAAGTGGGGAAAATGATCCAGCCGGGGGCGCCGCTTTATCTGAAGGTTGCGCGCATGATCGAAGCGCAAATCCGCGCTGGCGGTCTGCGTGTCGGTGACCGGATTCCCTCCATCCGATCGTTCAGCCGCCAGCAGAAGGTAAGCGTGTCCACAACCTTGCAGGCTTATTTCTGGCTTGAGAACCGCGGATATCTGGAGGCGCGAAACAAATCGGGGTTTTACGTCCGGGTTCCTTTGGAGGATTTGGCGCCGGAACCAAAGTTCAGGACGACGGACCCCGCGCCGTCCGAAGTCGACGTTGGCGACACCCTGACCAAAGTCATGCGTGCCGTGGGCGCTCCGGGTTTGGCGCCACTTGGCGCGGCGCTCCCCGGTCCAGCCCTGCTGCCGTACCATAAGTTGAACCGCATCACCCGGGCGCTTACGCACCATGAGCCCCTGCACAGTAGCTACTATCAACTCCCGGCGGGTTCGGAATTATTGCGGCGTCAGATCGCCCGCCGCTCCCTCGATTTTGGGTGCAGTTTCGCCGCGGACGATATCGTGATCACCTGCGGCGCCATGGAGGCCTTGAATCTCTGTTTGCGCGCTGTGGCCGGGCCCGGCGACGTGATTGCCATCGAAAGTCCCACTTATTTCGGCGTGCTTTTGGCGATCGAGTCGCTCGGCATGAAAGCTCTCGAAATCCCCACTCATCCCCGGACGGGGATGAACCTCGACGTCCTGGAATCTTCGCTGAAGAAGCATCGCGTCAAAGCGTGCATCGCCCTGACGAATTGCCATAACCCGCTCGGCTACATCCTGAGCGACGAGAAAAAGAAGGCGCTGGTTGAACTGTTGGCGAAGGCCCAGATTCCGCTGATTGAGGATGATCTTTACGGCGACCTGGCGTTCGATCTTCACCGCCCGAAAGTGGCAAAAGCCTACGATCGAAGCGGAATGGTGTTGCTCTGCTCTTCGTTTTCCAAGGTGCTCGCGCCCGGCTTTCGTGTGGGTTGGATTGAGGCGGGTCGATTTTGCAAGGAAGTCGAGAGGCTGAAATTTCTTACCACCATCGCGACGGCCACGCTGCCGCAACTTGTGGTGGCGAAGTTTCTAGAGTCGGGTGGATACGACCGGTATCTGCGCGCTTTGCGCCTGGCCTTCAGCGAACAGGTCCAAGCCGTGAGCAAGGCGATTGCGAAGTATTTCCCTTCAGGGACCCGGATTACACGCCCGGCGGGAGGTTATCTTCTCTGGGTCGAATTGCCCAAATCCGTCAATGCCCTAAAACTCTTTCGGCAGGCGCTCGCCGAAAAAATCACCATAACCCCCGGCGGACTCTTTTCCGCTTCCGGGCACTTTCAAAACCACATTCGTATCAGTTGCGGTTATCCCTGGTCCGATGAAATTGACCGCGCCCTGCTGACTCTGGGGAAGCTTTGTGAGAAACGCTCGCGGTAGGTCTCTCCGGCCCGCTGTCCTCTGGCCGCCCAGCGCTTAGAATCTGATGGATTTTGTCGCGTACCCCCCCTCGCCTCAGCGCGATCGGCGGTTAGCGTCAGGATTTCATCGTAAAGAGTGTGCCGGTGCCGAATCGACGCGATGACGGCCAGGTGGACGAATTGTTCTTCCAAGCGCTAGGCGCCGGCGGCACGTCTAACCTGGCCCGCTGGGATAGGCGGGTAGATCGGGCGGCCGTGCTGGAAGCTTTTTCGGGTGCTCGTTGATCTCCTGCATGACCACCTCGATGGCTTTTTCAAGTTGTGGGTCCTGGCCTTTCATTACGAGATCCGGAGTGTTATCCACAACAATGTCAGGCTCAACGCCATAATTCTCAACCACCCACTTGCTGTTGAGCCCGTAGACGGAAAATTCCGGCCGGGTAATATAGCCGCCGTCGAGCAGCGGAATAAAGCCGCGAATGCCACGGACGCCTCCCCAGGTGCGCATGCCAATCAGCGGTCCCAGGTGGTACTTCTTGAAGTAGTAACTGAAAATGTCGCCGTCGGACGCGGCGTAGGCGTTGGTGACGCAAGCCAGCGAGCCGTTAAACACCACATCGGGAATGGTGGAACTGGCGAAGTTGCGCGCGGCGTCCATGCCTGCCAGGATGCGGCGCAGCCGCTCAAAGATGAGCTCATCGACGAATCCGCCGCCGTTGTAGCGAACGTCGATGATCAGTCCCTCTTTGCGAATCTGCGGAAAGAACTGTTCGACGAATGCGTTCAATCCATCCGCTTCCATATCGGGAAGGTAGACATATCCCACGCGCCCGCCCGTGGCCAGCTCAACTTTGCGGCGGTTGGTGTTCACCATATCGAGTTGCCGCAGCCCCAATTCGCTGGAAAGGGTCTTTACCACCACCGTGCGAGCGCCGGCGTTCGTGGGCTGGGAGTTGAGGGTGAGCGTTACGTTCTGGCCCGCGGCATTGATCATTAACTCATTGGGCGTTTGCGGGGCTTTCAGTTCATGGCCATTCACGGCTATCAGGTAATCGCCTTCTTTCACCACCACGCCAGGTTCAGTGAGAGGCGAGCGCAGGCCCGCGTCCCAATTTTCTCCCGCATAGATTTTCTTGAAGCGGTAAAGCCCACTGGCCGGATCGAGCTCATAGTCCACGCCCAACAGGCCGAGATTCACCGGATGCAGGTCGGGATAATCACCGCCGCCCACATAGGTATGGGAGTTGCTCAGCTCGCCCACCATTTCTCCAATCAGAAAATTGAGGTCGTAGCGGTCCGCAACATCGGGCAGCAGGGGTGCGTAGCGTTCCCGTTCCCTGGCCCAATCAACGCCATTCATGGACGCTTCAAAGAAGAAGTCACGCTCCTGCCGCCAGGCCTCGTTGAACATCTGTTTCCATTCGGCGCGTGGATCGATGCGCATCTCCATGGAGCCGAGATCCAACGCGCCATCGCCAAACTTGTGAGCCGTGCCGGAGGGCTTGGCGTCGATGATGCCAAAAGTCCTGGCACTGGGGCCGGGGTTATCGTCATCATCGGCATCCTTTCCCGTCCCGGAATAGAGAAGCTTCGAGCCATCAAAGGAGAGTCGAAAGGAAGTTGCCCCGTTCAGGAGCACTTCGTCCTTGCGTTCTTTCAGGTCGTAAACATGGATGGCGGGATGCTCGCCGGGCACCGGTCCGGAAAGTCCCTGGATGGGCGCGGTGGCGTAATACACCCCGTACTCGCCCGCTTGCAGCCGGACGATGTTGGAGACCGGCATGGGGACGGCGGTGACGCGATTTTGAATCCCATCCAGGTCGATGCGAAAGTTTTTGGCGGCTTCTTCCGATTCCGTCTTTTCCTTCTCCGCGGCCTTCTCCTGGTCCTTGGGTGCGGGCTCCTCGGCTTTCTTGCCGGCTTCGTCACTCTTGGGCGCGAAGGGCGAGGGCAGGTTGGCGCGCAGCGTCACCAAAAAGACGCGATCCGCCTTGGGATTGGAAAACTCGAAATCATAGCTGCCCAAAACCTCGTTGTAGTCGCGTTGGGATAGGAAGAAGAGGTACTTGCCTCCAGGATCAAAAGTGGGGGAGTCGCTGTTGTTGAAGTTTGTGGTTACGGGGTTGATTTTCTTATCGACTAGGGAATAGAGATTGATGACGCGGTTCGAGTTCTCTTCCTGCTTGGCATAGGCCAGCCACTTGCTGTCGGGCGACCATGCGTATTGAGTGATGTCGCCGTACTTGCCCTGGTCGATAAATACGGGAGTCTTCTGATCGATTTCCACATAGAAGAGGCGCAGATCTTTATCGGCAAAGGCCAGCTTCCTGCTGTCGGGAGACCAGACAGGAGGCATCCGCGTCATCTTTCCGTCCATGGTGTTGCGCATTTCCTTGCCCATGCCGTCTTGCGGGGTGATGTAGATCTCTTCTTCGCCACTGCGGTCGGAAAGATAAGCAATCCATTTCCCATCCGGTGACCAGGTCGCATACTTCTCGCGAATGCCGGGCGTTTGCGTGAGATTACGGATGCTGCCGTCTTTGGCGGGGACCGTGAAGACGTCGCCGCGCGCCGTTAGAACCGCACGGTTGCCTTCCGGTGAAATATCGGAGTCCGTCACGTAGCGCGATACGTTGGACCAACGGACGCGGGCCAAATCGCGGTCGCCGGGCAGATAGACCGCGAGCTTTTTTGCTTTCTGTGTTTTCAAGTCGAAGGTGTAGAGATATCCGCCATTAGTAAAAACGATGGCGTCGGGCCCCAGGCTGGGCCAGTCCACATCGTAGTCCTTGAAATCGGTGAGCTGTTTGATCTGCTTGGTCTTCAGGCTGTAGCTGTAAAGATTGATGCGACGCTCGGGCCCGCGGTCAGAGCCGAAATAGATGGTGTCGCCGTGCCACATCGGGTAGGTATCCGTTCCCGGATAATCGGTGATGCGCTCGTAGGTGTTGTTCTTAAAGTCGTAAATGGAGATGTCCTGGGCCATCCCGCCGGTGTAACGCTTCCAGGTGCGGAAATTGCGGAAGATGCGGTTGTAGGCAATCTTCGAGCCGTCAGGGGAGAACGACGTAAGTCCTCCCTTGTCGATGGGCAGGCGATCCGGCAAACCGCCGTCGATGCTGATGGTAAACAGCCGTCCGAACCAGTCGTGGTAGGTGTCGCGACGCGAGAGGAACAGAATGTGCCGGCTGTCAGGAAGCCAATTGATGACCATGTTATTCGGTCCCATGCGTTCGGGCCCTGATGAAGGATCCGGCTCGAAGGTCAACTGCCGGGGTTCGCCGCCCTCCGCGGGCATCACATAGACATTGAAATTGCCGTCGTATTGCCCGGTGAAAGCGATCCACTTGCCGTCGGGAGAAAATTTGGGAAAGAGTTCCAGGCCGGGGTCGGTGGTGATGCGCCGGGCCTCGCCTCCGGAGGAATTAACCAGCCAAAGGTCGCCCGCATAGCTGAAAACGATCGTGTCTTTGTGGATGTCGGCAAACCGCATCAGGCGGCCCTCCGGCATTTCGGCGGAAACCGCAATAGGTGCAATGAAGAATATTGCGAGGATGACCGTGCGGATGATGCGACCCATGAATCCCCTCCGATATAAATCAAGCTTTGCGCCGTAAGGGATGGCCCTGGCGACCGAGCCATATTCTATCAGGAGAGAATGGTGAATGGCGATTCTCGCGGGCTCCGGCTCGTCTCCTGGGACGGAGTCCGTGGCCTATTTCGCCGGGCGTGAGCCGGCGATCAGAATGTCCACCAGCCGTCTGGCGCTTGGCTGCCAGTCAGGAATGGCCGCAAGGTTCGCGACGCCGACGAGAGCCCGAAGCAGATCAAGCGGGTCGAGATCTTTCCGGATGTCGCCGCTCCGGATGGCGCGCTTCACCAGGTCGCGCAGGGCTTCCTGGACCTGCGCGTAGGAAGATTCAAACACCTTTTTAGGATCACCCACCAGCGTATTCACTGCCGGGGCGATAAGCTGCTTCGCCGCAATACCTTCCACGAATAACAGCAGCCACGCCCGCAAGGCTTCAACCGGCGGCAACGTCTCGGCAAACTTCGGCGCCGCCGCGGCCAGCTTTTCCAGCCCCGACCGGTAAACCGCGTGGAGAAGCTCTTCGCGCGAAGGGAAGTGGCGATACAAAGTTCCGGGTCCAACGCCCGCCTGAGTGGCGATATCATCCAGGCTGGCACTCGCGCCGAAGCGGGTAAAGGCCTCCTTGGCAACTTCCAGAATGCGCTCGCGATTACGCTGGGCGTCGGCGCGCGGCTTGCGAGGTGCGACTTTTGACCTTTTCGGAGCCATCTGTAAAAAAACCTTGTAACCGGAGACACTCTCCGGTAATCTATTGATACGGAGACACTCTCCATTTTAGCTGAACTGGCCTGAAGACGGGAGGAAAACAACGATGAAGAAGCAAACGAATCTGGGTGGCGCCTTTACCCTTTCCGGCACGTCAACCCAGCTCCACCGAATGGGTTACGGCGCAATGCAACTTTCCGGCCCTGGAATCTTCGGACCGCCGAAGGACGTCGACATGGCCCTGGCGGTTCTGCGCGAGGCCGTGGAATTGGGTGTGAACCATCTCGACACCAGCGATTATTACGGCCCGCACGTGACCAACCAAATCATCAAAAAAGCCCTGCATCCTTATCCCAAGGGGCTCGTCATCGTCACCAAAGTGGGGGCCCGGCGCGGCCCAGACAAATCGTGGATTCCTGCCCGTTCGCGCGAGGAACTCGCCAGCGCTGTTCACGACAATCTTCGCAACCTCGGTGTCGATGCCCTCGACGTCGTCAATCTGCGAGTGGGCGGATTCCAAGACCCCGAGGAAGGATCCATCGAGGAGCCTCTTACCGCGCTCGCCGAGTTGAAGCGTCAGGGGCTGATTCGCCACCTCGGTCTCAGCAATGTTACGCCCCGGCAACTCGAGGAGGGGCAGAGAATCACCGAAATCATTTCGATACAGAACTTCTATAACGTGGCCAACCGCCGGGACGATGCATTTATCGACGCTCTCGCGCGGCAAGGTATCGCCTATGTCCCGTTTTTCCCCTTGGGTGGATTCACGCCGTTGCAATCGTCGGTGCTCGACCGGGTGGCGGCATCCCTCGGGGCGAGTCCGATGCAAGTCGCGCTGGCGTGGCTGCTCGAGCGGTCTCCCAACATTTTGTTGATCCCCGGAACCTCTTCCATCAACCATCTTCGAGAAAATCTCGCTGCCGCGGCCTTGGAGCTTCCCGCGAATCTCATCTCCGAACTCAACATGATTGCCGAAAACGCGCGCGCGGCAACCCGGCCGGCACATTGATTCCATATTCCGACAATTTTTCCCAAAGGAGTATTTATGAAAATTTTTGTGACCGGGGCGACAGGATTTATTGGTTCGGCAATCGTTCGCGAACTCCTCGATGCGGGCCACCAGGTGCTGGGTCTTGCGCGCTCCGATGCGGGCGAGCAGTCTTTGATCGACGCCGGCGCCCAGGTGCACCGCGGGGATCTCGAAAACTTGGACAGCCTGCGCAGTGGAGCCGCCCACTCCGATGCGGTGATTCACACCGCATTCAATCACGACTTCACGAAATTCGTCGCGAACTGTGAAGCCGATCGGCGAGTCATCGAGGCGCTGGGCGACGCTCTTGCCGGGTCCGGCAAACTCCTGGTGGTCACCTCTGGGACCGGGATAGCGAGCTCGGCGCCTGGCGTTCTTTCCACTGAAACTGATCTGCCGGTCAGTTCGAAGGTGATTCCCCGTGCGGCTTCGGAAGAGGCGGCCGCCTTGGTCGCGAATCGAGGCGTGCACGTTGCCGTTGTGCGACTTCCCCAGATTCATGATACGGTGAAGCAGGGCCTTGTCACTTACGCAATCCAGATCGCGCGCGAAAAGGGGGTATCGGCGTACGTCGGCGATGGCCTCAACCGCTGGCCCGCAGCTCACCGCCTTGATACTGCGCGCCTGTACCGGCTGGCGCTCGAAAAGGCAGACGCGGGCGAGAAGTTTCATGCCGTTGCGGAAGAGGGAGTGCGCGTTCGTGACATCGCTGAGGCCATCGGTCGAGGCCTGAACGTGCCCGTGCTCTCCCTCACACCGGGAGATGCTGCTGGACACTTCGGCTGGCTGGCAGCGTTCGTCGCGCGGGATGTCCCGGCCTCCAGCGCGCACACGCGACAAAAACTGGGATGGTACCCCACCGGACCCGGGCTCATTTCCGATCTCGAGAACATGCGCTATTTCCCGGCCTGAAAGTTGAAAGGGGACGAAAGGACTGTCGTCACGATTCCGACCGGGCGTCTGCCTTTGCGGGTCGCCATGACCCGACTCGTGGCCTTGAATGGGAATTGGAGATTGGGCATTAAACATGTTGATGCCTATCCCGTTATCGGCCCCAGACCCTCGAGTCCGATGGCATGGTCGCAGGGTTTCTGGGGCGGCGGGGTGGACGCGAAGGCCAGAATCGTTCTGGGACCAATGGATATTGCCGTCGAAGCCCAACAACTGTACCTGCTGAATCTTCCCGACGCGCAGGTCCGTGCCTGTGGCTAACGCGCGAATCAGCGACCCTTGTGAGGGGCATCCCATGACGAAGGCGTAGAGAATGTTGCCCTTCGTGGTGGACCGAATATCGGTAGCGCCGAGATGTCGTTGATCACCCCGAGCGTTGCGATGGTTGATGGCGCAAACTTATCATGTTGGATATTGCGAGTGCAATTCCGCGCGAAAATTTTAACTCGAAAAAAATTTAAAAAAATTGATGTGAAATTCAGGTGGGGGCCAAAAGCTAAGTTGTCTTAGACCGAATTAGACCGCTTATGACGTGTTATGACGTGTTTTCGCAGGCGCGGCTGGAACTCGAATTAGACCGCTTAACGCGTCCTTCCACGGGTGGCGCTGTCTTTTCAGAGTCGCCTCTGGAATTTCTGAAAAATCGCCCGAAGTGTGGTAATCTTGCCACGGCTGACTTTCCCGCCACGGTTCTTCGCTAGAATCTTCGCAAGTTATTAAAAAAAAATTGAAAAAATTCCTTGACAAGGTTAGAACCTAAACTTACTATCAGTGGAAATTTGTGGTCGTAAGTGGAAAAACTGAACGACTTTTGGGGACTTTAGGGCCGAGCATGGTTGGGGACGGGGAGTATGTTCAGGGGTAACAATCCGGCTTCCGTGGACGAGAAGGGTCGTTTAAAGATCCCCACGGCATTCAAAGCCCAGTTGGATGAGAAATACGGCCAGGACTTTTTCGTAACCAGTTTGGACGGCCAATCGGTTCGCGTTTATCCCTTGCCTGTCTGGATCAAGATTGAAGAAAAGCTGGCGCCTCTGCCCTCCATGAACAAGGCCAAGAAATTATTTCTGGATCGCGCGAACTATTGGGGCCAGTCGGCGAGAGCGGACGCCCAGGGGCGCATCCTGATCCCTTCGCTCCTGCGGGATTCTGCGGGAATGCACGGCGAGGTAGCGGTAATTGGCCACCTTGAGGAATACCTGGAAGTTTGGAGCATGGAGCGTCTGCGCGAGCCCATGTCTCAACCTTTCCCCGATTCGGCCATGGACGATCTTGGCAATCTGGGGATTTAAAGCGTCGGAATTTCGGTCTAAATTTTTTGAGGAAATTGCACTTTGAGGCTGGGGGAAAGTGGGGCGCGATGCTGAACGGCGCGATATGGCGGAATCCACAGGGTTTGGAAGCGAATCGCGTCCTGGTCATGTCCCCGTCCTGCTTCGCGAGGTTATCGAGTTTCTTCAGGTCCGCCCCGATGGCAATTACATCGACGCAACTTTAGGTGGCGGAGGCCATTCGCAGGAAATCCTGCAACGCCTCGAAGGCGGAAGACTGCTGAGTTTGGATCGTGACCCCAGGGCCCTGGAATTGGCCGGCAAGAGGCTGGCCGGGTTTGGCGGAAAGTTGATCATGCAGCACGGAAACTTCGCCCAAATCGATTCTCTGCACGCCGCCGAGCGGATTGCCGCCCGTCGATGGCGTCCTGGCGGACCTGGGGCTCGAGTTCGATTCAGCTTGAAGATGCCGCCCGCGGGTTCAGCTTCAATCGAGCCGGGGCCGCTCGACATGCGCATGGATCCCACGGAAGAGCTGACCGCTGCCGACCTGGTGAATCATGCCGATGAGCGGGAACTAGCCGACCTGATTTTCAAGTTAGGGGAAGAGCGCCACTCGCGCCGCATAGCGCGAGCCATTGTGAAGGCCCGTCCGTATCGATTTACCACCGAACTGGCGCAGGTGGTGACACGAGCGATCCCCTCCCGGATGGGCCTCCACCAAATTCATCCCGCCACGCGCAGTTTCATGGCATTGCGCATGGCCGTCAATCACGAGCTGGAGAGCCTGGAGCAATTTCTCGACAAGGTCCTCTCCGTGCTGCGTCCCGGCGGCCGCGTGGTGATCATCAGTTTTCATTCGCTCGAAGACCGGCCGGTCAAGCAAGCATTCCGCAATTGGCAGAGTAAGGGCCTGGCAACCCTGGTGACGCGAAAGGTTGTCCGGCCCACTGAAGAGGAAGTTCAAGTGAATCCCCGGGCGCGAAGCGCCAAGCTGCGCGCGGCAGAGAAGTGCGCGTAGTTTGGGTTCGACACGGGGATAACGTTCGAAGTTTTGGCGGTTGAATTTAAACCAGGACGCCGCTGACGGAAGCGGTTTGATCCGGAGGCAACATGCATGTCATGGATGTGACCTCTCTGATTCTGGTGGTTTTGGCGCTATTCATCGGGCTGATGATGTGGGGAATCCGGGACGCGCTGGAATCCTCGCTGGAATATCAGGAGGAGATCCTGGCGGAGCTGGTCTACGCCAAGTTCCGGCCCGGCGACCGGCGTCGAATCACTCGCGAGACTTCACCTGCCGAGGACGAAGGTGAGGTTTTAGTGGCGCACGCCAATGAAGCTTAAGCAGGTACGGCGGTAGAACGCACGAAAAACAGCGACAGGCAGGACGGAATTTTATGGCAACAGCGGCATTGACCTTACCGAAGACCCGACGGCGTCTGAAGAGCGCTCCGGCCGGGGGCCGGGCGGCTTTTCCAGACTTCTATTTTGTGAAGCAAATCGACAACTCCCGCCTGGTGCGGGAAATTGACGTGGAGCGTCGCCGTGAATTTCTCAGTCTTTTCGGATTGGGAGTCCTGGTGTTCTCGTTTTTGCTTCTCCTCGCGTGGCAGCATTTTCAGTCTGTTCGCTCCGGCTATCAGATCGAACAGCTCAAGGCTGATTATGCCGCCCTGGAAGAACAGAATCACACGTACCGGTTGGAACAGGCGGCACTGGCCGACCCACAGAGGATCGACTCGCTGGCGCGGACGAAACTCAAGATGATTACGCCCGATCCCAAGCAGTTGATTCGCGCGGGTGGCGCCGAGCCGGCCACGACCGCCGGAGACAGTCCGGAATTTGCACGTAACTTCTCCGCTGCAAGCGCGGACATTCCACACGAGCCATAGCCAAGATGCGCCGACGTAAGCCTGAGCCTCGCACGGCGAAGCCCGATCGGTCTCGCCTGGAGAGACGGCGACTGATCGTCGGGGTGCTGTGTATTGTCTGGTTCGGCTTCATCGCCGCCCGCCTCTACTATCTGCAAGTCATTCAATACACGGATTTTCTGACGCGCGCCCAGCACCAGCAGCAGCGCACGGTGGAGGTGGCGCCGGCCCGCGGCGTCATCTATGACCGGCAGATGAATGCGCTCGCCATGAGTTTGGCGGTGGACTCGGTTTACGCCGTTCCCAGCGAGCTGGCGCGCCCGCAATTGGCGGCTTCGTTGCTCGCCCCGGTGCTCAAGCTGGACGCCGACGACCTGCGCAACCACTTCCTGGCGAACAAATCCTTCTGCTGGGTCAAGCGGCGGGTGACGCCCACGGAGGCCAGCCGCGTCCGCGATTTGAGTTTGAAGGGAATTTATTTCGAGCGCGAGAACAAACGTTTTTATCCCAAAGGCGATATGGCCGCGCAGGCGATTGGCTATGTGGGTTTGGACGACAAGGGACTGGGCGGAATCGAATACGCGTTGAACAATCAGATTTCCGGCAAGCCGGGCCGCATGCTGCTCGCCTCCGACGCCCGCCGGCACACCTTTCATAGCACCGACTGGGAGGGAATTCCGGGCAAGAACGTGGTTCTGACGCTCGATGAGAAGATTCAGTACGCCGCGGAAAAAGCCCTGGCGGAGCAGGTTCAGCGCTCGCACGCGGCGGGCGGAGTGGCGATTGTGCAGAATCCCAACACCGGGGAAATTCTGGCGCTCGCCAATGAACCGACCTTTGATCCCAACAACATCAATGCCAGCTCCATCCCGGCCCGGCTTGACCGCGCCGTGGGCTGGGTTTACGAGCCCGGATCGACCTTCAAGGTCATCGCCGTGGCGGCCGCTCTGGAAGAAAAACTCACCTCGCCCAATGAGGTCATCGATTGCCAGGGCGGGAAGATCATGCTGGCGGGCCATACGATTCACGATGACAAGCCGCACTATGTCTTGAGCCTTACCGACATGGTTGCGGAATCGAGCGATGTGGGCACCATCAAGCTGGCACTGCGCCTCGGCGAGGACCGGCTCTACCGTTACATTCGGGCCTTTGGCATCGGCTCCCGGACCAATGTGGAATTGCCGGGCGAAGAGCGCGGACTGCTCCAGCCTCCCAGCCGGTGGTCGGGCATTTCCATCGGCGAGATGTCGATTGGCCAGGAGGCGGCGGTGACTCCGCTGCAAATGGTCACGATGTATTCCACCATCGCCAATGGTGGAATGCTCTATGAGCCGCGCATTGTCCACGATGTTTTTCTCGGCAACCGTCATGAGGAGTTGCCCCCCGTTACCGGCCATCGCGTGCTCAGCGAGCACACGGCCCGGACGGTTCGCGAAATTTTGACGGCAGTGGTTGATCACGGCACGGGCAAGAACGCCCAGCTTGGCGGCTACACTTCCGCCGGCAAAACCGGCACGGCGCAGAAGGTCGGCGCCAACGGCACCTACAACCACTCGCTTCACATCGCTTCTTTTATCGGTTTTGCTTCCGCAGTTAATCCGGCGGTGACTATTCTGGTGGTCATCGACTCTCCGGAGGGGGCATATTACGGGGCAGAAGTGGCAGCTCCGGTATTCCGGTCCATTGCAGAGCAGACTCTAGGGTACATGAACGTTCCTCAAGACAATCCTTCCCGTTGGCCTCAGCATTTGACCCCGAAACCTGTGAAGGCGCCCGACCAGAAAGCGGACGTCTTTGCGGAATTCCTTCCTTCGGATCGGAATGCATCAAGAGCTGCCACCTCTCCTGTAAAGACAGCTTCCTTTACGCCGGACCCCGTCCCGGTGGACCCCCCGGCCGCTTCCCCGGTGAATGGGGACTCGGACAGCAATGAGGTGGTGTCTGGGCGACGGGCCGCCGGTAAACGTTCCGGATTTCTCCGGCTGGGGGGCACGCCGCGTTGCCCTGGAATGCGAGCGGCTGGGCCTCGACCTCAATATCATCGGCAGTGGCCTGGCGGCGGAACAGAATCCCGCGGCGTGGACCAAAGTGCCGGCAGGCACCCGGATTTGGGTGCGATTGCGGAGATGAAGTGTCCATTGCCGGTTTCAGGAAAGAATCGAGATGAATTTGCTTCCCTCGCCCCCCTGACCCCCACGACACGCAGAAAGCGGGGCCCCCTTCCCCAGGCGGCCCCCCCTCTCCCCCAGGGGGGCGAGGGAAGCAGAATTCGGTCGGAATAAATCGCGCGGCTGGACTGGCCGGAATTGACGCAGCGTCGCAGCGAACCCGGGCATGAGTCTGCGCCCATAAGCCTGAGCCGCCGTATTGCATCCGAGCCGCATCGCGGCGTGTGACAGCCCACGGCGTAAGCCGGTGGGTCGCGTTGCAAGGTGGGGAAAATGAGCCCAGGCGGGGCGAAACAGACGGATTCCACGATGCAGCCAGAGAACGAAAAAGTCCGACGGGATCTGGCGGCGAACGTTAGGGCGGTAGCTTTCTTTCGCCCCTCCGGGGCTGACCAGTTGAGGTGCTTATTTCACCCCACGGCTTGCGCCGTGGGCTACGTTCTTGCGGCCCTCCGGGCCTTAATCTTCCAGCTGTCCAGGCGTCAGAGCAAGGGCACGATCTTGCCGCGCCGTGAGAGGGGCGCCATCGACCGACGCCCAACGGGCGCGACTCCCGAAAAGTTGGCCGGATGAAATGAAACTTGGCGATGTCCTGAGGGTTTACCGGTTCTGCACACTGGCGCAGATCCCGCGCTGGAGGTTTCATCGCTCACCTATAACTCGCGCGAAGCGCAGCCCGGGACGCTGTTCTTTGCCATCCAGGGCGAGAAGGCGGATGGCCACGCCTCATTCCGCAGGCCCTGGAAAAGGGCGCGATTGCCATCGTTAGTGAGCGCCCCGCGCCGCGGGAACTCGCGGGGAAGTGGATCCAGGTTTCGGTTCTGCGGCGTGCTCTCGCTGATGCGGCGCGCAATTGGCGGAAACACCCGGAAAAGAAACTTCAACTTATCGGCGTCACGGGTACGAACGGGAAGACGACCACCACGTACCTGATTGAGAGCGTGCTGGCAGCGGCGGGAATCCTGTCCGGGGTGTTCGGGACGATTGAATACCGCATGGGCGGCAAGATCAAGACCGCGAGCAACACGACGCCCGACTCGCTCGACCTGGTGAACTATTTTGACGAGTTGGTGAAAGCCGGCGGAAAGGCTGCGGTGCTGGAGGTTTCCTCCCACGCCCTCGCCCAGGAGCGGGTTTGGGGATTTCATTTCGCCGTCGCCGCCTTCACCAATTTGACCCAGGACCACCTGGATTTTCACAAGGATTTTGAGCACTACTTTTTAGCCAAGCGGCGGTTGTTTGAGGGGTTGGGCGCGCCTCCACCGGATTGGGCCGTCATCAACACCGACGATCCCTGGGGGGCCCGGCTCCTCGATTTGCCGTTGGCGCATCATCTAACTTATGGGCTGGAGGGGAAGGCGCAGGTGATGCCTTCGCACGTTACCTCCAGCGCCGCGGGACGGAAGCCACGATTGAAACCCCGGGCGGGAAGCTGCAAATCAGCTCCCGCTTTTGGGCCGCGCCAATCTGGCCAATATTCTTGCTGCGATATCGACAGGGGTTGCCATGGGAATTGCCAGCACTAGAATTGAAGAAGGCATCGCCAATCTTCAGGCCGTGCCGGGCCGCTTCGAGAGAATTGACCAGGGCCAGCCGTTTATGGTGGTCGTGGATTACGCTCACACCGATGATGCGCTGAAGAATGTGCTGAAGACGGCGAGGGAATTAACCCGGGGCCGCTTGATCGTTCTGTTTGGCTGCGGGGGCGAGCGAGATCGCACCAAGCGTCCACGGATGGGAGAGGCGGCCGGGACGTGGCCGATTACGTCGTCCTGACCTCGGACAATCCCCGCAGCGAAGATCCGCTGCTGATCATGGCGGACGCTTTGGTGGGCTCCAGCGGACGGGCAAGCCATACATTGCGGAAGTCGACCGCGGCATCGCCATCCGCAAAGCCTTGCGAGGAGGCACGCGAGGGTGACATGGTGGTTCTGGCGGGCAAAGGGCACGAGACCTATCAGGTCCTTAAGGACGGAAAGGTTGATTTCGACGATCGGAAAGTGGCGCGCGAGGCTCTGGCGGAAATGGGGTACAAGTAATTGCCGATTGTCGATTGATGATTGTCGATTGAGAGTCTTCAGTTCTTCCGCCGACAATCGATCAAAACGATGCTTTTCAATCGGCAATCATCAATTGACATTCGACAATGAGACTAACTTTGGGGGAGGTGGCGGATCTATTAGAAACATCATCCGGCGCTCCCAGCCGTCTGGCGACGGGCTACTCGATTGACTCGCGATCGATCCTTCCCGGGCAGCTTTTTTTCGCGATCCAGGGTCCGCGGTTCGATGGACACAACTTCGTCGCCCCGGTGCTGGAACGCGGCGCGGCGGGGGCGGTGGTGCAGTCGGCATTCGCGCGCAATGGCATTCGCCGGCGTGGCAATCCGGGTTGATTGCGGTTGACGATACCCATGAGGCGCTGAAGACGCTTGCCCACCGGGTTCGACGCGTCTGGGGCAAACCCCTCGTCGGCGTAACCGGAAGCACGGGAAAAACCACGACGAAGGAGATGCTGGCCGCAATCCTCAGCCGCGGGCTGCACGTGCTGCGCTCGCCGGGTAATTTGAATAACGATTACGGCCTCCCGCTGGCGCTGTTGGCGCTCGAGCCCGAGCACGATGTGGCGGTGATGGAACTCGGCATGTCCGCGGCAGGCGAGATTGCCCGCCTGGCAAAATTGGCCGAGCCGCAAGTGGGCGTGGTGACCAACGTCACCGCAGCGCACCTGCAGTTCTTCGATTCCGTCGACGCCATCGCACTGGCCAAGCGCGAACTGATCGATTACCTCGCAACCACGGGCTCCGGAGCGGTGGCGATCCTGAACGAAGACGACGTGCGCGTGCGCGAAATTTGGGAAAGATTTTCCGGGAAAAGTTCTGACCTTCGGGTTTTCGGAGAAGGCGGGATTCCGGGCCACGGAGGTAAGGCAGTCAACGGGCGCGGAGACATTGTTTAGCGTGAGGAGTCCGGAATGGACTTCCGAATTCACGTTGCCGCTGCCCGGGCGCCACAATATTCAAAACGCTCTCGCGGCGATGGCTGCGGCGAGCGTTTTTTCCATTCCGCCCGGGGAAATTCAGATTGCTCTCGCGGAGTTCAAAAATCTACATCAGCGGAGTGAAATTCTTACACTCCCGGGGGACGTGACCGTCATCAACGATTGCTACAACTCGAATCCGCTGGCCATGGAGCGAATGCTTGAGGCACTCGCCGAGTGGCCGCGCGCATCACGCCGAATTGTGGTGGCGGGCGAGATGTTGGAGTTGGGGCCTTCTTCGCCGGAGCTGCATCGCGAGGTGGGGATCAAGTGCGCTCAAAGCCGCGTGGATTGGGCCCTTGGCGTGCAGGGAGCGGCGAAATTTTTGGTCGAAGGCGCAGTCGAAGGCGGTGTTCCGGCGACCCATGCGAAATTTTTCGAAGACGCAAAATCGGCGGGCGAGTGCTGCCTGGAGCTGATCGCACCCGGGGATGTGGTCCTCGTCAAGGGGTCGCGCGGCGTGCACCTGGAAACGGTCATCGAAATGCTGAAGAAGCAGGTGCCCAGTGATTAAGAAAGTTTCCGGTGAAAGACCAGAGTGCCGTTTCGGAAATCCAAAAAACCAGATGCTTAAAAAAGCACCTAGGGTCGGTTCTTCAGGACAAACTTTTCCGCCCTCACTGCGACGCGAAATCCCGGTCTGCTGATCCCGAGCAATGAGCTATGTTCTACTACCTCTACACCGAGCTGCACCAAGATTTCCACGTCTTCAATCTTTTCCACTACATTACGTTTAGAACTGCATACGCCAGCATGACGGCGCTGTTTCTCTCCATGGCGCTGGGACCGTGGCTGATTCGCAAGCTGAAGGAATTTCAGATTGGCCAGTTCATTCGCGAGGACGGCCCCAAGGCTCATCACGCCAAGGCCGGCACACCGACGATGGGCGGAGTGCTGATAGTTCTCTGCATCGTTGTCCCCACGCTGCTGTGGTCGGATTTGAGCAACCTCTTCGTGTGGCTGGTTCTGGGCACGACGGTGGCGTTCGGCGCGATCGGGTTTTGGGATGACTACCAGAAAATCCTCCGCAAGCAGAATCTGGGGCTGACGGCGCGCGGAAAATTCTGGCTTCAGATCCTCGTCAGCTTCATTTTTGGAATAATTCTGGTTTTTCTCGCAGCGAGCGGGGAATATTCGACCACGCTGAGTTTCCCTTTCTTCAAACGCCTGCACCCGACGTTTCTCATCACGCGGCTGCTGCACAATCCGTGGACGTTCCCTTTGGCATTCCTTCCCTTTCTGCTCTTTGTTATTCTGGTCCTGGTGGGATCATCGAACGCGGTCAATCTCACCGACGGACTCGACGGCCTGGCGATTGGGTGCCTGCTGATTTCCGCCTCCGCCTTGACCGTCCTGACCTACGTGGCAGGGCACGCCGTATTCTCCGAATACCTCGATCTTGAGCACCTGCCGCGCGCCGGCGAGTTGACCATCTTCTGCGGCTCGATGGTCGGAAGCAGCCTGGGCTTTCTCTGGTACAACGCCTATCCCGCCGAGATTTTTATGGGCGACGTCGGCTCGCTGGCATTGGGAGGCGCGCTGGGCTCCGTTGCGGTGCTGGTGAAGCAGGAATTGCTGCTGCCGTTTATCGGCGGAATTTTCGTCGTGGAAGCGCTCTCGGTGATCCTCCAGGTGGGCTCGTTTAAATTGCGCGGGAAGCGCATTTTTCGCATGGCCCCGCTGCATCACCATTTTGAGCTTTGCGGGTGGAAGGAATCGAAAATCATCGTGCGCTTCTGGATTGCGGCGCTGATTTTTTCCCTGTTCGCGCTGACGACGTTGAAGTTGCGGTAGGCTGGAAAGGTGTCAGGTGTCAGGTGCAAGGTGTCAGGCGCCAAGATTTTCCCTGATAGCCGGCGCCAGACACCTGGATTCAACGATGGAAGTTCAAAACAAACACGTCTTGGTGGTCGGCCTCGCGCGCAGTGGACTCGCTGTGGCGCGGGCACTGGTGCGCCGCGGCGCAGTCGTGACGGTGAGCGACAACCGGCCGCCTGCGGAATTTCGCGAGGTGCTGCCCGAGCTGCTGAAGGACAAGGTGGGCTTGGAACTCGGGGCGCAGCGGGCGGAAACTTTCCTGAAGAACGAGATGATCGTGATCAGCCCGGGAGTGCCCTGGGACCTGCCGCAACTTCAGGCCGCTCGCGAGCGCGGAATTCCTGTCTATCCCGAGGTCGAAGCGGCCTCCTGGTTCCTGCCGGGTCCGGTCGTGGGAATTACCGGGTCAAACGGCAAGACGACAACGACTTCATTGCTTGGCGACATGCTCAAGGCCTCGGGCTTTCCAACTTTTGTGGGAGGAAACATCGGCAACCCGCTCAGCGCCGCCGTCGACCAGGCAGAAGCCGGGACGAAGTTTGTCGCTGAGCTCAGCAGTTTTCAACTGGAAGGCATTCACGAATTCCGCCCGCACGTGGCGGTGATGCTGAACCTTTCGCCCAATCATCTGGACCGGCATCCGAATCTCGAAGCGTATGCGGAAGCGAAGCGGCAGATTTTCCGCAATCAGGGCGGACAGGATTTTGCCGTGCTCAACGCCGACGATGCCTGGGTAGCGGGGCTTCGGTCGACGGTGAAGAGCCGACCGGTGCTCTTTAGCCGCACCCGGGAGCTTCCCCAGGGAGTGTTTGCCGCCGGTGGCAAGGTCTATTACCGCGTGGGTCATCTGGAGCGCGTGCTGTTCGAGACGCGCGATGTGAGGCTCAAAGGCGACTTCAACCTGGAGGACGTGCTCGCCGCATCAACCGCTGCGTGCCTCCTGGGAGCGGACTTTACCGCCATCCGGAAAGCCGTGCGCGAATTCAAGGCGGTGGAGCATCGACTGGAATTCGTCCAGGAAATCAAGGGCGTCGATTTCTACAACAATTCGAAGGCAACGAGTGTTGACGCCACGCTGAAGTCACTCGGCGCGTTTGAGCGCGGAGTCCACCTGATTCTCGGCGGCAAGGACAAAGGCGCTCCCTACACGCCTCTGATTCCGCTCATCAAAGAGCGCGCGCGGGATGTTCTGCTGATTGGCGCTGCTGCTCCGATTATTGCCCAGCAACTTTCCGGATCTACGGAATTGCTCCTCGCGGGGGACCTGGAAAACGCGGTCTACGAGGCTTTTGCCCGCGCGCGTCCTGGAGACACGATTCTTCTCGCGCCAGCGTGCTCGAGCTTCGATCAGTTTCATGATTATGAAGAGCGAGGCCGGGTCTTCAAAACCCTGGTCCATCAGCTTGCCGCCGATTCGGCTGCGGGAAGAACCTGGCGGCCCAAGTTGATGCCACTTCCCGGATCGAGGGTTGTTCCGGTGGAGAAAACTCCCGAGGAACGCCCCACTGCGCCGATACGTGAAACGACGCCAAAGCCTATTGAGCCCGCGGCTCAGGGAGTCGTGCCGGAGCCAGTGCAGGGAGCGCCTGTCGAGATTTCTCCCAACCCATCGCCGGAGAAGACCGCGGCAGAGAAACGTCTCGCCGCCCGGAAACGCGCGCAAGAACTTGCTTCGGTGCGAGGATGGAGCGTCCCCGCATCGCCGAAAGAAGCGATTCCCGAATCTGCGCCGGCCGGGAATATCGAGCGGCTTGAATCCGCGTCTGATTCTTTGAGTGCTCAGCCGCCGCCAGCCGCTAAAGAAGAAGCTCAGGGAGAGGCTATTCCGGAAGTTTCATCGCGAGGGAGGCCGTCGGATTCCGCGATTGAATCGTCGCAGGAAGCAGCCGTCGAGCCGCCGCCAGCTTCCAAGCCCTTGATGTTCGAAAGGACGAAGCCCGAAGCAGTGATTGACCGATCAACCCGGCCCGGCCGCGTTGGAGCACCTTCCAATGAAAACAAGCGACTGGCGATCTCCGCACGCGGCGAGGGGGGACCGTCTGCTCCACATCATGTGGAATTGAGTTACGTCTATGAGGTTGGAGCGGCGGACCTGCCCGGGATGGAATCGCAACTCGTACCGGAAGAAGAGCCCATCATCATGGTTTCAGCAGGCCGCGAGGATGCGCTCGACGACGAAGTGATGCCTTTTGAGTCGCGCCCCGTGGCCAGGTCCGGAAGCGGGACGAGTACTCCAAACCCGAAGTCCGGGGCTAAATCATCGGGCAAAGGCGGTCGAAAGTCGGCCAAGCAACCCAAGTTATTCGGCGGCAGTGAATCATGATGCGCAATGCGAATTAATATTTCGCCCTATGCATCCTGACCCTGGTGGTTTCCGCACCGTTTACCACCCGGCATTTCTAGCAAACAGTTTTTTTCCGGGCGCGGCTTCGAAACTCTTTCTATGGCTCGACAGCTACAATCCGATCGAATTCTCTTTGGCTCGGTTGTGGCCCTGGTGTTGTTCGGGGCGCTGATGGTTTTTAGCGCCTCGGCGGTCATGGCGGCGGAAAGGTATGACAGCGCAGATTATTTTCTGCTGCGGCAGTTGGCATGGGCTGCGGCGGGGCTGGTTGCTGTCGCGGTTCTGATGCATGTGGACTACCGGCATCTTTCGAAACCGATGGTGGTCTTTCCTGCCGTCGGCCGTGGAATTCATCCTGCTCGTTGCCGTGCTCTTTGTGAACCGCAGCCACAACACGCACCGGTGGCTTCACCTGGGGCCGGTGAGCTTGTCAGCCCTCGGAATTCGCCAAAATCGTATTGGCGCTCTTCCTCGCTTTTTTCCTGGACATGCGGAAGGGCCAGGTGAACGACTGGAAGCACACGCTCGCGCCGATTGTCCTGATTGGCGGTTTGATGGCGGCTCTGGTCTATGCCGGGCGCGACCTGGGAACGACGCTGGCAATGGGCCTGATTTTGTCGGCGATGCTTTTCGCGGCCGGGTTGGAGCTTCGTTACTTCGCCATTGCCGGGGGAGCGGCGCTGCTGCCCCTATATGTTCTCATCTTCCATTCAACCTACCGGCACAATCGCATTCTGGCCTTTCTCAATCCCTATTCGGATCCCCTGGGAAAGGGATTTCAGATCATCCAATCGTACATTGCGGTTGGCACCGGAGGAATTACCGGAGTGGGATTGATGGAAGGGAAACAGAAGCTCTTCTTCCTGCCGGAGCCGCAAACCGACTTCATTTATTCCGTCGTGGGTGAAGAATTGGGCATGTTGGGCTGCCTGGTGGTTCTCACGATTTTTGCCGTCATCCTGCTGCGCGGACTGCGGGCCAGTGCGGCGTGCAAGGATGATTTTGGCAGGCTGCTGGCGATTGGCCTGACCGTCATGATTGTGGGACAGGCGCTGGTGAATATGAGCGTCGTGCTGGGGCTGTTGCCCACCAAGGGCATCCCCCTCCCGTTTGTCAGCTACGGAGGGTCGTCGCTGCTGGTGAACCTCGTGGCGGTGGGGATTCTCCTGAATATTTCTCAGCAGGCAAGTTGAGAAAGTATTCAGGGGAGGGTGAAAAACAAGACGATTTCACGCAAAGACGCAAAGGCGCAAAGGAACGCAAAGAAGGCGTGAGCAGAATCGCAGATTTCGGCTCTGGAGCATCGAGCGGACGCACGCGCATTCTCATGGTTTCTGGCGGCACCGGCGGGCACATTTTTCCCGCGCTGGCGGTCGCAGAGGTTTTGGCGAAAAGACCGGGCCCGCAAGGCGCTGGTTAC
>CAVTDA010000048.1:0-24901 GCA_963733285.1 uncultured Acidobacteriota bacterium
CGCCCTCAGCGTCGGGCTCGGAATCATCCAGGCCGCCAGCGCGAGCGCAGGCACCGCAAACCTCACAGCTTTGTTGGCTCCAGTAATTTTCATGGCATACCCCCGGGTTCGGTGATTCCTTTAAATTATACGTGCGGAAGCGGACAGGATATCCCCGCTAGATACACTGATGCAATTCGCCCTATTCTGGTGGCCCTGAGCGCGAATCTTGCTCTGTGCTTATTGCCTATCCGCCGTAAGCTGCATCGTGGTTCCATGCAGCTTGTCGGTGATGGCGATGGACATCGTCTTGCCATTCGCGCTCACGGTACTGCGCGAAATTGCCGTCACCTTGCCATTGCGCTTGTCGGTTTCTTCCATGATGTTTTTGCTGACACTTTTGATCGTAACGCTGGTGGTTCCCGGATCGCCTTTGTACAGCGCCTCCGTGCCATCGAGTTTCGCTTCGTAGGATTGCCCGGTCGGCGTCGTCATCTTCAAGACATTGCCCTCCACTTTGTAGGTGAACAGGAGTCCGTTGTCGGAGACGCTTTCCACCTTGGAAGTTCGCCACGAGCCCGAAATCGCGTGCGACCCCGCCGGACCCTTGGCCACGCGCACATCTTCTCCCTTGCCGGTGACGGGCGCGCCGTTGGTGGCGCTGCTGTCGCTGAATACAAACGTCGCGGTGTTTCCATCGGCCGACACCGTCATTTTTGCCGTCCCCACCACCTTCCCGTTTTTCTTGTTGGTCTGCTCGATGGTCCGGTCATCCACCACCTTGACGCTCATCGTGTCGAAGTAAGGATAGCCGGTCACCTTGTGGTCCATGCCATCCGCTTTGAAGGCGAGCGGCGGCACGCACGTCTGGCATTGATACATCCCGTCCTGAAGCAGGTAAACATCCGGCTTCTTCGGCATTTGCGCCGTGCTGACGTTGATCTTCCACGTTCCCTCAAACGGGCTCTGCGCCAGCGCCATCAAAGGAGCGAGCACCAGGACCCAGAATCCCACTGCAAATAGTCTCTTCATCGCTGATTCCTCCGTTGTTCTTGATACAGATTTGAATTTTGACCCGGGGGAAGAGCGGAGTATACCGCCAACTGGGGCGTTCGGCAGAACAATTATGGAGCCCGGGTGGGGCGCGGAAAAAGTGGGTTTTGCAGGGGTATCTCTGGGTATGGCCAGAGGATTTTCGCGCGAACCTGCTCACAGATGTAAACGGTTTCTACGGGGGCGTGAGATGCGCATTCGGTCACGCCGCGCAGGCCTGCAGAGTTTCAAGAATCACGGAGACGCTGCGTTCGATATGCTCGGCGGGAACGTCTTCGGTAACCCCCATCAGAAAGCCTTTGCGATCGCCGGCCTGCCGCAGAATTTCCACCGTCGCCTCGCGAATCGTTTCCACGGACTGAAGGTGCACGCTGGAGGGAAAATTGATCCATAGTCGCTTATCGGGCCACGCCGCGCGCGCCGCTGCAACCGTCACGTTGCAATCGGGCGGAGGCGTAAAAGCTTCCACAAAATCCAGCCGGCTGCCAGCCACCATGTCCATGATCAGCAGGTTGTTGGCGTCCAGATGATCGCCCAATTTCTTGCCCCGCTCGTGAACGCGGTCGGCAAAGGCATTCCAGCAGGGAATCACGAAGTGGTGCACACGGTCCGGCCCCAAAATTTCCGGAACCACATTGCCGCCATAGAGAATGTAGTCCGCCGGACTCGCCGCGACTACGTCATACATTTTCCGATGATTTTCCGCCAGCGCCGCGTGCAGTTCCAGCACCGCATCGGCGTTATCCGCGACCTCGTAGCAGAACCGCTCCTGGCCCAGCCAGTTCACCTCGATATCGAGCAGCGGCTCGTAGCAGGTTTCCGCGATCACCTTGCCCGCCGTGCCCAATTTCGCGCGCGCGGCGAGGAAGCGCTCGTAATCCGGCTCGTAGCACGCATCCCGCACAATAAAGAGCGCGGCGCGATAATCGTCGCGCGTCTTGATGGGATGCTCGACGGGCGCGAGCGCCAGCGCCGCAGTTCGGTGCAGCGCGCTCACCGTGCCCACCGGAGTCTCGTAGACTGTCCGAATGCGGCCCTGTTTTTCGTCAATTTTGGTGACCTTCACATTCGGCGTATATTTGCGATAGACCATGCGGCGGGCGCAGATGGCCATGCCCCGTGCTTGCAGCGGCGCGGGATCGAAGCCCGGCGGAAAGATGTGGTCGTAAAAAGTGAAGGGGACAATCTTCGGCGCGCCCCCGGCGAGCGCAAGATCGATTTCCGCAAGGTGATTGCGCATTCGTTGCTTCCTTCTCGACGCCGCGATTGCGGCGAAACTCATGCCGGGGTAATTGACGGGAAAATCTTGCCCGGCGGTGGAACGGCGACTTTTCGCCACCTCGCCGTAATTCCCATCATTGTAATCCGCTGGGGCGGGGAAAAATCCACGGTGGCTTCTTTTCGCAGCCGGCTGAGGGCCAATTCCGAACGATTTTGGCGGATTGGAGTGCAAAGGCGCGGTTCAAAAGTCCGCGCATGGGCGAGGTCCCGATTTCGCGGGCGGGGTCCGATGTGAGGACTCCGATGGAGTCTATCGGCCTCCTGAAATCGGAGACACCCGCGCTACAGAATGCGGCAGCGGACACCTGAGGGAATAGCGTCAGCGGGCGTAGCGAGCCGAGGTATCAAGCCGGTGTAGCGGTGACCCTGAGGTCAGCACGCGTTGACGTTGATTTAGCCCGTGCCAACCTCAAGACCGGCGCTACGGTGGGACTCACCGGCAAAAGAGCCATCACCTAGGCGCGCTTGGAGCTTCGTCTACCTGCCGCCGCCATCGATGCCGAAATCGTAAATCACGACGGCATTGGCGGCGTGTGCCGAGCCCGCCATCGTCGTTGTCGCAATGAACGCATACTCGCCGGGTTTCAAGCTCACCGACGTAGAAACCTTGTACGCGTAGGGGTGTATCCTTTCAGCGTTGAACAGGGATGTTTTCTTTGCGTCATTACCCAGACTGATGCTTCCCCACATTCCCACCTTGGCCACGGCGGTTTCCCGATGGTCCTTTTTGTCATCCAGAGCAAGCAGGGAGAATTGCGTGGGGCTGGAAATTGAGCTCTCGGCTCCGATGTTACTGCTGGGTGGAAAGTACATATAAAAGACCGGGTTCGCGGTCGCGGTGCGTACGGCCGCACGCGGACCGGGGATTTCCGCCTTCATCGAGGAACTGACAAAGCCCCGATGTGATTTTTCGCGCCCTGCCCCCACCCGATCAATGAACACCATTGTCCGCTTGCCATCCTGCGTGGTGGTCATGAGGTAAATCCCGGGGTCGTGGGGCGCCATCGGATCGTCCGGATCTGCCGCCGGGGCTGGGGATGGGGCAGCGGGCGGAGCGGCAGGTGCCGCGGGCGCGGCCGCTGGGGCCGGTGCGGGTGCCGGCGTGAGCAGCGCCCGAATCACCGCATCACTCGCCCCCGCCGTCTTCAACGCAATCAGATCGTCGGCGCTGAGGTTGGGAAGATTGGGTTCCGATTTAATCTTGCTGATGATGACATCGTCGGGCAGACCCGCCTTCACCATTTGAATGACCGTATCTTTGGTGAGGGGGGCATTTTGACTGTATGCGCACATTGAAAACAGCAGCAGCAATCCAATTCCGGCAAGCATTTTCCGGGATAGTTTCATCGACGGCTCCTCTTCAGAATTGTCCGATACCCTTGTGGGGTACGTTAACATTGCGAGATTCAGTTTGACGCCTTCACCCGAAGGCGCGGTTACCTGTGCAATGACTCTAAACTGCCATGGCCAAACAACATCGCAAGGCGTCCCTGTCTCGTTTTTCAAATAAGTAATAAACAGGATGTAATTAATGGCCGGCAGCGGTTGAAAATATACACCATCTGCACCCAGCCTGGGATTTTATTTCGCTGTGGCGGCGAACATCGCCAGCCGTAGCGCTGACCTTCAGGTCAGCATTCATCGACGTGCCATGGCCATCCTGGCCATGCCCCTCCACGGGCAGGATGCCCGTGACACGATTCTGTGCCGATCTCAAGGTCGGCTCTACATTCTCCTTGCGGGTGGATTTGCTGTTGTTTACCCCGGCCATTAAGAAGGGCTTGCTCATCGTTCCTTGTTGCGAGCAATCATGCCCACCAGGGCCCAGTCGCCGCGGCGACTGGGCCGACGGCATGAGTTTGTAGCCCAGAGTATCGCACTTTAGACACTCTGCTGCTTTTCCGGGCGTGAAGTGGGCGGGCATGCAAAGCCGAGCGCGGATTTTCCTATTTTGCGGTTCTTGAATTGGCAATATCGTATTGGAGAAATTCTGACATGTTGAATGCCGCAAAGTGGTTCCAAAATACGGAACTACTCTTATGGCTACTTGCTCGCTTATTGCAAGAAATCACACTATCCGCTTTGAGAGTCCGCCCAGGTTGGAACAAATCTTGCTACAGCAACCATGGTTCTTCTGAGGCTTGGTGAGGATTCCGCAGCCTCCGAGGAGCGCCAGCGGTTCAATACAAACGACACCAACCGTCCATTGTAATTTGGCCCGATCCGCCGTGTGCTTCCCGGCGGGGGAACTATATCGGCTCGCAAGTCTCGGTGGGCGGACCTACGGGCGAGGTCAATCAAGCACGCCTTCGGATCCTCAATATCATCTGCATACACCGGGATTAGCTCTCTTCTTATGCCAAGGAACCCCGCGAAGCCTAACCGATCCGCGAGCAGCCAAGCTTCCACCTCTCTGACCGCAACTCGAAAAATAAGATTGGGATGGCAAGGGTTCGGCAGCCATGTGCTGATTAGTTCTGGTGGGCATTCAATCTTGTCGAGATCAGCCAACACAAGCCACGGTGTTCCCCTCGCAGCAGCATTGAAGCCGCGTATATTCCTGCGCAGATAGCCAAACCCATGCCCGATATAAGACGTTCCTACTACATACGGTCGCCCAGAGTCATCCAGAATTTTCTGCAAGACTGCTGCGCTGAGGTCGTCTTCCACTGCAAGTTGAATCGGAATCGGTAGTGTCATTCGAAATGGAAGTCCAATTGCTGAAGATCGCGAGGCACGGTTCGGGGAAGCGCAGCCTCAGCAATGCTCAAACCTGACTCGAGCAGATCCCGTACTTCCTTAATCGAAGATGAAGCCTCAACCCTTGTGCCCTCGACGCTGGGAGTCAACAGGAGCACTTCCTCTCCCCCAATTCCCCGGTCGGAAAGTAAATCTGCGCTGTGTGTGCTCAAGATGATCTGCCTCTTTCTCTGCCGCTGCACTCGATACAAAAGTGACGGCAGCCTGCGCACAATCCCGGGGTTCAGCGATAATTCAGGTTCTTCCAACAAAAGAAGGGATTCCCCTTCAAGCATTGACCACAGCAAACCAATCAGGCGAAGCGTGCCATCAGAGAATTGGTCTTCACGCTGCTTGGCTCCTTTGGGTCGCCAGTGTTCATAGACTGCTTCAAGATGGGGAATGCCACTCTCGTCCTGAACGTCAATTAGGCCCTTCATCTGAGGGACAGCTTGGAATAAAGCACCTTCAATTCTCTTAAGCCGCGAACGCCGAACTTTCTGAGGAGTTTTTACGACTCGCTCAAGAAAACTCCGGCCAAACGGGTCTTCTAAATCCCCCCTTCCCGAATATATCTCCGGATGGCGGACTAATTGCGGTACCAGGTGAAGGTAGAGGACTGATTCAAAGAACTTTGCGATTTCTCTGAACCCGCTATTGGCTCCGATTTGCTCTATGTGTGTTTGTGTACGCCGAAGTGAATCTGTCCTATCGTTTTCATCTGGTCGGTCTAACAATAGGATGTCTCGATTCCAAACTCGCTCATATGCCAAAAACGGTTGGCGGTATCCGCGTGATTCTTGCTTGATTCCGATGGCGTATTTCCATGTTGGTTCCTGATTTGCTGCCTCGGAGAGACTGATCGCAATTTCAACATCAGGGTGTTCACGCGCGGCGAGGCAGCGAAGCTTTGATAATCCCCCCCGATCACTGACGGCCTTCTGCAGCCCTCCACCCGGTTTCGCGATGTCACGCAGAAAGCGGAATACATCAAGAAAGTTCGATTTGCCTGACGCATTGGGTCCGGCGAGGAAAACTCGGTCGGTCAGCGCAACATCAATCGAGCGGAAATTACGCCAGTTCTTGAGCGCTACGTGGGTTATGAGCATTTGTTTGCAGAGGCACGACTTGGATTTTATGTGCCGAATTCGAGGTAATTTTATCAGGTATCCAACTTTGTTTACTAGACAATCTTTCCGCTGATTCACAAATTCGCGTATACATTGTCGCGTCTGTATGCGGCCCAACATGCGCGAAGAGCGAGCCGGATCTCACCTGATCACGTCCACGGCAACGTGCTTCACGGTAAATCTCCCATCAATCCTGTCCGGAATAAGGCCAGAAAAAGGAAGGGCCGCCGTCCCGTGACCGGGACGGCGTTTATCAGCGGTTATGATTGCGGATCAATTTATGATTCGGGCGGGCCGAGTCGGTGAGAATTCTTGCAGGTGGAAAATGGTTTGCACGACGCCGATGAATTCCGAGCGGTCGGGCCGGCCGGCGGCCTGCTTCAACTCGGTAAACGGTGTATGCAGAATCTTGTTGACCAGCCCTTGCGTCAGCGCCTCGATGGCGTCTTCCTGCTCCGGGCTCAGTTCGCCGAACAGGTGCCGGACGCGCTTCATCTCGGTGGAGCGAATTTCTTCCAGGCGGCGCTTCAGCGAGACGATTGTCGGCACGACGTTTAACTGCTCCTGGCGGGCGCGGAAGAGTTCGATCTCCTCATCCAGAATCTGACCCGCGGCTTCCATGGCCTTTTCGCGTTCATGCAGGTTGTGGTGGGTTACTTCTTCCAGACCATCGATGTTCACCAGCGTGCATCCCGGAACCTCGCAAACCGCGGGGTCAACGTCGCGGGGCACGGCGATATCGATCAGGAAGAGCGGGCGGCCCTGGCGCTCGGCCATCAGGCGTTCCATGTCGTTCCGCGTAATGATGTAATGAGGGCGCCGGTGGAGCTGATGACGATATCAACCTGGCGCATCGCCTGCCAGATTTCACTGAACTCAATCGCCAGTCCGCGCAACTCGTTCGCCAGAGCGATTGCTTGGGTGTGAGTGCGATTGCTGACCAGCACGGTGGAGACGCCCTTTGAAACCAGGTGGCGGGCGGCGAGTTCACCCATCTGCCCGGCGCCGATGATCATCACCGTCTTGTCGCGCAGTCCGCCCATAAAGCTCTTCTCCGCCATCTCGACCGCGGCGGAACTGATGGAAACCGGAGCTTCCGCCACATGTGTTTCCGTGCGTACGCGCTTGGCGGTATTGAAGACGCGATGAAAAACCACTTCCAGGGCGTTGCCGCACGTCTCGGCTTCCTTGGCGAGAAAGTAAGCCTGCTTCACCTGCCCGAGAATCTGCGGCTCACCCACAACGAGAGAATCCAGACCTGACGCTACGCGAAAGAGATATCGCATCGCTTCTTCCTCGCGAAATACGTGGAACGAAGCGGCGAAATCATCAAAGCGAATCCCATAAAACGATTCGGCAAATCGCCGGAAGGCCGCCATGGCGTCCTGCTTCTCGTAGGCAATCAGGACGAACTCGACGCGGTTGCAGGTGGAAATGATGACCGCTTCCTCGATTTCCGGCTGGCCCTGAATCGCGCGCAGGGCATCCGGAATCAGGCGCTCGTTCATACCAAATCGTTCACGAACCTCCACCGGAGCTTGCTTGTGACTGATTCCTACGACAACCAGATTCATGGACAGCTTCCTTGGGAAATAATAAGGGGTCAAAATTGGGCTAAATGTCGCTTAATTGACGCCCTCGCAGGTGATAAGGGCAAGCGTCATGCCATTTCGCCGGCCTGCCGCTATTAAGAAGAGTGACAAAGTGCATAAAGGATTGACCCTTTTGGATCATGGAGATACAACCATTGCTTTCTATCGGCAGAATGGGGCGCGGTGATGAACGGTGCTGAAGCATGATGAGTCATTTTCCGCACGGAATCCGGAGATTTCGCGCAAATGGTTTCCTTGCAATCAGGTACGAGCGGTAACGGGGAAAGATAAGACGCACATAATCTTATGTGTACAAAAATTAAACAGTGTAGGATCGTGGTAATCGGAATGCTTTGAGGAAGTTGGAGCCGGTCATAATGGACTAAAAGTCTATAAGGATTGGCGTCCGTCTCTTAAGGAGGGTTAGTTTGATGAAGATCGTCAAAGTAGTCTTCTTGCTTGTATTTGCCATTGTGATGACGTTGCCCTTGGGCATGAGCAAGCCTGAATACGCCAAAAAAGAGGGTAAGGGCTGCACTTTTTGCCATCCGGCAGGGAAAATGAAAGAACTTACCCCTGCGGGACAGTATTATAAGGACCACAACCACTCGCTGGACGGATACAAAGCGAGCTAATCGCAGCACGGGCCATGAGGGTGGGGAAGCATGCTTTCCGCCCCACTCTCGTGCGCCGGGCGTAAACTAAGTAACCGGCAAAAGGGTCTCTTGGGGCGTGCCGATAATAAGCTAGGCATAACTGGCGACGGGGCTTCTTGGGGCGCGCTGATAGTGGTTTATGTCCACTGAAATCATGCGTTAATCGGTCTAAGCGACGGCACAATGACTTCACTGGAACCACCCGCCGGTTCGCGCATTAAATTTTTTGGGCTTTTCGAAAATTCTGGGAGAAGTTTCATCCTGCGATCATGAATTTGCGCAGGAGAGATTGGATTCTAATTTTGCCTGACCCCGAAAACAAAAAGGAATCCGGATTCGCTCATAAGCTGCGCGGGCTGATTGCCCCGCGGTATATCTCAGTCAGAATGCCATCAGCCGGGCGGGCGTGATCTTGACCACGACGACCGGTGTGACCTTGGTCTTCGCGTTTGCGCTTGTTCTCCTGGGCTTACAGCCAAGTCCCTACGCGGGCATCATCATCTTCATGATCCTGCCTCCCTTTTTTGCCCTGGGGTTGATCCTGATTCCCCTCGGCATCTACCGGGATTTCCGCAAGTTCCGGCGGTTGGGCACGCTTCCCACCACCTATCCCACGGTGGATTTTTCCAATCAGGGATACGGCGGACGGCGGTCTTCATCGCTCGTCATGACCGCCATCAACCTTCCGATTTTTGCCTTTGCCACCTATCGGGGAACGGTCTTCATGGAGTCCACCCAGTTTTGCGGCCAGACCTGCCACTCGGTGATGGACCCCGAATACACGGCCTATCAGCGGTCGCCTCACGCGCGCGTGGCCTGCGTGGAGTGCCACATCGGCCCGGGCGCGCCATGGTTTGTGCGCTCCAAGCTTTCCGGCAGCTACCAGGTTCTGGCCGTGACCTTCAACCTCTATCCCCGGCCCATCCCCACGCCCATCCACAATTTGCGCCCGGCGCGGGAAACCTGCGAGCAGTGCCACTGGCCCGAGCGTTTTTCCGGCGACAAGCTGGTGATCAAGACGAAATATGGCGACGACGAAAAGAATTCCTCCACCAAAACCGTCCTGTTGGTCCACATCGGTGGGCGCAATCCGGATCAGCAAGCTGATTGGAATTCACGGCCGCCATCTGGGGCTGGTGACATACATCCCGGCTGACGCGAAGCGGCAGGAGATTCCCTGGGTGAGCTATCGCAACGCGGACGGAACGGTGACGGAGTACGCCTCCACGGATACTCCGCCCAAAGCGGACCTGGTGGCGCACGGTGAGCGCCGCACGATGGATTGCATGGACTGCCACAACCGGCCCACGCACACCTTCGACATGCCGGAAAACGCCGTGAACCGGGAAATGGCGGCGGGCCGCATCAGTCCCGAGCTCCCCTTCATTCACAAAGAGGCGATCGAGCTTCTCAAGGTGAAATATCGCAGCCGCCTGGCGGCGGAGACCGAACTGCCCGAAGCTTTGCGCGAATACTACCGGAAGAATTACTTCGCCATTTACAATTCCCAGCGCGCCGCGATCGAAGCAGGCCGCCAAGGGATCCTGTACATTTATCAGGGCAACGTCTTTCCGGAAATGAACATCACCTGGGGGACTTATCCCAACAATCTTGGCCACACCGATTTTCCCGGCTGCTTCCGCTGCCACGATGGCAATCACAAGTCGAAAGACGGGAAGGAAATCACGCAGGATTGCAATGCCTGCCATGCGCTGCTGGCCATGGACGAGCCCGACCCCAAGATTCTGCATGAGATTGGCAGGCGGAAATTGATGAGTCGCTGGCAGTCGGCGGCAGGCGAAGTGTCGTCATCCCTTGAAGTCATGAACCGCTTTGAGTGACACGAGGGTTGGTGGTAAGCTGCACGGGTTTTCCTTGGGCTTTATTCGATAGTTCGGAAAGACAATTTGTTTCCCGAGGAGGATCCCATGAAGTTGTTTCAAGTCTGGTTGCGCTGGCTATTCTGAGTGGTTCCTTGATTTCGATTTCCAGCCAAGCCGGCGTACGCGCAGAAGGAAGGCAAGAAATGCACCTATTGCCATGTCGCTGCCGGCAAGCCGGACTTGAACGATACCGGCAAGTGTTACAAAGCCAACGATCATTCGCTGGCAAAGTGCGCTGCTCCGGCCAGCAAGTAGAAGACGATCGCTGGCTTGATTTTCCAGCCTCTCCTGACTCGAATCCTGTCGCCTGCGCTCGAATCCTCCCTCCCTTCGAGCGCGGGTGCAGGTCCGGCCTTCCCCCCCGTCCGCATCCGCGGAAAATCCAGATTTGATTTGCGTGACACGTTTTCAATAGAATTATTGCTTCGGGGCAAATTCATTTCCGGAAGGGTAGAAGCCACTTGAGCGAAACAATTGAAAAGGCAAGGTTCCTCGCGGTAATTCTGATTCTGGGGCTTCTAAGCACAAAGGGAACCTTCGGCCAGGCTCCCGCCCCCCACCCCTCCGGACACACCGCGACGCATACCGGCAGCAAGCCGACGGCTTCCGCGACGACCCTCAGTGAAGCCAGGAAAAATAGCATTATGAAATATGTTCGCGGGCGTTTTGGCGTCCCCGATGCCGTCAAGCTGACGTTTGCTGAAGTGAAGCCGTCCTTGGTAAGCCCCGGCTTATTTGACGCGGTGATGATGGTGGATGACGGCAAGAATCCTCCCCATCCGCAGGAACTCCTGGTTTCGCGCGACGGCCGATTCCTGTTCGTCGTCACCGTTGCGGTGATCGACATCCAGCAGGATACTCCGGCGGAAATGGTCAAGCGCATTCAGGAGGTCTTCAAGACGCCTCCCGAGGTGAAGATGTCGGTTGGGCCGTTCAAGCCCTCGGCTTCCCTGGAATTCAAGCAGGCCACTCTAACCATCGATAACGGCAAGTCCAAACAGGATCGCACCGTCCTGCTTGCGCGCGATGGAAAGCACATCGTGGTTAGCGATCTCTACAACATGACCCTCGATCCGCGTCAACAGGCGCTGCGTAACATTTCCCTGCATGATGAGCCCTCCGTGGGGCCGGCCAATGCTCCGGTCACGATCGTTGAGTACGCGGACCTGCAATGCCCCACCTGCGCCCGGATGCACGAATTCCTTGAAACCAAGGTCGTTCCGCGCTACGGCAACAAGCTGCGCGTGGTTTTCAAGGAGTATCCGCTGCCCATGCACGATTGGTCTTTCACCGCGGCGATTGCCGACCAGTGCGCCTACGAAATCAATCCTTCCACCTACGTGCCACTCCGCACCATGATTTTTCGCAATCAGCAGCTCATTAACATCGCCAATCTCCGCGAAACGCTGCTGAGCTATGGCGAGCAGGCTGGCCTCGACCGCGTTCAACTGGCCGGCTGCCTCGACTGCCAAAGCGTCACTTCCCCGCATTCAGCGCGACCAGGAAGAGGCCAAACGCCTGGATGTCAACTCCACGCCGACGTTGTTTATCAACGGCAAAATGATGGTGGGCCTGCCCTCCGAAGACGAGTATTATCAAGCCATCGATGATGCCCTGAAGGGTAAGTAGGGTTGGCGAAAGGGATATGATTCCCTGGTGCCCGGGTGTATGAACACGCGATTCCGTTCATGACATTCGGAAAATCGGGGCTTTTGAGGTTGGGGAAAAAACGCTTGGAGTGCGGCCGCGAAGCTGCCGCCTTTTCCTTCCAAGCGAACCCAAGAGCAAAGGCAAAAAACGCCTTGCCGGGCAGAGCGTAAAAACACTCAATACGAGCTGCGACCGCAAACCAAGGCGGCAGCTTCGCGGCCGCACTCCAAAGGAATTCGCGCGACTTCCGCCCCATCCCATCCTTGATGCAATAGCTCAATCTCTTCTATAATGAAAAGGTTTTGGCCATTCCGTAGGAGCCTTCATGTTTGCCTTATTCAAGAATCGAGACGCGGTCAAGAAATACCTGCTTATTTTCTTCCTGGGAATCGTATCCCTGAGCATGGTGGTGGTGATGGCGCCGCTCCCCGGGGGTGACACCTCGCGGCCCGAGGGCAACGTGTTGGCCTCAATTGGCGGCGAGCCCATCACCAGCGCCGACCTCGATCAGATGATCCGCGACCGGTTTAAAAACTCTCCCATGGGCTTTGACCGGAAAATGGTGCCCATGGTCGCACCCAGCGTCCTCGATCAGATGGTCACGGAGGAGATTCTGATCCAGCAGGCCAAGAAGATGGGGGTGGAGGTTTCCGACCAGGAAATCCTCAAGACCTTTCAGCGCATTCCCTGGCTTTACCCGGACGGGAACTTTGTGGGTTCCGATAAGGCGGCTGACATGGTGGCACAACAAACCGGCCAGTCGTGGGCCAGTTTGAAGCTCTTCTGCGCAGAAGCCTGCTGGAAGAGAAGATTCGCAGCGTCGTGACCGATGGAGTGCAGGTGACGCCCGCCGAGGTTTTGGCGCAATTCCGCCACCGCAATGCCAAGGCCAAGATTGACTATGTGTTTTCGATCCCAGCCAGTTTCTCAAGGAAGTGAAGGTCACGCCGGAAGACCTCGCCGCCTTCTTCCAAAAGGACCCCGCGCACTACAAACTTCCCGAGCAGCGCCAGGTGCGCTACGTGATGGTCGATTCCGACAGCGTGAAGTCGGAAATTAAGATCGGATGATGCGAGCTTCGTCAATACTACACCGCACACCTCGGAGATTACCGCGTTCCGGACCGCGTCCGGGTGGCGCACATTCTGTTTAAGACCACCGGCAAGTCGCCTGCGGAAGTGGCAGCCATTGAGAAGACCGCCGCCGACGTGCTAAACCAGGTTCGCGCCGGGGGAGACTTCGGCGAACTCGCCAAGAAATATTCCGAGGACAGCACCGCGCAGGCGGGAGGGGAACTGGGCTGGCTCGTACACGGACAGACCGTTCCGGAGTTTGACTCCATGGCATTTTCGCTGAAGCCCGGCGCGGTTAGCGGGCTGGTGAAAACCGTCTACGGCATCCACATCATCAAGGTGGAGGAAAAGCAGGTCGCCCATTTGCAGTCGTTCGATGAGGTGCAAAACTCCATTGCCGTGGGAATTAAAAACAGCGCGTGGCCGATGCCCAGGCGGCACTGACAGACAGTCTGGTCACCCAGGCCAAGGCCAACCCCAGCAATTCGATGACATCGCCCGCAAAGCGGGTCTGGAGCCCAAACTGTCGCCGCTATTCAAATATAATCAGGCCATTCCGGACCTCGGCAAAACCGATGCGTTTGAAAATCTGGCCTTCCAGCTTCGCGTCAATGAGGTCGGAACGCCCCTTTCCGTTCCCCGGGGAGAGGCGATCATCCAATTGGCGCAGGTCGTCCCTGAGCATATTCCGTCCCTTGACGAAGTGAGGCCGAGGTGGAGGAAGATTACCGCCACGATCAATCCATCAAGCTGGCGCAGGAGAAGGCTCAGAAGCTTGCGGAACTCGCCAAGACGCAGGATTTTGACAAGGCTGCGAAATCGCTGGGCGTGACCCCCAAAGAGAGCAATGACTTCAGCGCCAGCGAGTATGTGGAAGGCATCGGCAGCGCCTCCCAGTTGAACGATGCCTTTACCCTGAACCCCGGACAAGTCAGCGGCGTCATCACCGCCGGCACGAATCAGGTGCTTTTCAAGGTGGTTTCGCACACCCCTGCCAATGAGGCGGATTTTGCCGCTCAACGCGACCAGATCACGGAGGAGCTGCTGGATCAGAAGCGCGACCTGCAGTTTGAGATCTATCGCGAAAACCTGAAGGACGAGTTCATTCACTCCGGCAAACTGAAGATGAATGCCGACGGAATGAGAGCAATTTCTAGCATCCTACCAGGCCCAGTAATCCGGCGGAGGGGTATCGCGCACCGGCCATTTCCTTAACGAAGTCATCGCTCGGGCTCAGGCATGGCCAGGCTCCCCATGAATGAAAGGGCCCGGGAGCTCGCTTGCCTCTATTCGCAGAACGCATTTCCGCAGAAACTGAAATCCCAATCAAATCTCGAGCCCGTGTGCGCGGCGATTCCCGCCGGTGATTTCCTGATGGGTTGTGACCGGGGCCGCGACGATGAACGCCCCGTCCACCGCGTTTGGGTGGATGCATTTGAGATGGCGATTTTTCAAGTGCGGAATCGCGACTTCGAGGCTTTCATGCAGGCCACTGCGCACCCTGCGCCTTCCCATTGGAATCAGCCGGGATTTAACGATCCCGACCATCCCGTTGTTGCCGTCAGTTGGGTGGAAGCACAGAAATATTGCCAGTGGCTTTACGAGGTGACCGGCGACAATTACCGCCTGCCCACCGAGGCGGAATGGGAACGCGCCGCGCTGGGTGGCGTGGACGGCCGGCTCTACCCCTGGGGTGATGAAGAACCCCAGGCACGGGCGGATTATCAGCGAAGGTGGGGCGGGGAAGTCGCCGGCCCGCTGCCTGTCGGCAA
Organism: uncultured Acidobacteriota bacterium; assembly: GCA_963733285.1. GTDB lineage: Bacteria > Acidobacteriota > Terriglobia > UBA7540 > UBA7540 > Bog-366. The sequence continues at coordinate 14,809 of CAVTDA010000048.1, forward strand.
GGGCGAGCCGAATGCTTACGGGGTTTTCGACTTGTGCGAGAATGTGCATGAGTGGTGCACGGACTTGTACAAGGCCGACTACTCACTCACTCGGCGCGGCACAATCCCGCGGGGCCGGCGGTGGGCGAGCGCCGCGCTTCACGTGGGGGCTCGTGGCGCCATCATGTGAAGGCCTGCCGGGTGGCGGCGCGGTCGAGCATACCCCCAACGTTTCAGTATGCGGATTATGGCTTCCGCGTCGTGTGTGATCGCCGAGGACAAACCGCAACGAGCCAGCAGCAGTAGGCGTTTGGCAGCGACCACGAATTGAGGAGCAGACAGAAAGACTTCATCCGCCGGCGAAGGTGCGTACGGGTGGCCGAGCCCTGATCGCTGGAAACTACGAATTATGTTTCGACGTGAATTCTTCGCACAACTCGCCGGCGTTTCCGCGGTGACGCTCGGAAGCGGGCGCGGCGCATTGGCCTACAAGAACCGGCGGCGCCATCATGCACCCCCCACGCCTTCAAAACTCGACCGGATCGCCATCTCCACCTGGAGCCTGCATAACTATTTTCGCGCCACGCGCGAAAGTGACTTCAATTTGCCCGGCGAGATGCTGGCGCTGCTGGATTTTCCTGACATGATTGTTGACCGCTATCACGTCCGGCATTTTGAATTTTGCGCCTCGCAATTTCCTTCGATGGAACCCGCCTTCTTGCACGAGATGAAATACATGCTGATTCATTCCGGGTCGAGCGTGGTGAATCTGGCGATTGATATCGATGCGTGCGGCCCCGAGGGAACGTTTTCCGACCCCGACCGGGAAGCCCGGCTGGCGGCGTTTGAGCTGGTCAACCCCTGGATCGATATCGCGCACAATCTGGGCGTGAAGTCGGTCAGCATTGGACCGGGCAAGGTCGACCCGGAGAATCTTGGGCGCACGGCTGAATCCTACAAAGTGGTCGCGGGGTACGCCCAAACCAAAGGTGTTCGGGTGATGGTGGAAAATCAAAATGGCTTTGCCGATGCGCAACCGGAAGACCTGGCAAAACTTATCCGCCTGGTGGGACCGGGGCGCATCGGTGCGCTTCCGAATTTCGCCAACTTTCCCAACGACGAGGCCCGCGCCAAGGGGTTGAAGCTGTTCCTGTCACTGGCTCCAACCGAGTGCCATGCCGGCGGAGTCGGGTCAAGCGCGCAAGGGGATGAGGCGGCCTACGACCTCCCACAGGCCGTGGAAATCGCCAGGCAGGCTGGTTTCAAAGGTTTTACACGATTGCCTTTGACGGGCCGGGTGATCCTTACAAGGGTGTTCAGAACACGTTGGATGAATTGCTGCGATGCCTTTGAGTTTAGTCGCGCGGGCTTCCGGCCGCTGGGTGCGCAAGAGAGTGGCGCGCACTCGATCCAGCATGTAAAGTGATTTGATCATGACCAAGAGTGTCCTCTTCTTGCTGGCCGCGCTGCTTGCCTGCTCGACAGGAATCCTGGCGCAGGAGAATTCGAAGCCCGCGGCTTCCACCTGCCGGCACGGCTGCCCAACCCAGGACCACCCCGCCCGTGCACAAGTTCTGGGACAAGGAGAACGACCTTCTCTTCGCCGGCGTCGGCGCGGCGCGCATGATGGACTATGCATCCACGCGGCACTTTCGCGACCAGGGCAACAATCGAATGGCTGCTGACCAACTCCATCGTGGATAACAAGCCTTTATTTGTGGGAATCGAATTGGCAGGAACCGCGGCCTCAATCGGTGTTCGTACCTATGCCATCGCACCGGCCACCACTCGCTCGAACGCTGGGTTTCCATTGTCCACATCGGCGCTGCTGTGGGCGGGTCGATCCACAACTACGCACTCAAACCGCCGCCTTCAGCCCAGCCCGCCGCCTCAAGCCAAATGTTTTCCCTCGCGCGGCCGTAGAGAGCCGTGCGGGCGAGCGGGGGTGTTTCGCGGGTTCACTGAGTTTTCTGGTTTGAATAGCAGGCGGTCTGCACGATGTTGCGGGGGGTGAGAAGCGTTTCAAACGTGAACGCTGGGGCGATTCGAGGGCTATCGTTTCAATTCGGGTTCCTCTTTGCGGGTGAACCGGTAATTGCGAATTGGCGAATCCCAATACCGGCCATTTGGCTTTGCCGTGTTCCTTCTCGACACGCACGACCTCACACTTGCAAATAACCTCAGCACTGCCCATTTACGCCATTGGTGGGCGGAACCTCCAGCCTGACATCCACGAGGGTCGAGGGCTTCAGGACGGATTTCGTCTGGAAAAGAACGCCCGTATGGCTTACGTTTTCAGTTTGGGTCTCATGCCATTCCGGACTGTCGGGAACTCGATAAAGAACCGGCATCCGAACCTGGAACCGCTCCGCGCGGTCTAAACCCTCTTGAGATTTTTTTGCCATAGGGGACATATTCCGTTCTGCCTTTGGGCGCTCAGCGGCTTTCTGTTTCACCATTGCAATTGAATTTCCTGTTTATTTAGTTTCTTTCGTTGAGAACACGGTCTCTTTCCTCGTGCGGGAAAGCGATAGTATCATAGGCCTAGTGCAGGTGTCATGCCAAAATGTGGATTACTTCAGAATGACTAAGTTGTAGACATAGCAATACTTACCAAAAGCTGCCCATTCGTGCCATGAGCGTCTGGTCACGGAGAGCGTGCGGAAATTTGCCACCCTCCGCGTAACCTCTACACAGTGGAGTTGAGAATTTATTCGCGGTGCACCCCCCGTCGAATTATTCCCATTTTACGCGGGCTCGGGGAACGAAACGGCTGGGGCCTCGTGTCGGCTGGACTACCAATGAGAAGTCTTATTAAACACTGATTGACGGGTAGAGTGGGGTGTCGTATAGTCCGCACAGAGCAGTGCAGCAAGGCTGTCCGGAGCAGGGATGCCGTTCAGCCGAAGCAAAATGAATCCCACAGAGCCCCTCGAGTACGCGCCCGCCAATAGCAAATACAGTAAACGGCGGCGGCATTACGGGCGAGGTCTTAACTTGATTCCTCGCTTCGATTGACTGCGATGGGGAACTATCTTACCGGACCGGGGTCTACACTTCTTCTTGTCGTGCTGGCGATTGCGCTGGTACTGGTGGGGATGCTCATCGCCTCGTGGCGCAACCGGAAGCAAGCGCTGCGCCGCAAATCCGAGGTCTTCTGGTTTTCCAGCCTGCACTTTTTCGGCAAAGAACTTTCCGAGTGTCGTAATCCCCAAGAAATAGCGGACCACTCACTGCGTGGCGTCCTGGAGATGCTTTCCGCAGACCAGGGCTACGTGCTGCTTCAAGAAGAGGGCGGGGAAGGGAAAATCCATTGCAGCATGCGCGGCATTTCTCCCCAAGGTATCGAGGAATTGAGCCGGGAACCCCTTCGCACTTATCTGCTTGGTAGTGGCAAACGTTGGGGAGCGTTGATGGTCTTCCCTGACCTTCGCCGGTCGGAGGTGGGTGTGGCGTGGCAGCGGGACCCTTCCTTCCATGAATTTCGCGAGGTCATGAGACGGGAGAAGCTGCGGACACTCATTGTTGTCAGTATGCAGGTTCGCGAAAAGTCATATGGCGTGTTGATGGCAGGGTTCCGCCGCTCGCGGGAATTTGATCCGCAAGAGTTGAAAGTGGCCTTGGCGATCGGCAACCAGGTGAGTGTGTCAGTTGAGAACTGGCTGCTTAACCGGGCGGAGGAGCGGCGCAATCGTGAATTGAAGACCCTCCAGCGAGTCGGTGAAGCTCTGCGAACCACCGTCGACTTGCGGGCCCAGGTTGAAATTCTGCGAACGGAATTGAAGGACCTCCTGGGTGGATCGAACTTCGCGCTGGCCTTGCAGGATGCGCCAGAAGGCGCACTGGAGGTGATCGTTCCCCTTGAGAACGAAGGGCCGCATGGGGAGTCCCAAGGTGGCCCGGCAAATTCACTCGCGCATCATGTGCAGCAAACCCGCCAGCCCTTAATAGTGCCCAGCGATATTTCGGGAACCACGCGGCGACTGGAGCTGGCGCCGGTAAATCCTGACATCAAGTCGTGGATGGGGGTCCCCCTTCATTTCTCGGATGGAACGATCGGAGTCCTGTCCCTGGCTGACATGCAGCGTGAGCATGCCATCAATCAGACGCAATTCGATCTGGTTCAAGTCCTGGCGCAAGAGGCCGCCAGCGCCATAGAAAACGCCCGGCTCTTCAAGAGGGAGCAGGAGCGTTCCAGCCATCTGGCCCTGTTGAATGAATTGGGCCGCAAGGCGAACGCGGTCCTGAACCCCAGGGAGCTATTGCCCACGATTTGCCAGCAGATTCGCGATTCCTTCGGATATGACTTTGGACGCATCGAGATCATGGCGCAGGGCAGCGAGGAATTGGTTGTGGAAGCGGAAGCGGGGTATGGGCCGGAACTGATCGGGCGAAGGATCCGGGTGGGTGAAGGCCTTTCCGGCGCGGCCGCGGAATCCGGTGAGCCGGTGCTGGCCAATTCCGTTGACAAAGACCCCCACTACGTCGCGTACTATCCTGGCATTCGCTCCGCCCTCAGCCTGCCTTTGAAGTATCGCGAAGAGCTGATGGGGGTTCTAAGCCTCGAAAGCAAACGGCCGGATGTTTTTTCTTCTCACGACGTGCTTACTCTGCGGACCCTTGCGGACCAACTCGCCGTTGCCCTGCACAACGCCCGGGCATACCAAAGTGCGGTGGAGCAGGCGATCACCGACGGCCTGACCGGTCTGAAAACCCATCGATTTTTTATGGAATCGTTGGATCGTGAATGGCGGCAATCGACACGCGACGGGCACACATTTTCCGTGATCATGATTGACCTGGATGGCTTCAAGCAGGTCAATGACCGGTACGGTCATATGGAGGGGGATAAGGTAGTGACTGCCGTCGCCACCCTGCTTAACGACCACGTAAGGCAGTCAAATGTCGTGGCGCGATACGGAGGAGATGAATTCGCCATCCTTCTCCCCGGCGCACGTACCGACCAGGCGGAGACTTTGTCGGAACGACTGCGGGGACAGATTGAATCCGACACTTATCTTGCCGCCCGCGAAGTCACGGCAAGTTTCGGAATTGCCTCATTTCCGCTGCATGGTCCAACCCCGGAGGAGATTCTTCGCGCTGCCGACTCCGGAATGTACATCGCGAAGCATCAGCAGGGGAATAGCGTTCGGATCGCCACGCTCCATCCTGCCGCGGCACAGTCCGACTGGGAGGGCAAGCTGCTCGAGGCTTACCTGGGCGTCACCATGAAACGCATGTTCTCCACCGGCCCGGAAGCTTTTGATCACTATCTCGGCAGATTTCAATCCGCGGCGCCGGTGAACCTCCACGAAGCGCCTTCATTGCTGGAGATTGTGACCGCCCTCGCCTTCGCGATTGATGCCAAAGACCACTACACGCAGGGCCATTCGCAATCGGTTTCACGCATAGCCGCTCAAATCGCCCATCAGATGGGACTACCCGAGTCCCAGGTGGAAGAAGTGAGACTGGGCGGAATTCTGCACGACATTGGCAAGATCGGTGTGCCCGAGTCGGTTCTCAATAAGACCGAGCGCCTGACCAAGGATGAATTCGAAGTGATGAAAACCCACACCGTCCTGGGGGAAAAGATCCTGGAACCCATTAAAGTGAAGGTCATCGAACGAATTCGAAAAATGGTGAGGAATCACCATGAGATGTTCGACGGAACAGGCTACCCGGATGGATTGAAGGGGGAGGACATTCCATTGGGCGCACGGATCATCGGGGTGGCGGACGCCTTCGATACCATGATCTCCGCGAGGGCGTACAAGTCCGGGCGTACCTTTGACAAGGCCGTGGAAGAGCTGCGCCGTTGCAGCGGAACACAATTTGATCCTGCTGTTGTCGAGGCCCTTGCCAATTCAATCAGGCACCTGGGGGATATTGTTACCCAAACGCAAGCGGAACGTCCGCGGATTGAATCTACAGAAGAACATCAATCGCAATGAGCTTCGCTGGGGAATCCGCCTTCAGTGCGGCGGTCCATTTGATTTGGCGCCCTAATCATCGATTGCCATGGGACTTTCCTCGTTCATCCTCACTCCATGATGCACATTCCCTCGATCGAAAATTGGGCGTCGCGATTGCATTCGACGGGCCCCGGCGTTATGTTATTTACCGGGCGACATTGAGGATGAAGCTCTGCCTCCCTTGCGCGGGAAATTCGCAAATTCAAGCATCATCGCATCGTGCGTGCGGTGAGCATTCCGGTTAGGAACGCTTATGCCATTTGCCTCTGAGAAGACGCTGGATGACATGCTGGTCTCAAGAGAGTTCATGGAGGATCCCTATCCTCTCTTGCGGCAGCTTCGTGCAGAAGACCCCGTCCATTGGAGCGACTCCATCGGCGGCTGGATTCTTACGCGATACGACGACATGGTGGTGACCTTCAAGGACACGGCGCATTTTTCCAATGAAGGGCGGCTGGCGAAGGCCGTTGCCTACCTGCCGCCGGAGACCCGTTCAAGATTCCAGATCTTTGAAGATCACTATCGCCAGCGCAGCCTGATTCATTCCGACCCGCCCGACCACACCCGGCTGCGGTCTTTGGTGACCAAGGCGTTCAACGCCCGCGTCGTGGAAGCGATGCGTCCGCGTATGCAGGAAATTGTGAACGAGGCGTTTGACGCCGCGCTGCAAGCTGGCGGAATGGATGTCATTAAGGATCTCGCGATCCCTCTGCCGGTCACCGTTCTGGCGGAGATTCTGGGCGTGCCCAAGGCGGATGTCCATCTCTTCAAAGGCTGGGCGGACGGCGTGCTGGCGTTTCAGGGAGTGAACAAGCCTCCCGTGGAAGTCCTTCAGCGGTCACAAGACTCGATTCTGGGAATCCGCGGCTACCTCGGCGCGTTGCTGAAGGAGAAGAAGGCTCATCCCGGTGAAGACCTTCTCAGTGAGCTTGCGGCAGCCGAGTCGGAAGGCGAGCGGCTTTCCGAGACCGAATTGGTCAATACCTGCATTACTCTCCTTGTGGCGGGTCATGAAACCACGACATCGCTGATCGGCAACGGGATGTGGGCTCTCCTCTGCCACCCTGACCAGTGGCAGCTTTTGAAGGACGATCCGTCGCTCCTGACTCCCGCAATTGAGGAGATGCTTCGATACGAGAGTCCCGTCGCGCGCCAACCGCGTTTGATGCGGCAGGAAATTGAAATGGGCGGCAAGAAGTTGCAGCCCGGCGAAATGGCTTTCCAGATGCTCAATGCCGCGAATCGCGACCCTGATTACTTCACTGAACCTGACCGATTCAACATTCAGCGGGAGAAGAATCGGCACATTGCGTTTGGATTGGGCCCGCACTTTTGCGTGGGCGCACTGCTTGCCCGCACCGAGGGGCAGGTGGTCTTTTCCACGCTGGTGGCGCGCCTTCCCCACGTTCGCTTGGTCAGCGAGAAACCGGATTGGGACATCCATAAGCCCAACTCGCGCATGCTGAAGACCCTGCCGATTCAGGTGTAGCGCTTACTTTCAGCATAGCCGTCTGATTTGTTGCGAGGGATTCAGCGCCGTCTGTTCGGTTTCGTCGTTGCAATGAAAGTTTGGCTCGAAAGTGTCTCGCATGTTGTCACTGCTCTGATTCACGGATTTTCTCTGCGCTTAGGAGGTTTGCCATGCCGGCAGCAGCGCCTCAAAGACACCGACTTACGCAATCCCAGGTTCAGTTCTTCAAAGAAAATGGGTATCTGATCGGCCTCCCGCCTGTCTACTCGCCTGCGGAAGTGGCGGAGCTGAACGCAGGCTACCGGGAGATTTTGAAATACCTGCACCCAGGCGAGGATGACAAGGAGATCCGCGAGTGGCATGAGGCCAGCCGCTTTTTGTACGACATTTGCGTTCACCCCCAGATTCTTGATTACGTCGAGGACCTGCTCGGGCACAATTATTACCTTTGGGCATCCAATTTCTTTTCCAAGGCCCCCCGCCATCCCAGCGTGGTCGGTTGGCATCAGGACGCCTACTATTGGCCGCTTTCGCCGCACAATTCCGTTACCGCCTGGGTTGCCTTCACCGACTCCGACGAGGGTAACGCCGCCATGCAGGTAATTCCGCGCTCGCAATCGGGCGGTCTGATCAAACACAAACGCTCTTCCCAGACGGATTCGGTTCTCACCCTTGAGCTTGAACGCGGCAGTTTCCGCGAAGATGAAGCCGTCCCGTTGACGCTGAAAGCCGGTGAGATCTCCTTTCATGACGACCGCATGATTCATGGATCGCCGGCCAATCATTCCGATCGCTGGCGAATCGGCTTTACGATTCGATACTCGGGAACGAATGTGAAGTGCGATCTGTCGGTAAACCCGCATTTCAAGACTTACTTGATGCGCGGTGTGGACGAGTACAAGCACAATCCCGTGGGGACCATTCCGACACAACGCTTTGGCCGCCTGGAGAGGAAGCACCTCAGCATTGAAGAAGCCCAAAAGGATGAATGGCACGGCGAGAAATCATAATAGATAACGCAACTGAATTGTCTTATAATTCCTTCTGAAAGTGCCTTTACCCCGAAGTTTGACCCTCGCACAAACAATGGGAAGGCGTCGTTGAATGCCCGCGAAGCCGGTATCCTGCCCTTCAATCCTGCACTGGAGTCACTGCCATGACATCTCAAGAGCGAGTTCTCGCTGCGTGTAACCACCGCGACCCGGATCGTATCCCCATCGACTTTTCAGGCCATCGTTCATCGGGAATTGCCGCGATTGCCTATGCGCGTTTGCGGGATTACATGGGCCTGCCCAAAAAGGCGATCCGTGTTTATGACCCGATTCAGCAGTTGGCGATCGTCGATGAAGACGTCCTGGATCGATTCGGTGTTGACGTAATCGATCTGGGACGCGGGTTCGCGCTGGACGAAGCCAGTTGGGCTGACTGGACCCTTCCTGACGGAACACCATGCAAAATGCCGGCCTGGGCCCTGCCCGAGAGGCTCGATGGAAAATGGGTCTTTCGATCCAAAAGCGGGAAAGTGATCGGGCACATGCCCCCAGGCGCGCTCTATTTCGAGCAAACTTACTATCCCTTGGCAGAAGCGGATGGCCCGAAGACGATTCCCGAAGCCATGGCGGACTCGATGTGGCATTCCATTGGAGCCCCTCCCGGTCCCTGGGTGGATGCAGCGCAATTGCAGGCGGGAGCCGCCGAGCTGCGCGGAAATTCCACGCGGGCCATCGTCGGGGCGTTTGGAGGGAACCTGCTGGAGGCAGGTCAATTCCTCTTTCGAAACGATAACTTCTTCCTGCTGCTCGGCGCCGAGCCCAGGCGGGCGCACAAATTCCTGGACGACCTCGTGGAGATGTATCTTGCCAATCTGGAGAACTACATCGCCGCGGTTGGAGATTCGATCGACATCATCGGCTTTGGCGACGATTTGGAATGCAAAGCGGCCGCAAATCTCGCCGCGCATGTACCGCGAATTTTTCAAGCCGCGCCACGAGGTGATGTGGCGCCGGGCCAAAGCCCTTGCCAACGTCAAGGTGATGCTGCATTGCTGCGGGGGCGTGCGGGAGCTGCTGCCCGACTTGATTGACGCGGGACTGGAAATCATCAATCCGGTTCAAATCTCCTGCGCGGGAATGGATGCCGCGGAACTCAAGAGAGAGTTTGGAAAGGACATGGTTTTTTGGGGGGGCGGGTGCGACACGCAGACAATTCTGCCCGCAGGGTCACCGGAAGAAGTGCGCCAGCATGTCAACCGGCAGATTGCGGCGCTGAGTCCCCATGGCGGGTCTAGTATTCCAGCAGGTTCACAACACGCTGGCCAATGTTCCACCTGCCAACATTATTGCGATGTACGAGGCCGTGCAGGATTTTGCTCTCGCGGCGTAATAGCCCCGGGAGGAAGTCTGCCCCTCCCATCGCGCGCGCGGGCATCGTCCCTGCCTTCGCCACATTTTGCAAATCTGTCAATTTCCCGCCATAAGCCTTATGGGCGGAACACCCTGCACGACGACTCCCTGCGTGGCCTTTCCCCCTGAAGATCATTCCTTTGCAATTGCTGAAAGCTCTTGGGGCAATTCGCAAGTTGGAATACACTACCGCAGCATTGAGGAAATGGCAGTGGCACGCGATGGAGTTTGATCCTCATGGCCCACTGTAATTACGCCTCACTAAGAGA
>CAVTDA010000049.1:0-9807 GCA_963733285.1 uncultured Acidobacteriota bacterium
AAGCGTGTGCGCCTGTAGCTCAGATGGATAGAGCGTTTGCCTCCGAAGCAAAAGGTCGCAGGTTCGAATCCTGCCAGGCGTACCATTCCAGCGCATTCAGCTAGCCAACTGGCCTCAGCAAACCCCGCCCAACTCTGCGTCGATTCACTTCCAACTTGGCCGGTCGGTCTTTGGTTTCGCCGCAAACTGCTCACTGAAAGCTTTCATGCGTTCACGAACTTCTTCTGCAAGCTTCCGGCCATTGGGTACCGCATCAATCAGCTTTTCCAGGTTGACCGCGAAGTCGGGCGCAAATTTCTCGCGGATTGCTCCAAGGTCGGCCTCGATTTTAGAGAAGACGACGATGTGCTCGTCATGGGTATCGGTAAAGAGGTCCAGGCTAATGGCTCCGGCGTTGACCAGCGCTGCGGCCATATCCCAAAAGTGCACCACTACGCGCAACTGCCCGCTGTGCTCGCTAAACATCGATTGGTTATAGTCGGCTATCGAGTGCGGATGGAAATCCCGAAGAAACCAGTCGCGCGCCTTGCGCATGGAGTCTTCCTTGCACAGTTCGTAAAGTTTCAGAATCAGAGCGGCTTCTTCTTGTTTCGACATCGAATTGGATCCTCCATCTTGGGTTACGGCACTCGTGGTGCGCCCTGCACGACGCTAATGTAACAAACGCAAACCTCAATCGTCCAATTGGGCTTTCTCTTATTCCGCAATCAGTGAAATCTCCACTGGACTTGTCGAAGTCTGCCGAATCCAGACCACCAGGTCCGTGCCGTCGAGCCTCTTGAAAATCCACGGGGAAAATCTTTTCCCCAGGCTACGGGCTTGCCGTTAATCTTGAGTTGAGCCTTTTCGATGCCCCAATCCTTGACCACGATGGCGGGATTCACGGCCGGCGAAGACTCGCTTGCGCCCAGAGTCAACGTCAGTGTCGCAGGCTTGGCCGCTCCCATTCGCGCAACTACAAACGCGCGTTGAGCAGGGTCGTATCCCTCGCTCCGAAATGCCTCGCCCACAACTTCGGCCGACGGAGCCGACAACCACGATTTCGCCAGCGGGACGAGTTCAGAGGCGGGTTTCGTCGTCAATCCATCCATCAGGAGTTTGGTGATGGAGCTTTCATCCGTCGCATAAGGGTCCCAGTAGAGGTGAGAAAGCGAAAAATGCGACGCCCTGTCCGGCGCGACACAGTATCTTCCGCTGGAAGCAATTTGCGTCACCGGCCAATGGTCCAGCAGCCAAAGGAGAAGTACGCACGGTCGGTGTGAAAGGGTTCGATCCGAACATTAACCGGGGAGACGATTTCAAAAGGCTTCCAGGTTGATTTCAGATTGACCACCTGAATATTGGCTTGATCCGGCTTATTCATGGCAAGAGGACGGTGGGTATCGCCGTACACTCCCGGAGTTCTTGCTTTCCACGAATAGATGGCGGTTTCCCCCTTCATATTGGCGAGGGTGACGGCATCGAGGTTGAGATTATCGTCCGGAATCTGCCCGGGTTGGTCGATGACAATTGTCTCCTGCCATTCGTACTTCTGCGACTGGTCGGTCGGGTGCAGGACCTGCTTGCGGATGGCAACTCCGTCCGGATAGACCGTCCAGAGTATTCGTCGGCCCAATCAAACCACCCGGTCAAGGGGTCAGGGTTGGCGCCGAGATAGTGTTCAGGCTCCGCCAGTGCGTACCTCCAATGGACCACCACCCGCGCATCGCTGCTCTCCACAATATTCACGTGCGAGTAGCGCGCCTGCTTGTCGGACATCGGCTCACAATCGCCGTGGTTCGGGCAGCCTTCGGAATAGGATTCAATGAACTCGTCGGTAAACCACTTTCCGTTTTCGGTGACCCAGGCGGGGATGTAATTGGTTCCCTGCCAAAAGACCAGGCGCATTGGAGACTCGTCGAAGCGCACAACGACATCGGTATCCGGGCCGATTCTTCGCATCCGGTCCCAGGTGTCTTCAAACTTCAGCGTCGCGTAAAACGCTCCAAACGGACCTTCGCCGGGCGGCCCCGAGGGAAGAACCGGCCAGGGGATGACCTCGCCGGCGGGAGCGTGCACGGACTCATAGCCTTGTTGAACCTGCTCCTGGCTCAAGCTCTGGTCATAGATCGCAACCTCATCCAGAATGCCATCGAGCGAATACCACGCCGCATGGTGGGGGCTGATCGAAAACGAAGGGAAGGGAATCTGCGGCTCGCGAACCCGGCCGATGATCAAGTCCTGATTTTCTGCGGGGTCCAGCGTTCCCGTCACCGCCAGCATTCCAACTTTCCTGCCATCGAGATAGATGACCAGTCCCTGGTTCGGATCAAATGTGCCCGCGACATGAGCCCACTTCTTCAGGGGAATCTGTTCCATCGAGGTCACACTTCGCCAGATATTGCCTGCGGCCACTTGCAGCCCCAAATGTCCAAAGGCGTCGACACCAAAGAAGTATCCCGTCTGCGAGTCGAGTTCCTGACCCACAATCGGCACCCAGTTCCAGGGATAGGTATCAATCGCGATCCACGCCTCAACGGAAAACGCTCCGTTTAATTTTGGCACAGCCGACGCCTTGCGCGTCAGGCTCGTCGTGTAACCATCGAGCCGCAGGGCATTGCCGGAAACGCCGGGGACACATTTAAAGAATCCGCCGACTTGGTCATCGGTTTGACTCACCGTTTCCCGCACCACGGGGCCGCAACCGGAATCAAAGGTCCACTTGGCGACCGGGGCCGGGCTTTGGGCGAACGCGCTGATGGCAAAGAGCAGTGTGGCTGCCCCCAATCCTGCCCCCCATAGTGTGGCGGAGGCAGAGCGCCAGGTAATCTGCGCGATGGGAGGTTCGCTCCGGCGGCCCATCCATCTGCGGAAAAATTGTTTATTAGCAAGAGATGCCAGGCGGCGTGGAATCACAGGAACTCCTCATCGAATATTTCAAAATCTGGAATGAGCAGATACCTTACACTTCAATCGGGGAAAACTCAATTGAAGGGAATGCGGGGCGGTTCTATTCACCGCGGAGGCGTGCGCGTTCACCTGAGTCCTTTCGCGCTTCGTATTGGCCTTGCAACCCGCATAAGCCGGTCAGGAAAAATTCGAAGTTTTCAGACTGAATTCTGTCATCCAAAGATTAGCTCCCGCCTAAGATCCTGTGCGACTCGGGTGGCGAAGTTGGGATGGAAAGATGGGAGCAGGCATCACAGATCGAGACGATCATCGGGGCAATAACCGATGGTTTCGTTAGTGGTCATTTAGTTCGATGGAATGCCTAACCATCGCGTGGAGGATGAAATGAGGAGATTTAGCATGGCATGGCTGAGTGTGCTGTTGGCGGCCTATTGCGCGGTCGCGGCTTTGGCGCAAGGCAATCCCCGCGGCACGTCGTCGATAACTCTGAAGGGCAAGACGGTTTCGGTCGAGTACGGGCGCCCCTCGCTCAAGGGACGCACGACCGATGATCTGCTCGGCAAGCTACCGCCGCAGGGCGTTTGGCGTCTGGGGGCTGACGCTTCCACAACCTTTAAGACCGGCGTCGATCTGGACTTTGTCGATGCCGTCGTCCCTGCCGGCGAATACAGCCTTTGGCTTGCCAAGGCATCCGGGGATAATTCCTGGAACCTGGTTTTCAATAAGCAGCATGGTCAATGGGGCACCGAGCACGACCCGTCGCAAGATGCCTATTTCGTGCCTTTGAAAGCCTCGAAAGCGGCAAAGCCGATTGAAATGGTAACTCTAACCCTCAGCAAGGCGGGCAGGACAGGGAAGCTCAGAATCCAGTGGGGGACTCTGGAAGTGTCTGCCAGCTTCAAAGCCAAATAGCCGAAGATAAGAGCCGGTCTTCGGACCGAGGTTCGGGCAACCGATTCCCTGATAAACGTTAGTGCAAACGGCCTTACTGCACCTTGGGCTCCCTTGATGACATCACTGCCTCCAGTCGTTCCAGAAACTCGCATACCTCGTCGGGGTCGCGAAGGCAGAAGTGCGCTTTGGTTCTTCTGCCGCCCCCTACATGAACAGCCAGGCCGTGCCGAAGTACTGCGAAGGCAGCCTCATCGGAGGTGTCGTCGCCAATGAAGATAGGCAGGGTATCATCGGGAATCCCCTTGAGGAGCCTTTGGGTGGCGTGACCCTTTCCTCCAATGGCTTGGGGAAGCAGCTCCCAGATGCTTCTTCCCTTCAACAAGCGCAGGCCAGGCCGGAAATGATTACGGGCGGCCCTCAGGACTTGCTGGGCGCACCTCGCCGCCGGTTGCTTGGCTCCGCGGTAATGGACAGCCAGCGCATACCCCTTGTCTTCTACCCGAATGCCGGGCAGAGCGGGGAGGTGCTTAGCGAGCCAGATCTTGGCCTGGCGCAAGAGCTGCTTTTGCTCGGGCGGAAGCGGGCGCCACGCTTTTCCCAGCCATGCAGACCCAGCAGGCGAACGCCGGGAATTTTCACCCGCCGCCGCAGATCGGCCAATCTTCGTCCGCTCATGATGTAGACGTGCGATCCCGGATGTCGCGCCAGCCGGCGAAGCACCCGCCGCGCAGGTGGATCGAGGCTCACCGCATCAGGGTTGTCGATGATGGGCACCAGCGTGCCGTCAAAATCCAGCAGCAACAACCAACGGTTCGTCGCCCGGAGCCGTCTCACCACTTGCGGCCAGGAATCGAAAAGGGGCGGGGGCCGTCGCGAGTTTGTTCCGGGGGGCCGTTATCCCACCTCCACCCGCGAATCGAGCCGGATTTCACAGAGGTCCGTGATCAGGTCCGCGGCCCAGCGATAGATGTTGAAATTCTTCACGATTTGCCGCATTCGATGCATCCGCGCGCTTCTTTCTGCAGGATCCATGACCAGGGCGAAACGGATGGCTTCCGCCAACTGCTCGATGTCGTAAGGATTAACGATGATGGCGTCGCGCAATTCCCGGCAGGCGCCGGTAAACCGGCTGAGGATCAGCGACTCCCTGATCGTCTTCGCACGCCGCCACGTATTCCTTGGCAACAAGATTCATCCCATCATGCAGCGAAGTGACCATGCACAGGTCTGCGGCCTTGTAATAGCGCTGGATTTCCTGATGACTATGATGCCGGTTTAAATAAATGATGGGCTTCCACTGGTGGGTCTGGAATCGCCAATTGATGCGGTCCGCTTCGGCTCTCCACTTCCGCCAGAAGATCGTGATAGCGCTTGATGTGGGTTCGGCTGGGGGCGCCGATCTGCACAAAGGTGAATTGCCCAATGTAGGTGGGGTATTTTTCGAAAAAGCGCTCGAGGCCCTGGAACCGTTCCAGTATTCCCTTGGTGTAATCCACGCGCTCGACGCCCACGCCCATATACATTGCTTCCACGCCATGCTCTTTCAAGAGAGCTGCGCGGTCCAGGTAGGGAGAGGTTGCGGGATTGCGATTGCGTTCGGGCGTTTCCGCCAACGCCACGCTGATGGGAAAGGGCCGAACCTGGGTGAGGTGGCCCGCGCGTTCCACCGTGAACCGCTCCCAATTCACCCGCGACTCCACCACGCGGTCGACCGTTTCCAGAAAATTGTTGCAATGGGCCTGGACGTGAAAACCCACCAGGTCCGCGCCCAACAGGCCCTCCAGCAATTCGCGCTGCCAGGGGCAAATTCCAATGGCCTCGGAATTCGGCCAGGGAATGTGCCAGAAGATGGCCACCCGGGCCCCCGGCACCTTCTCTTTCAACATGCGTGGAAGCAGGGCGAAATGATAGTCCTGAACCAAAACGATTGGGTCCTCCATGCCTTCGAGTTCCTGAAGTAGCGCCTCCGTGAACTTTCGATTCACGATCTGGTAGTGCTCCCAATCTTTGGCGCGAAAGATGGGGCGCGTGTGGGCAATGTGGCAAAGTGGCCAGAGACCCTCATTGGAAAACCCGAAGTAGTAGCCTTCCTCCTCCTCCTTGCTCAGCCAGACTCGCTTCAGCGTGTATTGTGGCTCATCGGGAGGGACGGCGCAGACAGTCACGTTCATCCACCGTTTGGCGATCGGCATCCCCGGATCCGTGAGCCAACCACATCCCCTGGCAAGTTCGAAGGATGGGTTCAATCGCCGTCACTAAGCCGCTCGCAGGTACCGTGACGTCCACGCTCTTTCCGCGGTAAGTGTGCATGTACGGTTCGCGATTGGAGACCACAAAGAACGGCCGGTCGCCCAATTTGCTGCGCACATGCAAGCGCAGGCGTTCCGGCGTCCATACGGCCTCGGCAGTAACCCTTAGCCGCGCTTCCTCCTCTGCCGCCGCCCGTGCAGCTTCCAGATTCTTCGCCAGGTGCGTCACCTCTCGCGCCAGCGGTTTGAATAGGTCCTCATTCTCCAACCCTGATTGAACGTCGCGCCTGCCTGCCCTGACCTCGCTCATCCACTTCGTTGCCCGGGCAATGGGCCCCATGATGCTCCAACGGATAATCAACAGGGTGACGAGGGCGATGAAGGCTGCCTCTGCCAAAAGATTGAGAAAGGTGGCCCGCCATAGACGGGTGGTTTGCGCCTTAATAAAGCTAGCATCGTGCAAGATTGCCAGAGCTCCGTCCACCTCTGAGTCGTCCAGAATTGGAAGAATATAGACGTGGGCAGGCTTCCCGTCGAGCACTGTGAATTCCGCGTATTTCGATCTGCTGGCCATCGCCTGACTTACCTGGGGACGTACTGCGCGCCAGAGACCTTCCCAGCCGGGAGTTGCGGCGACATTGGCTCCGGACTTATCAAATATCGCGATTCCCTGCAAGTGCTCACTACCTTCAGATTTCGCGATAATCGCCTGCAATCGTTTGCGTGAGGTTGGATTGAGCAGGGGAGAGACTCTCCCTTCCAAATTCTCTCCCACCATCGCCGCGCGATTTTCCAGCTCCTTCTGGAGTCCCCGCTTTTCCCGTTTTACCTGGAATACGGCAAAGATAAGGGAAAGCAGGGTAACGCCGACCACCAGCGACAAAATCAAACGGAGGCTTACACGCATGATTTGCCACGCCCTCCCTTCGTTGTCCCGCGTAGGAATCAAATCAGCGCGAACAGGTCTGGTGTTTGCCCTGCCCCTTTGACCTACCGTGGGACTTTCCAAGTTTGCCGTCCGTGCTTCTTACTGGTATGACGCTTCGACTACGTGTGCCGCCGCTAATAATTTTGCCCAAGCTGCTTGCGACTTTGCCGAAAGACGAGCCGATGCCTTCAAAGTCCCTATCGCCCGGCAAATTTTAAGAAAAGCGGTTTTCACATGAAACGTATGCAATCCGCCCGCCACACGCGTAATCCTCAATAGATTGTGTGAGTTCAAGAGATGTGGGCCTGTAGGTTGGCACAAAGAGGACGGATAATTCTGCCTGACTTGCGAATTTTTTACTCGCTTCCTTCTACACACCTGGTGGTTGGTTTAGGGTCACTTGACTTTACGTCGCTCGAAGGATAAATTTTCGCCCTTGGAAGCGGGCATTCCGAAATCACATTGAAGCACCAGAAATTGAGAAAATTCGGCCGCGCCGTTTCCAGTTCGGGTACTGATTGGGGCGGCCACATTTTCGGAGGGATTCGATGAAAGTGGATCTGGCGGGGCGGGTCGCGCTCATCACCGGCTCGGGGCAGGGCATTGGCGAGGCCATGGCCTACGCCTTCTCGGCCAATGGAGCGGTCATTGCCGTCAACGACATCAATCCCCAAGGCGTCCAGACGGTTCACGAGATCGAAAAACGCGGCGGGAAGGCAAAGTTCTATCACGCGGATGTTGGTGACCTCGACGGGGTGAAGGCCATGGTCGCCGCCGTGGAAGCAGATTTGGGGCCGATCGACATTCTGGTGAACAATGCCGGCATCAACCTGGGCAAGGACCGGCATCCAATTCATGAATTCCTCGACGACGACTGGCATCGAATCATTCGCGTCGACCTCGACGGTCTTTTCTACTGTTCGCGCGCGGTATCGGCCTTGATGGTGAAGCGGCAGAAGGGATGCATCGTCAACATCAGCTCGGCCTTCGGCGTGGTGCCGGTTCCGGCATGCAATCGGCCTTTGCCGCGGCCAAAGCGGGCGTAATCAACTTCACCCGGTCACACGCGCTGGAAGTGGGGAAATACGGGATTCGCGTCAATGCCATTGCCCCCGGGTCGGTTCTGGTGGAGGGAACCAAGTCGATGTTCTACAGTCCCGAAAACAAGGCGCGCGGCGAGAGTCTGCTGTCGCACGTGGCGCTCGGAAGGCCGGAACGCCGGAAGACATCGCCAAGGGTGCGCTTTTTCTGGTCTCCGATGATGCGAGCTACGTCACCGCCACCGTCCTGGTCATCGATGGCGGCTGGACGGCTGGATTCGCGCGCGACTGGTAGGGTGTAGAAGGCCCGCGTTGTAGCGCAGAGCTTGTAGCGCAGAGGTATTCGTTGCCGAGACGAATTCCTCTGCGGCTCGGGTTTCGCAACGTCGCGGCGGCGGAACTTGTCCCGGTCTGATCGGGATGCCGCCATAGGCCCAACCGCTTCATCAGAGCCGTGGCGGGGTAAACCCGCCGCTACATTTTTTCCGCAGCCTGTTTAGCGCCGCCGCGTGAACGTCTCCGGCTTAGCCGGAGAATAATTACGCGCAACAAAAGATGTCACACTCTTCCGAATCCGGCGTCGATGTTTATGAGTTCATTCTCGAAAACATCGACACGGTCCCGCATCTCGAGGCACTCGTTCTGCTCTGGAACAGCCGGCCGGTCTGGTGGACTTGTGAAGAGCTGGCTACGCGCCTCTATGTTCCCATGGACAAGGTCACTCAACTTCTGCGCGATCTGGTTCGGATGGAGCTGCTCGCGGAATCTCCACCTCTCCGCCGAAATACTCCTACCTGCTCAAGTCCAAAGCGCAAGATGGGCTGATGGTGTCTCTTGACGCCGCTTACCGGCACGACCTCGTGCGGATTTCAACGATCATTCATTTGAAAGCATCTTCCGGCGTGCGGGAATTTGCCCGCGCCTTTAAGCTCAAACAGGAGAAGAAGTAGGCATGTCCGCTGCCCTCTACATCCTCACCATCCTGACCACACTGCTTTGCTCCGTCCTCTTGTTGCGGGCTTATTTCCGGGTGCGGAACGGGCTGCTCTTGTGGAGCGGATTGTGTTTTGCCGGACTCACCCTTGAGACCTTCCTGGTACTGGCAGACATGGTCCTCCTGCCCTCGATCGACCTCTTTACCTACCGGCTGGCCTCGGCGGCGCTTGCGATTTCGCTGCTGCTTTTTGGCCTGGTGTGGGAGCGGCAATGAACTTTTCCGGCCACTCACCTGGCTCCGATGGCCCACCCGGTATTGGATCTCTTCTCCTTGGCTACATCGCCGCAGCCTCGGGGGTTGCCGCGCTCTTCTTTCTGCGCTTCTGAAGGAGACGCGGGACTTTCTCTTCCTGGCATTTGCCGTGTTTTTTATCGTCCAAGGAGGCAGCCGGGCCGTGGGCCTTTCCAGCCCAACTCCCAACCTCGTGATCGGACTGGGTGTACGTCCTCCGGCTGCTCGCCGTGCTCGTGGTGGTGGGAGCCATCCTGCGCAAGAACTACCGCCACGAATAAGGCGGGGCTCGCCCTCCCCCCCTTTTATTTGCCGACTGCCTGCAATCCGCCAGGGTAGTTGTGTAGCGCAGAGGTAGCCGCATTTTGGCTTCCTCTGCGGCTCTTCTTGAGCGTGTAGCCATGGTAGGATGAAACGACATGAAATCACTATGTGCAGCGCTTTTGTTCTTCTGCTCGGCAACCGCCTTTGCGCAGACTGTCGATAAGGAAAAGGAGCCCTACGCAATCGTTGAGTTGGGGGGAGCCGGCAACTGGAATGTCAAAGGCGGATCGAGTTTTGGAGCGGACCTTGCGGTTG
>CAVTDA010000050.1:0-75020 GCA_963733285.1 uncultured Acidobacteriota bacterium
GCATTGGTCACCAACAGACCGTTTGCGGCTGGGTGATGGCCTTCGTGCGGAAGCTGAACGGCGTGGGAATTGGGTCGCCGGCCTGCTCCTGAAATTTCGTGAAGTCGATGGTGCGCGCATCAAGCCGCGGAGGCGTTCCGGTCTTGAGCCTGCCCACTTCGAAACCCAGCCGCCGGAAGGCTTCGCCCAGCATCACCGAAGGAGGTTCACCCGAGCGCCCGGCGGGATATTGATTTTCGCCGCAGTGAATCAGGCCGTTCAGGAATGTGCCCGTGGTAACAATCACCGCGCCCGCCTCAACCGTGCGGCCGTCGAGCAGTCGCACCCCTCGAACCCGCCGAGTCGCCGTTCGAGCCCCCCGGCCACATCTTCCAGCACCAGGTCGATCACTTCCGCCTGTTTGATCCGCAGGTTCGGTTCGGACTCCAGGACCTGCCGCATTTTCACGCGATAAAGCTTCTTATCGGCCTGTGCGCGAGGCGACCAGACGGCAGGTCCGCGGCTGGTGTTGAGCAGGCGAAACTGAATCCCCACCGCGTCGATAACTTCGCCCATGACCCCGCCGAGCGCATCGATCTCGCGCACGAGATGTCCCTTGGCGATTCCTCCGACGGCAGGGTTGCACGACATCTGCGCGACGAGGTCGAGGTTAATCGTGTAGAGGGCGGTCTTGAGGCCCATGCGCGCGGCCGCCATCGCCGCCTCGCAGCCCGCATGGCCCGCGCCCACCACGACCACATCGTATTTTTCCGAAAATGCCGTTGCCATGTGCGTTTTGCCCGCCTGAGAGGACCCTTCATTTTACCAAGCGGGGCGATTTGAGGCCAGCGCGAGAAGGCGCGGACCGTGGCCCTTCTCGGATGCGGCGACCACTCTGGGAGGGAGCCGGGGGACAATTTGGCATGCTTATTTCATCTTTTTGCGTTTCCAGTAACTGGCTTGTTTTCAGCATGTTCTCAGCTTTGGGAAGGGAAAAACCCGAAATCTTTCCCTTTGTTTTCAGTACTTTGTCAGCTTTGGCAGATTTTCGGAAAACGGACAAAAAAACCTCCGCAGAGAATTGTGGCGGCGCAAGTGCCGGCCAGCGGGCATCCATCGCATTCTCCTTTTCTAATACTAGCCTATAATGATAGCAATGTCAAGGGGAAAACCTCGCCCGGTCCAGCCGCGAATTGTCGCCGTGAAGCTTCCTCTCCCCGGCCGAACCTTCCTACGCGAGCCGATCCACCTCGACCACCTCCCTCTTTTGGACCTCCCCAAGGCCGCCCATTCCAAGGTTCCGCGTTTCGCGTCAAACCCGCTTCGCGCCTCACTCCGCGATGGTCGTTTGCTATAATCGTCGGCTTAAATATCGCAATCCCAAAGAGGCCGAATGTTCAAAACCATTGAGTGGACCGCAAACGGCGTGCGCATGATCGACCAGACGCGCCTGCCGGGCGAGGAGATTTACAACGCCTACACCAACTATCAGGAAGTGGCGGAAGCCATTCGCTCCATGGTGATTCGTGGCGCGCCGGCGATTGGCGTGGCGGCGGCGATGGGCGTGGCGCTGGGCATCAAGAATTCCGGCGCCAAGAATGTCGTGGATTTGCGCGTCGATTTCGAGATGATCGCGGACACGCTGGCCAAAACGCGGCCTACGGCGGTCAATCTGTTCTGGGCTATTAAGCGAATGCGCGAGGTGTTTGAGAAATCGCTCTCCTGCCACCACACCGATGCGCAGGCGATCGAGATGGTGCGGGTGGCCCTGGAGGAAGAAGCCAAGCGGGTTCTCGCGGAAGATATCGCCATCAACGAGGCCATGGGACAGAACGGCGCGGCGCTGATGCCCGATTCCGGAACCGTGCTGACTCATTGCAACGCCGGAGCATTGGCAACCGGGGGTTACGGCACGGCGCTGGGAGTGATTCGGGCCGCCGTTAGCGCCGGAAAAAAAATTCGCGTCTTTGCCGATGAGACCAGGCCGTTCCTGCAAGGCGCGCGGCTCACGGCCTGGGAACTCGCCAAGGATCAGATTCCGGTGACGATTATTACGGACAATATGGCAGGACACTTCATGAAGCAGGGCGAAATTCGCGCCGCAATCGTGGGGGCGGACCGCATTGCGTCGAACGGCGATACGGCCAACAAGATCGGGACTTATTCCGTCGCTGTGCTCGCGCACGAAAACAACATTCCGTTTTACGTGGCGGCGCCGCTTTCGACGATTGACATGAGCCTCGCCTCGGGTGCACAGATTCCGATTGAGGAACGGTCTTCCGCTGAAGTCACGCGCGTTGGTAATGTGACGATTGCACCGAGTGATGTTCAAGCGCGGCACCCGGCATTTGACGTGACCCCGGCGCGGTATATCACGGCCATTATTACGGAACGAGGAGTTGCCCGCGCGCCTTATACGGAAAGTCTACGCGCGCTGTTCGCTCAATAATTTTGCCGAATCTTGCACCGGGATGCCGGCGGTTCCTTCAACTATTTTGCGCAGGATGCCCGGAATCTCATAGACGGCACGGTTGTGAATGGCCGCGGCCTGGGCGCGGAAGCGTGCGAGATTTCCGCGTTCGAGGAGTTCGCAGATGGCCGCGGGAATCCGATGGGGGCCCTTGACGACCAGCCCCAGGCTCTTCTCCCGAACCCACTCGGCGTTATAGCGCTCCTGCGGCAGCGTCCACGCATTGCGCTCCACGATGACCGGCAGCTTCATGGCCACCGCCTCGCTGACGCTTCCCGGCCCCGGCTTGCCGATGAAAAAATCCGACATCGCCATGTAGAACGGCACCTGGGAAGTAAACCCTTCCACAAACGTGCGAATCCGGCTGCGGCGCGCGCGCAGAGCATTCGCCAGCTTTTCGTTTCGCCCGCAAATCATGATGAGTTGGAGATGATGAGGCCCTTCGACATCAATCCGCTCGGCGATTTCCATCATCGCCGCAGAACCCTGACCGCCAAAAAGTACCAGCCCAGTCGGGACATCGGGATCGAGCCCGCGCAGCTTGCGTTCCGCGCGGCGATCGCAGGCAACGGTTTGATAGAAACGCGGATGCAGAATCATTCCCGAAGCCTGGAAAATCCGACCGTCGCAAATATCGAGGGCATGGGCCTGGGCGACAGCTTTATCCGAACCACAGATGAGGTATTGCCCGAGCGGCTCAATCCAAAAGTGCGGGGGATAATCGGCAATGTCCGTCAACACGGTTACGAAGGGGGTGGCGGGCCGGACGTTGCGCAAGCTCTCCGCCATGGCGCGATTGAAATGAGGAACCACGGATACAACCAGGTCGGTATTGCTTCCGCGCCAAAACTCTTCCAGAATGCGCACCGATTTCGAATGCAGTAAACGTATTAAGAATTGCATTACCCGCACGGTTTGCGGGGTTCCCAGCGTCCAGCCTTTCTTGAGCATCAAGTTGTAGAGGTCCTGCATGCGCAGGCCGGTGACTTTGCGGGCCAGATCGATGGGATCCATCAACTCCTGCAAATTCACCGTTCTAATCTTCCAGCCGCCCTGTTCTTCCATGACCAGCCGGAGAGCCTCGGCTGCGGCCCGATGGCCCCCACCCGCATCAAAGAACACGAGATCGAGGTTAATCATGGTCTTACCTTTTCATACTTCATCTATCCTGTAAATAGGCAACAGTCACTCTTCATGGATAGTTCACTATGAAGATACATTCCCGTAACATGGCCTTTTTATGATGATATCGTGCGATGTGACCTTCATGTGCATACAATCCACTCCGGCATGTGCACGATGCCGCTGCTCAAAACCTTCTGCCGTGAGTGCTACAGCGAGCCCCAGGCAGTTTATGAAACTCTAACCCGCCGCGGCATGGACTTGGTCACCGTTTCCGACCACGACTCCATAGATGCTGCGGAAGCCCTCCGGCGACACTCCAATTTTTTCCTAAGTGAGGAAGTCACCTGTCATCTCCCGAGCGGCAACGAAATGCACCTTGGCGTCTACGACATCAATGAGGGCGAGCACATTGAAATTCAGCGCCGGCGTGACGATCTGCCCCGTTTGGTTGCCTACCTTAACGAGGAACAGCTCTTTCACAGTGTCAATCATGCCTTCTCGGCGCTGACGGGCCGCCGGTCGCTGGAAGATTTCATTTGGATCGACGGGGCGTTTCCCGGTGTGGAAGTTCGCAATGGGCATGTTCCGGAGCGGAGCAATCGCCTGGCCGAGCGCCTGGCCGCGCACACGGGAAGTTCCCGGTTGGGAGGCAGCGACTCCCACACGCTGCACTCTTTGGGGAGCGTTTGCACGCGAGTTCCCGGGGCCCGCAACAAGGCGGAGTTCCTCGCCGGATTGCGCCAGGGAAATTGCGAAGTCGAGGGTGAGTCAGGAAACGTCGGCAGATTGACGGGCGACGTCTTGCGGATTATCGCCGCGTTAATGGACGAAAAGCCCATTGCCAAACTCCTGTACCCCGTGGCGCTGGCGGTTCCTTTGGTCACTGGCTTGAATTATGTCGTTGAGGATATGTTCGCGCGCAATTGGGGAAAACGTTGGGAGAGGTGGCGGGGAATTCGGGGAGACGCCTCCACGGGTGGCATGCGCGCCGCTCAGGGTGAGGTCAGCGCATGACGCTTCCCGGCCATATGCTCGATTACATTTCCAACGGCGATCATCGCCTGATGCGCCGGGTGCATCGGTGGCGTCCGCCGCGATGGTTCCGCCTGTGGATGATTCTAGCCACCCGCGGAGGCGATGGCTGGCTTTGGTACGGCATCAGCGCTTCGATCCTGATCTTTCAGGCCCCACAGCGTTACGAAGCCATGGCCGCTGCCTGGGGAGCTTGTGGCGCCGGGGCAATCATATTTCTGATCTTGAAGAAGCTAACGGGCAGGAAGCGGCCCAACGCCCTGGAGCCGCACTGCTGGGCCACGCTGTTGCCGCCGGATCAATTTTCATTTCCGTCCGGACATACGATTACGGCGTTTGCCTTCACGCTGGCGGTGGGCAGCTTTTACCCGCATTTGATTGGCATTCTTCTGTTTTGCGCGTTAAGCGTGGCCACTTCGCGAATCGTGTTGGGCATGCATTTCTTGAGTGATGTGGTGGTCGGCGCGGTTTTAGGCGCGGGGCTTGGTTACGCGGGTTTTATGATTTTTGCTTAGTTTCCCGGGCGTTTACGGCTTCCTGCCTTGAGCACCTCTCCGCTCATTAAACGCCTTGTGGGCGCCCGGGGTTTTTCTCTTCACTTGCGACTTTCGACTTATCCAAGATATCAAAAGCGATCTATCCTATTCATGCCGCAGCGCCACGATGGGGTCAAGACGCGCGGCCTTCATCGCCGGCCACATGCCGAAGAACAAACCGATACTCACCGACGCGGCAAAGCCGACAATGACCGACCAAAGCGGAATTGCCGAATACCAGCCCAGCGCCCGGATCACGTAGGTCAGCGTCATCCCCACTAGAATTCCGAGCAGCCCGCCTGCGCCTGTCAGGGTCATGGCCTCCAGCAGGAATTGCCAGGTGATGTCGCTCCGCCGCGCGCCGACCGCCTTGCGCACGCCGATTTCGCGGGTTCGCTCGGTCACTGACACGAGCATGATGTTCATAACCCCGATGCCGCCCACCATCAGGCCGATGGACGAAATTACCATGGCAACGATCACCACGGTTCGCATGATGTCGCGGAAGGCGGAGATGAAGGTTTCCGAAGTTGCCAGGCCGAAACTATCCGGCGCTGACGGCTTGTCGCCCCGTAATCGCCGTAGAGCCGCGGTAATTTCGTCCTGCGCATCGGCTAATTTCCCCGGATATGCCATCGCCGTGATCAACAGGTCCTGCGAGTCCGGGTAAAGGGATATGAAGGTGAAATACGGAACCATGATCACCCGGTTATTGGTGTCATCGCCAAGCAGCGATTTGCGTTCGGCCATCGCGCCGACCACGATGAACGAATGCCCGTCGACCTCGATTTCCCGGTTGATGGGATCCTGACCAGCGAAGAGCCTTTGCGCCACGCCGGCGCCGATGACCGCCACATTGCTGCGGTGCAGGTCGTCGAAGTCCGTGTAGATGCGGCCGTCGGTCAACTCGGCATTGATGTTGGCAAAATCCTCGGGAGTGGCGCCATTGAAGTTCGCGTCGAGCATCTCGACACTCTTGTATTTGGCCGTCACGCTGCCATGATGTTTCCAAACTTCCACGCCGACGCTTTCCAGCGAGGGGCAGAGCGGCTTGAGGTTCAGGGCCTCATCAAGGGTCAAGGATTTACGCAGGCGTTCATCTCGGGTGTGCGGGCCCACAATTCCAGGAGAAAATTTGAAGATGAAAACCGTGCGCGTCCCGAAACTCTCCGCCATTTCCACAAGCTGCTGGTCGAACCCTTTGAAGATGGAGGCGACACTAATCACCGTCGTGGTTCCGATGAGCACGCCCAGGATGGTCAGAAAGGCGCGGAACTTGTGGGACCGGAGGGTGTCCAGAGCCAGCAGCAAATTTTCGCGAAATTCGTGAAATCGCCGGTTCGCCATGATCAGTTTTCCGTATGCAGGGCCTCAATCGGATCAAGCTTCGCCGCCTGGCTGGCGGGGTAGATTCCGAAGAACAGGCCCACCGCTGACGAAAGTCCAAGCCCCACCAGCACCGCACTCAGGGGGACGGAGGCGGTCCAATATCGGTCCACAATGGCGCTCACGACAAAGGCGATGAGGACTCCGATTGCTCCGCCCACGCCGCTCATGACGATGGACTCCATCACAAACTGCGCCAGGATGTCGCGCCGCCGCGCGCCGAGCGATTTTCGAATGCCGATTTCGTGCGTCCGCTCGGTGACGCTTGCCAGCATGATGTTCATGATAACGATGCCGCCAACTATCATGAACACTGCCACAATGCCAATGGTCACCACAAAAATGCTGCCCATCAGCCGATTCCAGAGGTCCATGATAGTCTGGGAGGCGTTGATGCCAAAATTGTCGTCCTCGCGGTAGGGCACATGGCGGCGCGCGCGCATCAAGGAACGGGCTTCATCCTCCAGGACCATCATTTGCCGGCCATCGTACGCCTGAATGTTGATCTCAACCTCGGAAGGATGCGGAACAAAAAACTTACAATAGGTCGTCATCGGCATGATGACGAAATTGTCCTGGCTTTGACCGAAAGTGTTGCCAATCGTTTCCGCCACCCCTACAACCGTGAAGGGAAGATTGTTGATGAGAATCTCTTTCCCAGGGGATCAATATTGGGAAAGAACTCATCGACGAGATCGTGACCAATGAAACAGACCATGGCTTCATGCTGGTAGTCGGATTCATCGATGTAGCGGCCGCTTTCGACCTTCTGGCTTCCGATATCGATCATGGAAGGGGTTACGCCCACAATCCTTTCGCTATAGACGGAACGCCCCTGGTAGCGCGCGAAATTGGTATCGCTAACCATGTCGTCGAGGGCGCCGATGTTCTTGTACCCCCGCAAATTCTCGTGGAGGAATTCGTAATCATTCATCCGGATGGGTTTGTTCCGGCGGCGTGCCTTGAGCCAGGCTTCGTTTCCCTGCGCCCATTGGTAGCGGGATACCTCAAAGACATTTGCACCCAGGTTTCCAATGTGGTCGGAGATATACAGGTTCATTCCATTGATGATGGACATCACGACGATAAGCGTGGTGGTGGCAATAACGACTCCCAGGAGGGTGAGGAACGAGCGGAGTTTGTGGGCGTGCAGGGTTTCCAGTGCAACCCGAAGGCTTCGCGAAGGGTGACCCAGAAACTGAGCCGTGCCCGCGAACGCGCTCGCAGAGCAGGAAGAAATGATGCGGTATGATCAATAGTTGCCATCGAATTCTTGCGTGGTGAAGTCTAATACTCTCGAAATCTCATCCTGCGAGTCTCGGCAAGGCGTCATTCGATGGTTTCATCCCGTTCGATCTGGCCGTCGCGAACGTGAATAATTCGATGAGCATGAGCGGCGACATCATGTTCGTGGGTTACCAGAACGATGGTGTTCCCGGCCTCGTTGAGCCGCGCGAAGAGGCCCATGATTTCCTCCCCGGTGGCCGAGTCGAGATTCCCGTGGGTTCATCCGCCAGAATGATGGAAGGGTTGTTAACCAGAGCCCGGGCGACAGCCACGCGCTGCCGTTGCCCTCCGGAAAGCTCATTGGGCTTGTGATGCATGCGCTCCACCAGGTCGACCTTGCGCAGGGCATCCTGGGCCTGTTCCAGCCGCTCCTTGGCGGGAATTCCGCTATAAATCAAGGGCAGCTCCACATTGTGCAGGGCGCTGGCGCGGGAGAGAAATTGAAGGTCTGGAAAACGAAACCGATTTCCTTGTTGCGGATGTAAGCCAGCTCATCGTCGGAGAGTTCGCTGACCAGCTGGCCGATTCAGCCAGTACTTGCCGCTGCGTGGGGGTATCAAGGCAGCCGATCAAATTCATCGAGCGTGGACTTGCCGGAGCCGGACGGTCCCATGATGGCCACGTACTCGCCCCGCTCAATGCTCAAACGTCACCCCGCTGAGGGCGTGCACTGCGATCGTTTCACCCATGTCGTAAGTCTTCCAGAGGTTCTCGGCCTTGATGACAACCCCGTCCTTGGGGATCCCGATTTCCTCAATTGAGGTTGTGTCCATGCGAGTTTCCAAGGCGGTTTCCTGCCCCTTCCCTATTTAGAAGCTGAATCGGTTATTTCAATTTGCCGCGTTGTCGAAAAGAGGTCAGCACGCTGGGTGATGAACCGGGTTTGACCGGCCCTATTGCCTAAGAATTCGGCGAAGCAGGAGCATTTTCAATTCGTACTTTGGCGTTGTTCTTCAGGCTGCGCAGGACGCTGAAGCTGCCGGTTACAATGACGTCTCCGGGCTGCACACCCTTGAGGATCTCCATATCGGTTGAGCTCATGATGCCGCTATCAATCGAGGCAAAAGTGGCCACGCCGTTCCGCACCACAAAAACCCCCTGGAGTTCCTCCTTGCCCTGCTCCTTTTCCTTGGGTGAGGCGGTGATATCGGATTGGCCTTTCCCGGCCCCGTCAGGTTTCTCCTCAAGCTCCCCGACGCATCCGCGTGGTTACGGCTTGGATCGGCACGGCTACGGCGTCCTTGCGAGTTGCCGTGGTGATTTTCGCCGTGGCGGAAAGTCCCGGGCGAAGGCTGGGCGGCGGGTTATCGATCACCACAACCACTTTGAAATCCTTGGCCTCGTCCGAGCTGGTGGCTGAGGTGGCCGTCGTGGTGCCGCTGGTCGCGCCACTGTTTCGCCCCACGGCACTCTCACCGATTTGCGTCACGTGGCCTTTGAAGGTCTGATTCGGGTAAGCGTCAATCAGGACGTCCGCTGTTTGGCCCAGCTTGACATTGGGGATGTCGGTTTCATCCACTTTGACTTCTGCCGTCATCACCGAGAGATTGGAAACCTGATAAAGCAGGCTGCCCGAACTGTTCTGGATTCCGGGAACAACGTTTTCACCCACGTGTACGGGCAGGGAGGTCACAATACCGTCAAGGGGGGAAACATAGATGGTTTGAGCGAGTTGATTCTTGAGGCCGATCAGTTGCGCCTTGCTTTGCCCAACGTGGGCGCGGGCGGAATCGCGGTTGTAAATGGCCTGCTGATATTGCGCTTTGGCCTGGGCAACTCTGGCCTGCGCCGAATCCTTGGAGGTTTGGGCCACCTTGTAATCACTCAGACGCCCGTCAAAATCCTGCTGCGAAATCAGGCTTTCCTTGAAGAGTTCCTGCCCGCGCTTGAAGTTCTCGGTTGCCTGATTCTGCTTGGCAATGGCCTGTGCGAGGTCCGCTTGCGCAGTTTCAAGGGCGGCCTTGGAGGATAGGACATTCGAATCCTGGGCAGCAAGGTCGGCCTGGGAGGTGGCGATTGCCGACTGCTGAGCTTCCACGCTTGCCGTCTGTTGAACATCCTCGGTGCGCATGAGGAGCTGGCCCTTGGCAACGTGGTCGCCTTCCTTGACAAGGATTTCGGTGATCTTTCCGATGGAATTGGCGTTGACGTTGGCCTGATTCTGCTCGACCGGCGTGATCTCCCCATTGGCGGTTACAATCTGGGCCAGATCCTCGCGCTGGACCTTCCCAGTCTGGACCGTGACAACACCCCGGCGGCTCCAATAGACTCCGCCCACCGCCAATCCGATCAGCGCAACGACTCCTACCCCAACCAGCACGACTTTCTTCCAAGTCTTCATACCTGTCGAATTCCGCCGGGGAGGACCCGGCGTTCGTGTTTTACCCCACGCTGGGCCTTCTGCGTTTGCAATCTCCAAGACCAACTTGCCATCCGCCATTTAGGACTCCTCTCATCCTAAAGCCACTGGCTTCCCCATATACTATTCGGTCAACAGGAGGTTGCTGTTTTCCGGCGCCAACCAAAACTCAATTTGGATGCCTCCTATTGTTCAACTCATTCCTTCACGTAATACGTCGTCTGGCCGGAAAATGTTCCTTCCCAGCTTCGACGCAGCGCGCATCGAGGTCAATATCGGGGACTCGAGGAATGTCTGGCCGAGGCTCGGCTTTCCTTGATCCAGTAGTCAAGCTGGAATACAGCCGCCCCAACATTCGGGCTGGATTCCAGGAAATCCCCTCCATATTAACCCTTCTTGCACTTTGAGAAACAAGAAATTTTCGCCACGTTTGTTTTGGTTTGAGCCTCCTTGGAGGAGAAGCTCACCGGACGCTTCTCGAAGGGTCGATTTGTCCGTGATCCGACGGGTGAGCTTTGGAAACTGGGCCACCCTTAAGGGATGATTAGCATCCAACTACATCGCCAGGTTTAGGTGTAAGATGCTATCCTTAAAGTAATGGTTTCATGCTCGCCGACGCCCACCCCTATCTCGCGGCAAAGGACTGAAAACAGAGGTGGGCTTGGGTGGCTTGACATTCGTATACGCTAAAAATAGAATCGGGACTGTAATAGTGGACTTTAAAGGGGTGAAGTCGTGGTGAAAAGGGTTGCATCGTCTTTGCGTTACAAAACGATGATCCGCCTTGGGCTGTCGATCCTTGCCGTGCTGACCGTAATCTTGGGCATTACGATCTTGCAGGCCCACCCACCCGCTGGCCCGCAAGAAAACCAGACGCAGAAACCCAGCAGAGAGGAAAAGCGACGGCAAAAGGCCATCCGGGAAGAGTCGGAGACGCCTTATAAGAAGTGGCTAACCGAGGAAGTCCCCTACATCATCACCAATGAAGAGCGCGCTGCTTTTAAGAAGCTCTCCACTGACGACGAGCGTGAGGCTTTCATCGAAACCTTCTGGGAGCGGCGCAACCCCAATCCTGGAAGCCCCGAGAATGAATTCAAAGAGGAATACTATCGCCGCATTGCCTACGCGAACGAGCATTATGCTTCCGGAATGCCGGGGTGGGAAAACGGATCGCGGCCGCATTTACATTATGTACGGCCCGCCGGACGACGTGGATTCCCACCCCAGCGGCGGGATGTACGAGCGCCCCATGTCAGAAGGCGGAGGCGACACTACGGCGTATCCCTTTGAGGATTGGCGGTATCGATACATCGATGGCATCGGTGAAGACGTCAATCTGGAATTCGTCGACCCCACGATGACGGGTGAATACCACCTGACGATGGACCGGGTGAAAAAGACGCCATGTTGCACGTTCCCGGGGCGGGGCTGACTCTGGCTGAAATGAATGGCACGGCCCAAGGACCTTCAAAAGCGGACCGGTTTACCAATACCAATAATACAACTGCCGGGGCTGGCCTGGGGGGCCAATACTTGCAAAGCCAGAACGAGTTTACCCGGCTCGACCTCTATTCCAAGATCTTCCAGCCGCCTCCGGTGAAGTTTAAAGACCTGAAAGCCGTCGTGACGTCCCGATTGTCCGCGAATCTCTTGCCGTTTGATGCCCGTACAGATTTCATTCGTGTTACCGACGAGACGGTTCTTACCCCCATCACCATCCAGGTACTCAACAACGATTTGCAATTCCAGAACAAAGACGGGGTCATGCACGGTGTGCTGGACGTGTTCGGCGAGCTCACCAACATGACGGGCCGTATCGTGAACACTTTTGAGAAGAGCCTGGTGTTGGATGTGCCCGAGAGCGAATTTCAGTTATACCAATCACACCGCTCCGTATATCAGCAAACCGTCCCCCTGAAGCCTGGGCGGTACAAGCTCAGTCTCGTCCTGAAAGACGATTTGAACGGCCACATGGGGTCGGAAGAACTCGGCATCATCGTACCGAATTTCGGTGATGGAAATCTCAGCCACAGTTCACTGATTCTTGCCGACCAGATTGCACCAATTCCCACGAGCCAGGTCGGATCGGGGCCCTTTGTCATTGGCGGCACCAAGGTTCGCCCCAGCGTCAACAATTCCTTTACGCGCGATCAAAAACTCGGGATTTACATGCAAATCTACAATCTGGGAATTGACGATAAGACGCACAAACCTTCCCTCAACGTGCAATACCGGATTGAAAAAGACGGAAAGCCGCTGGTCGATCAGCCGGAAGACCCGGCGAATTTGAAGAAAGCCTCGCAACAGTTCACGGTGATAAAGTCGATGCCCCTGGCTTCGCTTACCCCGGGCAAATACACTGTGCATATCGACGTCACAGACAACATCAAGAAACAAAGTTTTAGCCCTTCGGCCAGTTTTGAGTTACGATAGGGGCCGTTTCCACCCGGTCCCTGGTGACAAGCCCGAGCAAGACGGGGGAAGTTACACGGCGCAATTCAATATGCCTTCGATCCTGACAGGCCGCTTAAAGTCGTTGCTGCTGCTGGGGGGGATCCTTGTCCTGCTTCTGAACCCCCTGGTGAGCAAGGGTGCTGGATACGGCCGCTTGGCTGGAGTTGTCTCTGATAATAAGGGAACACCCCTGATGGGGGCCACGGTCATGGTCATCGGGCCCGTGGCTTTCGGCACAGAAGCAGCCACTCAGACCGCGGAGCGCATGCTTACCGACGCGCATGGACGATTCAACGTGTCGCATCTGCTTCCGGGTTGGTATTCCCTCAATGTCAGTTCTCCCACTCGCCTGCCGGCAATGCGGAACGGCGTTCATGTGGAAGCCGGAGAAACCGCAGTAGCCTCATTCGTGCTGACCGACATATTCTCCCCGGTTCGATTGCAAATGCCGGCAACCTCGGTTTCAAGCTGGGGGGATGACTGGAAGTGGGTCTTAAGGGCGTCGTCAACCACGCGACCCATCTTGCGGTACCGCGACCAGGCCCAAACCAAGGAAGTAGCCTCCAAGAGCGACAAGCCTCCATTGCCGCCCTCCTCGCGATTCGTTGGTGTCCTGCCGGGTCCATCCCGCCATGATCCGCTTGCCGAAGATTTCGGAACGGCCAGTGTATTGGCTTACATGCAGCCAATTTCACCCGAGGCCGACGTCCTCGCCGAGGCTTCATTTGCCCCGGTGGGAACTGACGCCGGAACCCTCGGGACCGCAATAATTCGACACCGCATGGACGGGGAGCAGCAGCAAGCCGGTTTGGCCCTCCACCAATTCAACCTAATCCCCGGCCAGAACGATGCTTCCAGCCAGGGACGCGGAATCGTTGCAACATATTCTGAGACGCGCCTGATTTCTCCTCACGTCACCGTGACGACGGGAATCGACATCAGCTATTTGAGCGCAATTGACAGCGTTTTCGTCGCGCAGCCTCGCGTCGAAATGGAATATCAGGCGACTCCGCAGACGGTGCTCTCAATTCAATATGGAGCGGCCCCCGAAGCCGGGAATTCGATGACCGACCGGCTCAGCTTGCTTAACGCATTTCCACAAGTTACGCAACGTGACCACCGCCTCGAATTGGAGCAGCTCAACCACACCGAGTTGACGCTGAACCATCGCATAGGAAAATCCAGCCGCGCCCAAGTGGCGGTTTACCATGATTCCCTGCGCAATGCTGAGGTTTGGGGATTGGGAATGTCATCAAGTGAATCGGCATTTGCCGGGAATTCCCTTCCCAATCCAGTGGGCGGCGGGATCGTCATTAACGGCGGCAACTACACTTCCAACGGTTTCCGGGCCGTCATTGCCAAGACATTCGATTCTCGCGTAGAGGTGTTGGGCGCAGTCTCTTCCGGCAGTGCTCTTTCCGCGCGTGGATTCAATGTGCAGCGGACCTTCACCCAAAACTCTCTGACACCCGAACAAACCAGCGTCTTTATCGGCAAAATCACCGCGCAAGTGCCCGTCACTCGCACCCGCGTCTCGACGTCCTACGAATGGACTCCGAGTGACCGCGTCACCCTCGTCGATCCCACGATGCAGGGCAATCTTCAAACCCAGCCTTATCTGGGACTCCAAGTCCGGCAACCCATCCCCACTCCGAATTCCTGGCCTGTGCACATTGACGCTGTGGCGGAGTTCCAAAACCTCCTCTCGCAAGGATACGTTCCCGCGGGGCAAGACAATCACAAGCCATTGGTTCTCACTTCTGGGTACCACTATGTCCGCGGTGGGTTCTCCGTGCAGTTCTAGAAATTTGACCTTATTCCCCAACCCTACTAAGGAATCACGCTTAATGGCGCGAACCGGCTGAAAGAACCGGCGGTTTCGACCGCAGTTGCCCTGGGTTATTATTAAAAAATGTAATCCGTATGTTGTTTTTTGTAGGGCCCTACCGCATTTTGGATATCGCCGCTCAAATATTTGATTCTAAAAAAGTTAAAGATTCCACCCAAATCGACTGCTGGAAGTCGACGTGCTATAATCTCTGAGAGTTTCAGCTCTCAGTCGCACCAACATACCGGGTTTTCGAATGAACAAAATCCCCAGCTTTCGGCTCACCACGCTCTCGCTTGCCCTCCTGAGCCTGGTCTTGTTGGGGTTCGGTATTTTGAACTATCAGCAGCGCGATGAATACCAGATGCCGGATGACGGCGTTTCGTGGATCGATTCCCAGCAGGGCGTTACGGCTTGGATCGTCGCAAAGGGAGGGCCGGGGGACAAGGCAGGTATCCACGAAGGGGATCTTCTCAGGTCGATCAATGGCCAGCCCATTACCACCCAAGCCGAGGCGGCGCAGCAGATTTACCGCCTAGGTGTCTGGAATCTAACCAGTTACAGCCTTACGCGGAATGGCGAGCCTTTTGATACGAGTCTCGTCCTCAGCCCGCAAACCAGTAGTGGCTCCATTCGGAATTACCTTGCCCTGGTAGGCCTGCTCTACCTCTTGATCGGGACCTTCATTCTTTTCCGCCGCTGGACGGCGCGTAAATCCCTTCATTTCTATATTTTCTGTCTGGCATCCTTCATCCTTTACACCTTCGCCTACAGTTCAAAATTCAACCTCTTTGACTGGACGATCTACTGGCTCAACGTCGCCGCGTGGATGTTGCAGCCGGCCTTGTTCCTGCACTTTTGCCTGACTTTTCCCGAGCAGTCGGCGCTGATCCGCGAACGCCGCTACGTCGCGCCGCTGCTTTACCTCCCCGGAATCGTGCTTGGAGTGGTTCACGTCCTGGTGGCCATGAATATCCTGGTGTTCCCATTGCCCCTAACCCAGGCTCGATGGGTGCTGGACCGAGTGGAGCTTTTCTATTTGGGGGTCTACTTCCTGGCCGGAGCGGTGGCTTTGCATCACGCCTACGCTCGCGCCGTCGATCCGCTGCTGAAGCACCAGTTGAAGTGGGTCACGCGGGGAACCTGGGTGGCGATTGTTCCCTTTGCCACTCTCTATGCGCTCCCCTATTTCGTTGGGATTGTTCCCAATATTTGGATGAACGGAACCGCCCTATTTCTGGCGGTCCTCCCCGTGACGTTTGGTTATGCCATCGTCCGCTACCGGTTGATGGACGTCGACATCGTCTTCCGGCGGGGCATTGCGTACACCCTGGCGACCGCGGGAATCGTGGGACTCTACTTCGGCGCCATCGCCTTCTCCGCCGACTTCCTGCGCGCGACGCTCCCGCCCATCAACAGCCGTGGAACCTGGGTGGTGGCGATTGTTTTGACCGCGGTGCTCTTTCAACCGGTCGTCAACTATACCCAGCAGTGGGTGGACCGGTTCTTTAATCGCGAGCGCTATGACTACCGCCGCACCCTGCTGGAATTCGCCCGCGACCTGACCTCCGAGCTCCACGTTGAAAGCTTGCTTCAGCAGATTACCGACCGCCTTTCCGAAACCCTGGGCGTCGACCGGCTCGCCGTCTTCCTGGCGGAGGATGAGGATAAGGATGGCTTCCGCCTGGTCCGGTCGCGCGGAATTACCTTCGCCGGCAAGACGGAATTGAGTTTTCTCGATCCCGGGCAGCCGGCCTTGGCCAAGGGTTACCTGTTCTTCGACAGCGTGAAAAAGGTTTATGGCTATCCGCCGACGGCGCAGAAGTCCATCGAGCAACTCCGGCTGCACTACTACCTGCCGTTTAAAGTCAAGGAGCACACTCTGGGCTATCTGGGACTGGGCAAGACCAGCGAAGGGGACTATCTCTCGAGCAGGACATCGATCTTTTGCAGACGATTTCCGGCTATGTTTCCATCGCGCTGGAAAACGCCCGGTTGTACGAATCGCTGGAATCGCGCGCGCACGATTACCAGACGCTGCGCGATTTCAGCCAGAACATCATCGAATCCATCAACGCCGGGGTTCTGGCCTGCAATTTGGAGGGCAAAGTGGAGTCCTGGAACTCCGCCCTGGAAGAACTCTACGGGCTCAGCCGCACGGAAGCCCTGGGCCGCACGCTCGATGGAATTTTCCCCTCCGAACTCATGGCGGAACTTTCCAAGGTTTCCGATCCCCATCACACCCTCAATCTCTATAAATTCCGCATGCGCAATGCCCAGGATCGCCCGCTCATCCTCAGCCTTTCCGTGGTTCCTCTCATCGGAAAAGAGGACCAGGTTATCGGGCGCCTTCTGATCTTTAACGATCAAACCGAGCGCGTGAATCTCGAAGACCAACTGATGCAGGCGGAAAAGCTCTCATCCATCGGACTGATGGCGGCGGGGATCGCGCACGAGGTCAATACGCCGCTCACGGTTATATCGTCCAACGCTCAAATGCTGATGCGGCAGATGGAGACCGATGATCCGCGAACCAAGACCCTGGACAAAATCATCACCCAGGCGTTCCGCGCCTCCGAGATTGCCAACAGCCTGCTGAAATTCTCGCGCGTCGGCGGCAGCGAATGCTCCGACCTGGACGTCAACCGGATCATTGGTGAAAGCCTCTCGCTCGTGGATCACATGCTGAAGACCGCGCGCATTACCGTGCAGACACAATTGAAGCCTTCGCTTCCCACGGTCTATGGGAATGCCGGGAAGCTCCAGCAGGTTTTCATGAACCTGATCATGAACGCGCGCGACGCAATGCCACGCGGGGGAGAGCTGGTTATCACCACGGATTCGGAAAATTCCGCTGTGCGCGTGGAAGTTTCCGACAACGGCATGGGGATTCCCGCCGAGCACCTCAACAAGATTTTTGACCCCTTTTTCACCACCAAGGCGACCAGCCGGGGCACGGGATTGGGCCTGGCGGTAACCTACGGGATCATCCAGGAGCACTCCGGATTGATCCATGTGGACAGCGTGGTGGGTCGAGGAACGACCTTCCGCCTGGAATTCCCTGCAGTAAGGAAAACAGTGCATGTCAGCTAAAGGCGCCATCCTCGTCATCGATGACGAGACAGAAATCCGCGAAAGTCTCGCCGAGCTCCTGGGTTTGGAGGGTTATGAAACCTCCACCGCCAGGACTGGCGATGAGGGCATGAGGTGCATCGAAAACGGCCTCTTCGATCTGATCCTGCTGGACATCAATCTGCCCGACCGGAATGGGCTCGACATGCTGCAGCAGATCAAGCGCGAAAGCCCCGAGCTCGGGGTCATCATGATTACCGCTTACGCCTCGACGCAGATGGCATTTCAGGCGTCGAAGCAGGGGGCGGACAGCTATGTCACCAAGCCCTGGGACAACGACAAGCTTCTGCTGGAAGTCCGCAATACCGTTGATAAAACCCGCCTGCAACGGGAGAACGTCCAGCTTCGCCGCGCGCTGAAGCGTTATGACCTGCCCAACGTTATCGGCAAGAGCGAGAAGATGCACAAGGTGATGGACGTCATCACGCAAGTTGCCGCCAGCCGCGCCACCGTGCTCATCACCGGCGAGAGCGGTACAGGCAAGGAACTCGTCGCCAAAACGATTCATGCCACCAGTCCCCGCGCCGACCGTCCGTTCGTACCCATCAACACCGGGTCGATGCCGGTCGATCTTCTGG
Organism: uncultured Acidobacteriota bacterium; assembly: GCA_963733285.1. Lineage (GTDB taxonomy): Bacteria > Acidobacteriota > Terriglobia > UBA7540 > UBA7540 > Bog-366. The sequence continues at coordinate 18,167 of CAVTDA010000050.1, forward strand.
AAAGTACTTTGTTCGGACACGTGAAGGGCGCGTTCACCTCCGCCATCGCCACCAAGCGCGGCCTGTTCGAGGTCGCGAACCAGGGCACGATCTTTTTCGATGAAATCGGGACGGTGGGGGTTGAAACTCAAACCAAGCTTTTGCGGGTTATTCAGGAACGCGAGTTCATGCGCCTCGGAGGAACCGAGAACATCAAGGTGGACGTTAGAATTCTCGCCGCCACCAACGCCGACCTGCGCAAGATGGTCGTGGAGGGAAAGTTTCGCGAGGATCTCTTCTACCGCCTGAACGTTATTACCCTCACGCTGCCCCCGCTTCGGGAGCGCAGCGAGGATATTCCCATGTTGGCCGATCATTTCCTGAGGAAATTCTCGGCGGAGAATGGCCGCGATGGGCTGCTGTTTACCCCTGAAGCCCTGAAGGTCATGATGGATTACGCCTGGCCCGGCAATGTCCGTGAGCTTGAAAATGCCGTGGAGCGCGCCGTGGTGCTTTCCTCCAGCCCATCCCTGGGGACGGACATTTTGCCGGAACAACTCTTCCAGAACGCCACCCGCGAGGCGGGAGGTTTTGCCACCGAAAACTTCGATGGACACTCCCTGTTTGAAATCGTGGAGAGCTGCGAGCGGCGAATTATTCTCGAAATGCTGGGCCGCACGAACTGGAGCCAGACGGAGGCCGCCGACCGTTTCAAAATCCCCCTTTCCACGCTCAATCAAAAAATCAAGCGCCTGCAAATCGACGTGAAGCGCCGGCGCGAAGGGTAGCTCGATCCGATTGTAGGGAGTGGGCACGCCCTCCCCTTGCTTGCCGATGGCATACCATCGGCCCGAGTAGAGCAGGCCCCACCCCTACCGAACCGGCCGCCGAAGTGTATTCCCCGATGGATTTCCGCGATCGTATTTCCACTTGCCGCCTTAGCGATCCTCCGACTATGCTTCCCGCCTTGCGTGTAAGTTGAGTAGACGCGTCAACCCTGGCAGGTTCGAAACGGGGGTGCCAATTTGAAATTCCCGAAGCTTCGAGAGACAGAGCGTGGTTCCCTAACCCGACGGCAATTTCTGACGACGACGGCTGCAAGCTCCGCGGCCGCAACTTGCCTTCCCGCCGCCGCGCCGCCCCCTGCCGAGCGTCGCACGACCCATGGTCTGAAGGAACACGGCTTCTGGGACTACACGACGCCCGGCACCGGCGGCATGTCCGGTTATCAAAAGCAGGATTACCTTCTGCTCCTGGATGATATGGCGGCGGCCGGAATGAACTCGCTGTGCGTCTATGTCAAGTGGCTGACAACGGGCTACCGCTCGCGCCTACCATTCCTCGACCAAATCCCCGGGTCGCCGGTTATGGACTCCAACAACCGGTTGCTTCAGGAAGTCATCGAAGAAGCGCGGAAACGAAAGATCAAGATCTGGTTGGGTGCAGTCACAACCTACTTCGATCTTGAAAGAGTGCCTGAGTCCAAACCGTATTATGTTTACGAACAGATGGCCGGATACAAGCTGCCCTTTCGAGTTGGCGCCTATACCCCGGACACGCCCGGGATTACGGAAAAGACGGTGCAAATCTTCGAAGAGATGATCGACCTGTTTTCCGGTGTCGGCGGGTTGGTCGTGGAGCTTGAGGGCGCTGGAATCGAGCAGCCGGAGCGGATCCCCCTCTACAACCAATGGGCGCGAAACAATCATCGCCCTCCGTTTGAGCAACTCGGCCACCCTTTGAACGCGCGGGGATTCGACGTCGCTCCCTGGCGCGACTACACAACGGCAAAGCGGCTCAACCTTCTGCAAGCGGTTGACCAGGCGGTTCGGAGCAAGGGTTTCAAGGGCGATCTGGCGATGATTTGCGAGACCGATAAAACTCCCTACAGCGCGATTCAGGAGGTGAATCTTCGCGAGTACGGCAGGCAATTTCCCCACTGGAAGACCATCACCTATGAGTACGACAAGGACGTCCACCGCTACGCGATGATGGACCTCTGCATCGACACGCCCAGACAGTTGGGGCTGGAGGTCTACTATCTGCCGCGTGGGGTAATGACCTGGGGATTGGACTGGCCGCTCCCATTGTCGCTCGAAGAAAGCTGGCGGCGCGATTGGGAAGATATCGAAATGTTCCACCCGGATTCTGTCTGGTGGTTTGGTTCCGGCACGGTGGGTGATGGGGCGCATGCAAGTTTGGAAAGAGTTAGAAAAAGCGGCTACCGCGATGGCGCCGATGCGCGCCGGGCTCTGCTGCGTGCGGCATCTGGATTGAAGGTTGGGTGAAAGACCGTGCCGCAATCCTGCTGCGGCCCGGCTCTTGATTCGTCATGGGCGCAATTCACGCTTGACTCACCACAGCGCCATCGCATATACCCAATCGCGACGAAAATTCCCAGAGGAGCTTTCCATGAAGAGGCGTGACGTATTGAAGAGTCTTTTGGCGAGTCTTGCGGCCCGGCCCAGCCTGGAGGCGTTGATGGCGGCCACGCCCGCCTCGCGCGGAGGCAGACTCTTCCCGATGGATTTGCCCTTTCAAGAGTGGCTGGAGTTTCCCGCAGAGGGCTTTAATCATCGCGCCTGCGGGCTGATCTACAACCAAATGCGCCCGCCCCGCCAGGGCATGGCGCTGGGCGGCATCGACACCGGTTACATGAGCATGGAGGTCGACGGAACGCTCGGCTACTGTACGATATTCAATTCCATCGATCCGCAACGCGGGCCTCTCGCCCTGCCATTGCTGGGGATGAGCGTCGGGAACGACGTTTGGACGCTGGCCAGCCCGCGCAGCACTTTCGGCGAGTACACGTGGATTCCCGGCCGGCAAATTCAGACGGCAGCGCGCGTTCACTATTGGGGACATTATCCCGTCGTCGACATGGAATTCGAAATCCCCGATTGCCCGGTGAGCGCCGGCGTTCGCGCCTGGTCGCCCTTTCTTCCCGGCGACTCGGCCACCAGCAATACTCCCGGCGCGATTTTTGACGTCCACCTGCGCAATGAGAGCAAGACCCGGCAGGAAGGGCGCGTCGCCTTCATGTTTCCCGGCCCGACGCAGGCGGAGGCTCAGATTACCTTGGCAGCCCGCGAGTTCACCGGGAGCACCCGCACGTTCAGTGGGTTGCGACCGCGCCAAAACCCACGCGCGCCCTGCGCCAAAATGTTCGCGGGGATTTTTCCGGCCTCGTCGTAACTTCCGAAGCCGTGAAGGAAATTGGTTACGCGATCGGAGTTGTGGGCGATGCGGAAGTGGCCACGGGAGGCGGATTGGTGGGTGGCGCAAGCGCGGGAACGCCGGATGATGAGCCGCCGGAGACTTCCTATCATCGCAGCCGCGTCTGGACGACGATTCCGAAATCACTGCCGGTCGCCACGGAGAATGATTTCACCGGCTCCGTCTCACTTGCCTACGAGTTGAATCCGGGCGAAGAAAAGACCCTTCGCTTCGTGCTCGCCTGGATGGCCCCGGCGTGGATTGGCGAAGGGCCGCACACGTTTCTTCACAAATACTCGGAACGATTCGGCGGCGCGCTGGAGGTTGCGCAATTGCTCAGCCGCGATCACGATTCGCTGCTTCGCCGCGTGCTCGGCTGGCAGGACGTGATTTTTGGCGAGCAACAATTGCCCGTGTGGCTGCGCGAGGCGCTGGTCAACATTCTGTATCTGTTTCCCGTCAACAGCCTTTGGGCGTCCATGCATCCGCCGATTGGACCGTGGTGCGATCCCAAGGATGGACTGTTCGGCATGATCGATGGCCTCGTGGAAGATCCCGGCATGGAGCCGCTGCCCGACACGTTTTATGCCAATGCGCCCATCGTCTACTTCTTCCCCGACCTTGCCCACTCAACCCTGCGTGGGTACAAGGCCTATCAGTTCACGAACGGGCAGGCGCCGTGGGTGTTTGGCGGAATTATCGGTGGAGCCAAGGGTGGCTATGAGCCGACGGCGGGCACCGAGATGGCCTCACCCTCGCCTGGGTACCAATCGACCACGACTGGTCCGAGCTACGTCGATCTCGTCGACCGCTATTGGCAACGCACCGGCGACGAGGAATTCCTGAAGGAGTTCTATCCGTCGGTGAAGAGCAATACAATCTTCACGATGTCGCTGCGTCACGGTGATGGCGATGGGAATGTGATCAGCGTTCCGGATGGAAATCAGGACCCGAATCGCGCCACGCCCCATCCCGGCATTCTGCTGGAATGGTTTGAGTGGGTGCAGTGGTTCGGAATGGCGTCCCACGTGGGGGGAATCCACCTGGCAACCCTGCGCATGGTCGAGCGCATGGCGGACAAATACGGCGATCGCGACTTCGCGCAACAGTGCAAGGACTGGATTGCGCAGGGCACTCACGCCATGGAAACTCAAATGTGGGGAGGCAGCTATTACCTCCCGTATTATGAAGTTAAAACGGGTAAGAAATCGGATGATATCTTCGCCTATCAGCTCGACGGCGACTGGATGGCGAAATTCCACGGGCTGCCGCCGGTCTTCAGGCCGGATCGGGCCAAAACCGCGCTCGATACCATTTCCAAAACTTGCGCCCGGCTCACTCCGTATGGCGCCACCAATTTCGCGCATCCCGATGGCAGCTACGTTTATGACATCGGCTACGGACCCAACACGTTCTTCGTTCCCGAAGTCTACATGCTCGCGATGACGTACATGTATGCGGGGGAAAAGGAATTCGGACTGGAGCTGGCCCGGCGCTGCGCCAAGGCCCTCATCGAAAATGGCGGAGAGTGGGACCAGCCCAACATGATTCGTGGCGATACCGGAATCGAACTCTTCGGCAGCCACTACGACCAAAACATGATGCTGTGGGCAATCCCCGCCGCGCTGGAAGGCAAGGATATCGCTGCCGCCTGCGCGCCCGGCAGTCTCGTGGACCGCGTCATCCAGGCCGCAAAGAAGTCGTGACCTGCGATAATGTTTTTTGGGTGGCCGAAGAGTGAGGAGCGGCCCACGAATTTCCCGGATGATGGAAACAACAAACTGGATACGAAGATGCTTTTTTGTAGCGGTGGCGGCGGTAGGATTGTGCGCGCTCATCCCCGCTATCAACCAGCCGGATCCCAACCTCGCGCAGACTGCACCGCCCGCCGTTCTGCCTGCGGATAAGCCGGAATACACGCTGCTCTTTACCGGCGACATCATGCTCTCGCGCGGAGTTGGCGACCGCATGCAAGCCCGGAAGGATTGGACGCTTCCCTTCCGGCTCATCACTGACACCCTGCAATCCGCCGACCTGCGTTATTGCAATCTCGAGTGCCCAGTGTCCGACCGCGGCAGGAATCTGCACCACCTCTATTCCTTTCGCGCTGACCCCAAAGCGATCGAAGGCCTAAGATCGGCGGGCTTCAACGTAGCGTCACAAGCCAATAACCATGCGTATGACTGGGGACGGGAAGCACTCCTTGACAGTCTGGAGAGATTGCGCGCCGCCGGGATTGAGCCCGTAGGCGCCGGACCGAATGCTTTGGCGGCACACTATCCGCTCATTGTGCGCGTCGGAAGCCTGCGGATTGCTTTCCTGGCTTATGTGGATATCGATCCCAAGGAAGCGACTGCCGGCGTCGATCGTCCCGGAGTCGCGTGGCTCGACCCCGCGCAGGCGCTCATTGATATTCGCTTCTCGAAACCTCTCGCCGATCTCGTTATCGTCTGCCCGCATTGGGGGGTGGAATACGCCTTGAAGCCGACCAAGGGCCAGATCGATTTAGCCCATCAGATGATTGACGCGGGAGCGGATTTAATCGTGGGCAGCCACCCGCACGTCGTGCAGCCGGTGGAGAAGTATCACGACCGCTGGATTGCCTACAGTCTTGGAAATTTTATCTTCGACCAGGAAGGCCCCGGGACGCATCGTGGGCTGATGTTGCAGGTTACCGTCAAGGAGAGGAAAATCGCCGAAGTCCTTCCCATCACCATCAACATCAACTCGCAATTTCAGCCCGCCGTCGGACACGATGCTCAAGTTCCCAGGCCGCCGCACGCGGAACCCTTGCCACGTACCCAGTCCGAACATTGAAATGAATCGGGAATCCGTCACAAGGATGGGCAAACCCCATGCGTGCTCCGCGCAGAGGCTCCTGCGTTCTTGGAACATTTGAGGTAGAATCCGCCTGGCGGGACATCCTCAACCGGCCGAGCCTTCGGAGGACTTCATGACCGCGCGTGTTATCGGTCCGCTGTTCAAAACTGTCCTCTTCATAGTCCTCGTGCCCGGAACGGTGCTCCTTGTCGTCCCCTACTGGCTTTTGAAAAGTGCTGTCCCTCGGCCCGCAGGTTGGCTCAATTGGCTGGCGCTTGCGCAGGCAGCACTGGGCGGCGCGATTCTTCTCAAGTGTGCGTGGGAATTCGCCGCAGTGGGCTTCGGCACACCCGCTCCCATCGATCCTCCCAAATCGCTGGTGGTAAGCGGGCTCTACCGCTTCGTGCGCAATCCGATGTACGTGGGGGTGGGAATGGTTCTCCTCAGTGAAGCCGCACTCTTCAGCTCGATTTCGATTTTGAAGTATGCCCTCGCCACCTGCGGAGCATTTTGTCTTTTCGTTTTGGCTTACGAAGAACCCAGGTTGCGAAGGAAGTTTGGCGCTTCCTATAAAGTGTACTGCAAGGGCGTGCCACGTTGGATTCCGCGGCTCACCCCCTGCTAGGCGAACCTTGAAACCCGTGGAACACGTGCTGGGCTGGAAATCCCGCCTATTTTGACGCGCCGACCTTTTCCAGTTCCGCGCCGGTTGCCGCCGCGACCTCTGCGTGCAGCGAATTGCCGTGGGAGTCCATGGTGACGATGGCGGGGAAGTTGTGGGCTTCAAACACCCACATGGCCTCGGGGACGCCGAGTTCCTCCAGCAGATAGACGCCGTGAACCTTGGGCAGGCAGCGCGCGTAAAATTGCGCCGCGCCGCCAATGGCGTGGAGATACACCGCGCCATATTCCTTCAGCGCCGCGCCCGTTTTCGCTCCCATCCCGCCTTTGCCCATCACCGCGCGCAAGCCGAATCGGCGAATGATGTCCGCTTCGTAGGGCTCCTCGCGGATGCTGGTGGTGGGGCCGGCGGCTTTGACCCGCCACTGGTCATTCTCCTTGAGCATCACCGGGCCGCAATGATAGAGAATCGCCCCGTGCATGTCGTAGGGCGAATCGTGGTGCAGCAGGTAGTGATGCGCGGCGTCGCGGCCGGTGACCATGGGGCCATTGATCAGCACCACGTCACCAACTTTCAGGGCGCGGACCTTTTCCTCGCTCAGCGGGGGCTCAAGGCGCACTTCGCGGCCCGTCAATTGGAAGCCCGTGCCGGCCGAGATCAGCCGTTCGACAGGGCGGTCGGGGTCGCGATACAGCCACTGGGTGATGGCGCCGGATTCCGCATCGAGCAGAACCCCCAGCCGGCGGAACGCCCAGCAATCGTAAGCCACGGTTACAAAGAAGCTGGCGGGAAGCCGGTTGGCCGCGGTGATTTTGCAACCAATCAGGGAATTCGCACCGCCGAAGCCCATGGTTCCCAACGCCCAGCTTGTTGGCCTGCTCCATGATTTCCTCTTCGAGCTTGGCCAGGACCGGGTCCGGGTTGGTGTCGTCCAAGGTTCGGAAAAGTTGTTGCTTGGCAAGATGATAACCACCCGCGCGATCGCTGCCGATGCAGACGCCGATGGCTCCGGGCGCACAACCCTGCCCTTGCGCCTGCCACACGGCGTGGAGCAGGCATTTCCTGACTCCCTCCAGGTCGCGGTCGGCGCGGCCCAGATGCTCGAGCTGGCAGGGCAAGGAATACTGAATGTTCTTGTTCTCGCAACCCCCGCCTTTGAGAATCAGGCGCACTTCCACCTCAGGCCGTTCCCATTGTTCAAAATGGAAGATGGGGGTTCCGGGGCCCAGATTGTCGCCGCTGTTCTTGCCCGTGATCGAGTCCACGGAATTGGGCCGCAATTTGCCGCGCCGGGTGGCTTCCGCCACCGCTTCCAGAGATCTGCTTGCGCATGGCGATCTGGTTCACGCCCACCGGGGTCTTGATTTCGAAGGTCGAGCATGCCCGTGTCCTGGCAGATCGCGCCTTCGACCTTCATGCGCCATGTCGATATTCTCGCCGATGATGGCCAGCGCCTGCCCGGCCTGCGTCTGGGGATTTTCGGTGCGCAGCGCCCACGCCATGGCTTTGCGCACATCCGGCGGCAGATTCGTGGAAGTCTGGATGATCAGTTCGAGCATGCTTTCTTTGAGGAATTGCATAAACACCTCCGAGAATGGACTGCGGGGCTCCGCCGAAGGTCCACCGGGGAATTATAACCCCACGGGATTAGATGAGGGATGCTTGATTGGGGCGTGGGCCAAATCTCGGATCGATTCATCCTTCAGAATCTGAAAGGCCTGGCTGTGGTGAATCGACAAACCGGACCAATTTCAAATCCTCGAGGCTGATGGTTCCCGACTCCAGCAGCCACCCAAAATTGAGCACACGCTTCCAAAACTTCGAGCCGAAAGGAAGATGTTCACCCGATGCCCCATCTTATGGGTCTGGATCAGGGTAAGGAACTCAAACATTTCATCCATGGTCCCAAAACCGCCGGGGAAAACGATTAACGCCTGGGCGGGCTGCGCGAACCAGAGTTTACGCATGAAGAAGTAGCGGAACAACATGCTGAATTCGGGGGTGATATAAGGATTGGGCTGTTGCTCCATCGGCAACTTGATGTTGAGACCAATCGACTTGCCTCCCGCTTCGTGGGCGCCGCGATTGGCTGCTTCCATGATGCCGGGGCCACCGCCGGAGCAAACGAGGGAACGACCGGGAATTTTTATCCAGCCCTTCGTTGCCCATTCCGTAAGCAATCGCGACAGTTTCCTCGCCGCCTCGTAATAACTTGACATGTGAACGTCCATGCGGGCGATATTCAATTGCCCCGGGGGCACGGGGGTTCCTTCCTTGCTGCGCGCTTCGAGGTTGCGCAAATGACTCACGGCCTCGTCCCGAGGGCGAATCCGCGCCGAGCCGAAAAAACACCACCGTGTCGGGTGTGCCTGCCCTGCGCAATATGCGCGTGGGGATTTATAGTACTCAGACGATGCGCAGGGCCCTCGCCAATCGCGCTTTCCCAGAAAACGCCGATGATGATAAGCCAACCGCGGCTCCTGGTTTCCCGCATGGTTTTTCTTCGCCATCAACCCCTCGCTCTTTTGAAGTGAACGCTCAAGAGGATAACAGACTTCGCTCTGCTCCCCTGGCAAAAACCTATAGGGAATTGTTTCGCTGTCTACAAGCCAGGCGGTGGCCAGCCACCGAGCGCGTCCTCCAGAACTTGCGCCAGCGCCAGCGCCACGTCTTCCCGCCAAGGCCGCGCCACAATCTGGGACGCCAATCGGCAAGCCCTTCTCGGGTCGTCCCGCCGCGAACCACCGCCGCCGGCCAGCCGGTCAGGTTGGAAGTCATGGTGTAGCTGAAGCATGGAAAGCCGATCGTAGGTCGAGCCGTGCTCCATCCCGGCAAAAGAGCAAACCGGGCAGAGCAACGCATCGTAATTTGACATGAAGGCGAGCATCTCGCGGCGGAAAGCGTCCCAGCGTCCCACCAGTTCGCCAAGTTCCGCGACGGATTTGGCGCCTTGATGCTGCAAATCCAGCACGCGCTGCATCAGCGGATGGACGCGGCGTGTCCCCGCCTCCTTCAGCAAGGATTCGAGGCCCGCGCCGCCATCGGCGGTAAAGAGGCCGAGATAGATTTCGTAAGTCTGCTCGATCGCCGGCGGTCGCGCCTCTTCCACGCTAATTCCTGCCGCGGCCAATGCCTCCGCCGCTTTCTTCACGCCGCAGCGATTTCAGCCGATGGCGTCACAATTCCGTTGTCGAGTGTGAAAGGCGACGCGCAATCGTTCGTAGATCAATCGCCCGGGGATCACCGAGTGGCATGGGCACGATGGCGGCGTCTTGCATATCGACTCCGGAAATGACGCGGCAGCACCAGCGCCAGGTCCTCCACGTATCTCGCCAGCGGACCGATCTGCCAAAGCGCGTCGAGCAAGCCCCCCGGTCCGGGGAAATGTCCCGTGCGTGGAACGCGCCCCGAGGTCGGCTTGATGCTGGCGATGCCCGTGCAGTGAGCGGGAAAACGCACGCTTCCCCCGGCATCGCTTCCCAGCCCGAACGCGCGAACCACCCGCCGCGATGATGGCCGACTCGCCGCCGCTGCTTCCTCCCGGAGACAGGCTCAGGTCATAGGGATTGTTCGTGCGGCCGTAAATCAGGTTGTCGGCTTCCCATGCCCATCCCAATTCCGGGCAATTGGTTTTTCCCAGCAGAATCGCCCCGGCTGCGCGCAGACGTTTCACCACCACAGCGTCCTCGCTGAGGGACATAGTGCGCGCGGCCTTCGGTTCCGCCAGTGCAGATGGCTCCCTTCGTCTCGATGGCGTCTTTCAGCGTAAAGGGCACGCCGTGCAGTGGGCCGATGACATCTCCGCGCGCCAACACAAGGTCGGCTGCTCGCGGCTTCACTCGAGCGCCTGCTCGGCAAATTTGCACGACGGCATTCAGTCGGGGATTTACCTCCTCGATCCTCCTCAGGACAGGCCGCACGAGTTCGTGGCGGAAATCTCTTTCTTGCGAATCGCCGCCGCCATTGCAGTTGCGGACTCGTAGATCCATTCACTCATGGGAATCGTTCCATTGCGCCGTGAGGATATGCTCCAATACTCTGATAGCGAAAACTCGGGGCGAATTTGAGAAAAGTGGTGAGCCGGCTGGGATTCGAACCCAGAACCCCTGCCTTAAAAGGGCAGTGCTCTACCATTGAGCTACCGGCCCGGCTCTGCATCACTATCTAGCCATCGCAGCGCAGCCTGCCGGGCAAATCTTCATGCGAACGGCAGGAAAGTTCGTGAAGTCGTTCCTTACAAAGTTACCCTACTCCACCCTGATTCGTAAACCCCCGACTCGAGAATCGCGCCCATTCGCGGCGGGATTTATTTCGGATTGCGCTCGTCGAATGCGTCTTCAAACGGCCCACAGTGCTTCAGCGCGCAGACCCGGCCACATTGACAATCTTTTGTTCCAGAGCCTAGTATCCAAGGTTCGGCGCCTTAAGTGCTCAGACCGTAACTGAGCCTCCGCTGCCTCAAAATCGGCGCGGAATCGAGTGTGCTTGCGCCTTTGGCAGTGCGCGGGAGCGCGGGCAGAAACCTAGCTTGCACGGCTGGCGGTCGACGGTGTTATTGGGTTGTTCCAGCCACCTTGAGGCTTTTACTCGTAACAACCCTGGGGGAGGAAATAATTCTTCCTGCCCCGGGCGATGGGCGCCGATAAAAAGTTATTGGCGGCGTTTTGAGATGGCCCATCGTTGGATGGTATAGAGGTTGTCATGAAACTGGCTTATTTGGATTGCTCGTCGGGCATCAGCGGCGACATGTTTCTTGCCGCGCTGATTGATGCGGGCGTTCCCGGTGAGAAACTTTTCGGCGAATTGAAAAAACTCTCCTTGGGATTCTATGAGTTCAAACGCACACGCACGGTGCGCGGGAGTCTGGTGGGGACGCGCATCGACATCCGCGTTCCGGGCGAACAACCCGAGCGGCACCTCTCCGACATCCGCACCTTGATTGAAAAGGCCGCGCTGCCCGAGAAAGCCGCGCGGCAGGCGCTCAAGGCCTTCTCCACCCTGGCGGAGGTGGAAGCGAAGCTTCACAATGCTTCTCCCGATCACATTCACTTCCACGAAGTCGGCGCCGTGGACGCCATCCTGGATATTGTGGGAGTCTGCGTGGGATTGGAATTGTTGGAAATCACCGATCTGATCTGTTCGCCCTTGAATGTCGGCAGCGGGCACGTCAACGCCGCCCACGGAACCCTGCCCGTCCCCGCCCCGGCCACGGCGGAATTGCTCAAAGACATCCCGGTTTATTCCACCGGCGTCGATGGCGAGCTCGTAACTCCTACCGGTGCGGCGCTGGTGGCAACGCTCGCATCGGAATTCGGTTCCCTGCCCGCCATGAAGATCGCAAAGATCGGGTATGGCGCGGGAGCAAAGGATTTCCCCGGCCACCCCAACATTACGCGCCTCTTTGTCGGAGAGCGGACGGAAATCATTATGGGCGCGAAGGGGCTTCCGGGCGACGAGCTCGTTTCGGTGATCGAAGCGAATCTGGACGATATGAATCCGCAGCTTTACGGCTATTTGCTCGAACGGGCCCTGGCCGCGGGCGCGCTTGATGTCACCTGCTCCTCGACGCAGATGAAAAAAAACCGGCCGGGTCTGACCATCAGCATTCTCTGCGAGCCGGAAAAGAGCGATACGCTCTCGCAACTGCTCTTTGAACAGACCACCACGATCGGGTTGAGAATTTACGAAGCGCGGCGCAAGGTGCTGGAGCGCGCGCACGTTACGGTCGAAACCGCTTTCGGCCCGGTACGCATGAAAGAGGCACGAAGCGCCGGGAAGGTCATGAACGCAACTCCGGAATTCGAAGATTGCCAGAAGTTGGCGCATGAAAAGTCCGTGCCGCTGAAGGAAGTCATGGTGGCGGCCGAGGCGGCTTACTATAAACAGCCTGAAAAGAAGGCCATCGCCGAAATCGTGAAGCCCGAGATAAAGAAGGAAACAGATTCCCCCTATGCCTGGCCTCCGAGTTATTTGAAAGACTTGGATAAACAGTAGCGCGGAGACGGCAATCGGGCTGCGAATCTTAACACCCCGGACTACAATCGATTAAAATGATCTCTTGATTCATTGCCGCGTCATGGGCGGTGTGTGCGAGCCTATCGGCGGAGTGGAAGCCACCCCAATGAAGAAGACGTTTTATCTGACAACTCCGATTTACTACCCCAATGCCCGGCCGCACGTGGGTTCGGCTTACACGACGATCGTGTGCGACGTGGTGGCGCGATATAAGCGCATGTGCGGATACGACGTGGCCTTTCTTACCGGGACCGATGAGCATGGTGAAAAGCTCGAGCGCGCCGCGGCGGCAGCGGGCATGTCTCCACAAGAATTCGTGGCTGAGAAGCGCAAGCTGTTTATCGCGCTGTGGGAGAAATTGGGGATTCCCGTAAAGGTCTATCCGGAATCGAGCCCGGAAGCCCTACGCTTTATCTACACCGACCACCCGGACCACGTGATTTCCGTTCAGCGCATGATGACTCGCGCCCGGGCGAATGGGTATATCTATTCCCAGCGCTACGAGGGCCGATATTGCGTGTGGGACGAACGGTACGTCTCCGACAACACTGACCCCATCGAACTGCGATATCTGCGGGCGGCCCGCGGAGCTGATCAGCGAGGACAACTATTTCTTCAGGCTCTCGGCGTTTGAGCAGCGATTGCTCGACCTCTATGAGCGCCATCCTGAATTCGTGAAGCCCGACTACCGCATGAATGAAGTGAAGAGCTTTGTCAAAAGCGGCCTGCGGGATATTTCCGTCAGCCGCAGCCGCTTGAAGTGGGGAATTCCCTGGCCGGGCGATCCCAACCAGGTTTTTTATGTCTGGTACGACGCGCTTACCAGCTACATGACCGGCATCGGCTACGCGCAGGGCGAAAACGGCGGGCCGGAGTTTAGGAAGTATTGGCGCAACAAGCCAGGTGAATCCGAACTGGTCCACATGATTGGCAAGGACATCCTGCGCTTCCACGCGGTTTACTGGCCGGCTTTCATCATGGCGGCCTATCCGGACCAACCGGAGATGCTGCCGTCCACGATCTTCGCCCACGGGTGGATTTACTACGAGCAGGATAAGATGTCGAAGTCGAAGGGCAACGTCGTCTATCCCGAGCCGATTGTTGACACGCTCGACTCCTTCGGCGCGCCCGGCAACGATGCGCTTCGCTACTATCTGCTGCGTGAAGCTCCGTTCGGCCAGGACACGAGCTTTTCGTATGAAGGGTTTATTGAGCGATATAACTGGGACTTGGCCAATGGCCTAGGTAATCTGGCGAGCAGGACGATTGCTATGATTAACCGATATTTCCAGGGTGAAATCCCTATGCCCATGGTCGATTGGGATACGGTAAATCGTGCAGAATCCAACGAAGAAATTGTACACAGCCATCCAGTCAATTATCAGTTCTTGTTCGAGTCTGGAACGATCGATATAGTCCGAAAATCGCAAATTCTTTTGCATTCCGTGACAGCCCGTATGCGACAGTTCGAACTTTCCTACGTTCTAGCAAATACGTGGGGTCAATGGAAGACGCCGAGCCCCTCGGGTTGTTGGCCGCCACGGACAAGTATCTGTCCCAAAATGCACCATGGACCCTCGCTGACCGAAACTTTGAGGCAAATCGCGAAAAGATCGCGACGATCCTTTGCACCGCAGCCGAAGCTTTGAGATTTGTCGCCGTGTTGCTCTCGCCAATAATCCCAACAAGCGCTCAACGGCTCTGGAGGCAGCTCGGTTGTGAATCAACTGTTGGAAAGATTGAGAACGAGCGACTTGACGAACTGAAGTGGGGGCAATTAAAACCAGGCACCAGAATTGGAAGAGCTGAACCCATCTTTCCGCGGCTCGACAAGACTGTGACCCTTGCCAAACTGGAAGAGATGGCCGAGGCCGACCGCAACCGAGATCAACCCAAGGAGAATACTAAAACTGTGGAATCAGAAAACGCAAAAGCCCCACAACAAATTGTACGGGCACCCAGCCCGTGAAACAGGACACGGCCAAGATGGCCGTGCCACAAACCCCGAGTCCCGAGTCCCGAGTCCCGAGCCCCGAATCCCCAACCCCTAGCTCGGAGTCGCCCAAGATTACCATCGACGACTTTCTTAAGGTCGAGTTGCGCGCTGGGCAGATCAAGGTAGCAGAGCGAATTCCCGGCGCCACGAAGCTCCTGAAACTGCAAGTCGACATTGGCACGGAAATCCGCCAAATCTGCGCCGGGATCGCCGAGTACTATGAGCCCGAGAAATTGGTCGGAATGAAAGTTGTCATCGTGGCGAACCTGACCCCACGCAAGATGCGCGGTGTGGAATCAAACGGCATGATCGTCGCGGCATCGACCGGCGACAATGGCCGCCCCGTGCTTGCAACCTTTGGCGAAGATGTACCGAACGGAGCGAAGTTGAGATAGGTGTCAGGCGCCAATTATCACTTGGCAGACCCCAAAGGTCCGGCGCGATAATCCTGGCACCTGTTACCTGAAACCTGACACCTATGCTTGTCGATTCACACGCGCACTTGGACGACAGCGATTTTGACCTCGACCGGACGGAGGTCATCGAACGCGCCCGGGCCGCCGGCGGTGCGCTACATTATGGTCGCGGGCGGGGGCACGGGGCCTGACCGGCTCGACTCGCCGCTTCCCATTGCCGAGGCGCACGATTGGATCTATGCAACAGTGGGCGTTCACCCGCACGAAGCGCAGCACTTCACCGATCTCCACGCCGATAGGATTTTGCAACTCGCCCGCCATCCCAAAGTGCTCGCGGTGGGCGAAATCGGCCTCGACTATTACTACGACCACTCGCCGCGCGAGGTTCAGGAACGAGTACTGATTCGCCAGATGGAACTCGCGCGGGAGTTAAAGCTTCCCATCATGATCCACTGCCGCGATGCCTGGGCCGATCTGCGCGAGGTGGTTGCCGCGCACTGGCAATCCACCGGGTTGGGCGGAATCCTCCACTGCTTCACCGGCACTGTTGACGACGCGCGGGCGTTTCTGGATTGGGGGTTCCTGATTTCGTTCGCCGGCAATCTGACGTTCAAGAAGGCCGAGAACCTCCGCGCCGTCGTGCCCTTCATTCCCCTCGACCGACTGCTCACCGGAGACGGATTCACCCTACCTCGCGCCCATTCCGCATCGCGGCAAGCGCAATGAACCCGCCTTTGTGCGCGGCGTAACTCAGGAACTTGCCCGTCTTCGCGCCATGCCGGAGGAGGACCTCGCCCGGCAGGTGCTGGCCAACTTCGAAAAGTTCGCCTCGCCGAAAAATGAACTCAATATTTCGCAAAAAATGAAATAATATTTTTTCAAAACTTTTCAAAATTTTGAATTGTAAAATTGCGGGTACCCCAGAAACCTAAGTCATCATAGACCCCCTTAGACCGATTATGGCGTGCTAAGGCACATTCCGGTGGGGGGACGGGTTCCCCCAAGTTCCCCTAAGGCGTGTTCCGGTGGAGGGGCACGGAATGGACAAAATGTCCGAGTTTGTTTTCTGGTGCAGCACCATCGGGGTGGCCGGCCGCGGAGGGGGAAGAACTGGGAAACGTAGTGTCTTTCCCCTGTTATAAGCGAGAAAAGGGTACCTGACCTTTCCTGCCACGATTCCCCCGCCACTTCCCCTCGCCGGTTGACGCCAATCTCTCCCTTGATACCGAAAATCAATCAACGCACGGGTGGCAAAACGATAAGAATTAATGTCTGTGCTATCCGGGGGGGCGAAATCTGAAATTTCCATTCATCCTCGGGTCGCAATCAGCCGATAACCTAGTGGGAAAGTGTGGACCGCCGTGCCCGCACTCGCGCCCCCCAATCATTCCATCGGCGGAATCCCAGGCAAATCTGAGCCTTGATTTTGCGGCGGCAGCCGGCGGATCGGCATTTTCTGACCTTGCGCGGCCCCCCAAATACCTTCATGCTCTCTTCAAAATCCGCCGATAGGCGATGCGGTGGAGTGTCGGGGGACCGGCGAGGGGGCACGAAACGAACAAGATATCCTATTTGCTTTTCTGGTGCAGCACCAACGGGTGGCCGGCCGCGGAGGAGGAAGAACTGGGAAACGTGGTGCCGTCCCCGGTTTTTCCACCTCCGGGCTACCCGGTATGCGTCGGGTCCTTCGGCTTGCTCTCGCCGGATTGTCTTGTCAACACACGGTCGAACACGAAGTAGATCGTGGCGGTGATGATTACGATGTCGATTGCAACGTCAAAAAAGGCCACCACGACTTCCGCCCAATGGTCGGCAGGCCTCCAACTTTCAAATAGCAGTCCAGGAGTATCCCAATGGGGAGGGTAACAAGCGCTCCAAGCAGCATGCGCTTTCTCAGTACGGCGCGTTTTTCCACTCGGTTTTGTAGGAGGTGCGCGGCGCCGGCCCGACGGATGCGACTCTCTTTCCCCCACTTGTCAAATTCCACTCCGCACGCTTCGCACGTCGAGCCGCCCCAGAGCGCTTGCCGTCCGGAAGCGGGTTGCCGGACTCGTGGCGCCGGAGTTTCGCAACGCGGGCAGGCGATGGGATGGAGATTGATACCCCATCTCCCCTTGGTGATGGTGCTGTAGATGACCGCAATTGCGGTCACGCCCGAAGAGGCAAGTAGCAGAATGATGGCGATCAGATTTGACTCATGGAAATGCACTTCCTCGCCTCCCTCTTCGGGTTTCCCATTTCCGCTCAGCGCTATTTCCTATAAAGACTTCTATTAAGCTCAGCTTCGAATTGTCTGGTGACGATTCGGTCGTTAAGCTCAAGTTCCTCCAATTGTGCCTTTAACTGAGGATAGCGGTCTTGGCGGTAAGCGTCTTTAATGAGAGTCATTCTGGGTTTTAACAACATCGCCGCCATCGAGAGACGATGAAGGCGGACGTCGCCCCGCATCTTCCTCCGCGTCCAGCAGAGAAAGGACGGCCAGCAGGTCGTGACCGTCACTTGGGGCATTTTGGGGGGCGATGCCAAACGAAGCTCACCACGTCCCCGGCCGAATGAGAAAATCACATTGTCGACGGCGACGAAGACAAAATGCATAGTCAAAAGCCGGCGTGCGTGGCCGGTTGGGGTCTGGCACGAAGTGACCACCGTATTCGGCAAATAGGGAACGAGAAGGCCTCGCGAACATCTTGCGCCAATTGCTTTTCGCGCTTCTCTGCCAAACGGCGGTCGTGTCCCCCAAACAAAAAGGCATAGACGTTGCCAACAACAAACCCGACTGCCCGCATCGGGGGTGTCGTGACTTCGATCAGAAATCTGACAATTCTCGTACGCATTGGCCAAGCCATCTCACTAAAAAGACCCCTCACCCGTCCGTCAGCCGACGGATGCGGCCTCTCCCCTGGAAGAGGCATCTTGTTGGGTGTGCTCTCGAGCAAACCAGAACAACTCAGATCCCTCTCCCAAGGGCGGGAAGAAAACCAGATCCCTCTCCCAGGGGAGAGGGCAGGCCCGAACCCTCGGGCCGGGTGAGGGGTCACTTCCGCGGGTGGCACAGACCTTGTTTTCCAATGCATACGACCCGTGAATTGAAAGAACTATACACCCAGCGCTTCCTTTTGCAAGCTAGGGTGGAGCAGACATCCGCAACAATCAATACCGATTCAAAATTCAAAAGAATTTGTGCCCTATGCAATACGAACGCGAGCGGCGCCGGCAATCAATTCCAAGTCTAGGACCCGAACCTGCGCTTACAAGCCGTCGGTGTCCTGCGGGAAGTCGTCGCTGTGACGCAGACATACAGACCAATGCCTGCGCCACCCGCGGCAATTTCACCAGGAGACTCGTGCGGCCCGCTTGCTGGCCGGCCCATTCGGCCTTTTGCGGGTGGGCGGAGAAGTGTAGAATCTTCCGGTATGATGAGACTCGTTCGACAAATTGTGCTGGTGACACTTGGGCTGATTGCTCTGGTCTATGTAGGCGATTTTGTCGCGCTGCGCGTCCCCATTCCGCGATCGCGCGTGCAATTTTCCAGCGTCACGGTGCGCGGCTATTATGATGTGACGCTGAAGGACGGAAAATCCGACTTCTACTTTCTCGACCCCCGGCAGCAAACCTGCGTGAATTCCCTATTTCCGCACATGGGATACCCTCCGTGCTGGTATGTTCGGCGGCACACGCATCCACAAATCAAGATGTAACCCATGGAACAGGCCATTCGGCCGCCTCCACCTGAAACACACCACTCGCCGGCCAATCCATGTGACATAGCCCTTCCAATCCGCGGGCAAGGTCTTTATACTTCCGGGCGTCCGATGATGCCCGAACCGCCACTTCAGCATTCTGCGCTTTCACCCGCCTCGACCCTCGACCAGTTCCGGATCGACGGCATTGTTGCCACCAGCGGCATGTCCACCATCTACCGCGCCACTGACATGAACACGGACCGCACGGTCGCGATCAAATTACCGCATCCGGAAATTGTCAGCGACCCGCTGCTCCTGGACCGTTTTCAGCGCGAGGTGGCGATTGGCACGACTTTGAGCCATCCCGGCGTCATCAAGGTCTTTGCTGAGGATAACCGTAGCCGCCTTTACATGGTGATGGAATGGATTGAAGGGCGTTTACTGCGCGAGGTGCTCAATCAGGAGGGCAAGCTTCCCCCCGAGCGCGCGATCCGCATTGCGCTCCAGATCTGTGAAGCGTTGGATTACATTCACGGGCAGGGAGTGGTTCACCGCGACTTGAAGCCGGAAAATATAATCGTTTCGGATGACGATCGGATCAAGCTGATCGATTTTGGCATCGCCTCCAAAGCCGGAGCGCGGCGCCTGACGTTTGGAAAGCTTGGACAGACGCAGGGCACGGCGGAGTACATTTCTCCCGAACAGGTGAAAGGCAAACGCGGAGACGCGCGCAGCGACCTCTATTCGCTCGGCGTCATCCTGTTCGAAATGCTGACGGGCGAGCCGCCGTTTTCGGGGCCCGACCCCTTCATGGTCCTCAACGCCAAGACCCAATTCCAGGCAGCCTCGCCGCGCAAAACCGCCCCGGAGATTTCCCCGGAGCTGTCGGATATCATTCTGCGCGCTTTGGAACGCGACCCTTTAAAACGCTACCGCAATGCGCGCGAGCTGGCATGGGATTTGGAGCATCCGGAACAGGCCGCGGCGAGCGAACGGCCGTCAGACGAGCCGGCAAATTCGCGCGCACCCTTTACCAAGGGAGGCATCTTCCGTTACCTCCTCCTGGCTTTGATACCGCTGGCCATTTTCGCACTGCTCCTATATGTCGCCGGGCATAGTTGAACCCGAGAGTGACATTTTGGCATTTAATCGAACTTTGCATACCTTCGCCGAGGTTAGTGATACCATCGAGAGGAATCAAGACTCGTTAGGCGTGGTTTTGATGGTTCTTACCTAAATTCATTAGGTGTGTGGGTTACAAAATTGCTTATTTCAATATGAAGTGGTTCAAAAGCACCTTAATCCTCTTCGGATCAGAAAATTACGGTGCTCGACAAAACCACTCGGGAGTCTCTTATGCGATACAAGACGTTAGTGTTAGCACTGGCTTTGGGAACGGTCTGCTTGTGGGGGCAGGAAAAGAAGGAAACCCCGCCACCGGCTCCGGCCGTGCCTCATCCAGCCACCATCTCCGCCGAAGACAAGGCCCGGCAAAATCCCATCAAGTTCACCGAGGTCTCCGTGGAGCGTGGCAAGAAGATCTACACAACCCAATGCGCTCTCTGCCATGGGAATAAAGGCGACGGCAAGGGGGAGTTGGCGGCGGACATGAAATTGACCGTCCCGGACTTCACCAATCCCGAAACCCTGAAGGATCGGACCGATGGTGAACTCTTTGCCATCATCGGCACGGGCAAGGAAGCAATGCCCGCCCAGGGAAACCGCCTGACGGACACGCATCGGTGGAATCTGGTCAATTATATGCGCGCCCTTTCCGGCAAGATTCCGGAAAAAGCCACCGGCAAGGAGCCCGAGGAAAACACCATTACCGTTCCCCGATAGCCCATCCTTCTCATGACGCATTAGAGATGGGTTGGAACCCACCGGACGCGATCGGCCACGATGTCCCGCTTCGGTTTGGTCCCACGCATGGGGCACTTGAATGGCGGGTGCGTGCTTGCTGGGAGGTTTCGAAGTTTGCCTCCGCCAAGAAATAACCTGCTGAATGGGGTGTGAAGGGCAACTAAGAAAACTCCCGCATCCGGCGATTTTGCCAGTTGGGAAGCAGGATTTGATTTGATTTTGAAGCTTTCAGTTTGAATCTTATTGTCAACAAGTAGGCGGGGTCAGAGAGGCATCCTCGAACGCCTCATTTACCAACACAATTTAATCCATCCTCTACCCAGAGTGATCGCAGGCGCGAGACTTGCTGAGAGCAATCAGGGGGTCAATCCCTCATCGTCTGGTCCCGCGCCGTCGTAAATTCCCTTGAGCTATCCCTGGGCCGTTTACCAATTGGGCCGAAAGTCAGGGGGTTAGCGCGCCGCGAGCTTCTTGGCCAGGGTCAAAACCACATCCCGGTCGGGCTCGCCCAGTTTGGCCAGGGCATTCTTGAACTGAAGCATAAAACGCGCATCGTCGCCGGCTTCTCCCGGCTCCTGCGCCAGTTCGTCCAGGCTCTTGCGCTGGACCGAATCCGGAGTGGGGGCTTCCCCATTGCCGGAATAGAACATCCTGTACAAGGGGACATCGAGGGCGTCGGCAAACCGCTCCAGCGTCTCCAAAGAGGGAATTGTGTGCCCATTCTCAATACGCGAAATGTAACAACGCAGCAATCCCGTGCTCTTTTCCACGTCTCCCTGCGAGAGCCCTTTCTCTTCGCGCAGACCGCGCAATCGTGATCCGATAATCATGGATATAACCTCGCTCATGTTCGATACCTGCAAACCGCAAAATGTTACGTGCGAAGTATAAACAAGCTCCGTGTTGCCCTCAATGTTACTAAGGTACTGGGTCCGATATACATCAAGTTACCGTCTTGGGAGTGAGGGGAGACGGAAGTTACGCCCGCCGGAGGCCCGGGAACGGTTTAGCTTCGCACCCGGGATTTTTCTCGATGGATACCCGTCTACCGGCGTAGCGTTGGGGGGGTGAAGGTGACAGAGATAACAGATATCCTCCGGCAAAGCCGGGGCTTTATGGTGGCTGGAGCCGCAAAGGGGATCAATCCCCAGCCTCGACAAAAGACCCCCGCATCCGGCTTCGTACCTCAGCCACCTTCTCCCCTGGGAGAAGGAAAGGCATCTTATGCGGCGGGTCCGCGGCAAGCTCCTTCGCGCCACCTCTCGCGCCACAAGCAAACTCCCTCTCCAAGGGGAGAGGGCAGGCCGGAACCCTCCGGCCGGGTGAGGGGTCGCTTGTCCAGCTCCAAATGCCGGATCTGTCAAACTGCGGCTGCCTCCCCGGCACAGTCGGGGGGTCACCCTCGTTGACTAGGCCGGTGCCACGGGATTCTCGATCGCAGAGATCATTTCGCTTGCCTCAATGGGTTTTAGCAGGTACCCGTCCATCCCCACGTCCAGGCATTTCTGGCAATCGGCTTCCCTGACGTGCGCCGTCATGGCAATAATCCGCAGGTGTTTCCCCGTGGCCAGTTCTTTTTCCCGGATGGCCGCCGTGGCTTGATATCCGTCCAACTCGGGCATTTCGACATCCATCAGAACGACATCGAATTTCTGCTTCTCCAAGGCCGCCAAGGCAATATGGCCATTGTTGGCCACGGCGACCGCATGCCCCCGTTTTTCAAGAATGCGCACCGCCAGGCGCTGATTCACCGAGTTGTCTTCGGCGATCAAGACCGCGAGGGGCGGGCGGAGTTCACGCAGCGCGTGGCGGGTAATCAACGAGGGCGTCGCTGTGTCTGCCGGTGGTTGACTGAGCGCTAGCAGGGCAGCCTCCAGCAAGTCGGATTGCTTGAAGGATTTGCACAAATACGCCCTGATCCCCAATTTCTTGCAGCGGGCGGCATCACCCCTCTGCCCCTCGGAACTGAGCATGATGATGGCGGAGTTGGTCAGTTTGTTGTGAAGCCGAAGGGATTCCACCAGCTCGAAGCCGTCCATGCCGGGCATCTGTTGATCGACCACAAGCAGGGGAAGCGGCCTTTCCGCTCGTTCCGCCGCCAGGATCGTTTCGATCGCCTCACGCCCGCTGGCGGCGGTGATGGGAATCGCCCCCCAATGCTTGAAACTCTCCTGCACGAATCGCAGGTTCGTGGCGTTGTCATCGACAATCAACACATTGGTGCCATGCAGCGCTTCCGCAGGAGCAGCCGAAACCGCATTGACGTGCGGCGATGTCGGCAGATCGCACACCACGGTAAAATGGAAGGTGCTCCCCTCACTGGGCGCGCTTTCCACCCAGATTTTTCCGCCCATTAGTTCCACCAATTGCGAACAAATGCTGAGTCCAAGCCCGGTTCCTCCGTATTTTCGCGTGGAGGAATTGTCCGCCTGCCGGAACGCTTCAAAGATCAGCCTTTGCTTTTCGGGCGGAATCCCGATGCCGTTGTCCTGAACGCGGAAATGCAGGGTGACGAATTGGCCTTCCAAGCCCTCCACTTCGACGGCGGCGGTCACTTTGCCGGCCTCGGTAAACTTGATGCCGTTGCCGACCAGATTCAGAAGTATTTGCCGGAGCCGGCCCGGATCGCCGATGACAATTTCCGGAACATCGGGGAGTATCGCGGCAGAAAGCTCCAGCCCTTTCTCGCGCGCCCGGGAAGCCATGGTCTTCAGCGATTCACCCAGGCAATCCCTGACGCTAAACTCGATTTGCTCGAGGTCCAGTTTGCGCGCCTCAATCTTGGAAAAGTCCAGGATGTCATTGATGACCGCCATCATGGCGTCGGAAGCGTCACGCACCGCCAGGAGGTACTCCCGCTGCTCCTCCGTGAGGTCGGTGTCAAGGGTCAGCTCCGTCATTCCCACGACGCCATTCATCGGGGTGCGGATTTCATGGCTGATGGTGGCGAGAAACTCGTTCTTGGCCCGGTTGGCCGCCTCCGCCGCCTCCTTGGCTCGAATCAGCTCCTCCTCCGTGTTCTTTTGGTTCGAGATATCGATGATGGTCGACTGGATCAACTGCGTCCCGGCGCTCGCATCGGGAGTAAGCGTGGCAGCCGATAAAAGCACCCAAATCAACGCCCCCCCCTTGCGGCAAAAGCGGATCTCCCTGCCAATCACCCTGCCATCGTTGCGCAGGGTCTCAAGGAATGATTCCCGGTCCTTCGGATGATGGTAGAAGTCGAGGATGCTCCGACCGACGATCTCATCACGCCGGTTGTACCCCACGATTTGAACGAAGGCTTCGTTGCAATCCTGGATGGTTCCCTCGATGGTGGTGAAAAGCACCGCAGCCAAACTGTGCTTGAAAAGCAGGTGGTAGCGCTCCTCGGGTGAGTTTAGAACCTGCTTGTCCCGTACCCGGCCGCGGCCGGCCCCGGTCAGAGTAAAACCCGCCAGCATCACGATTCCCAGCGCCAATACACCCCCGACAGCCAAGATCAGGATCGTCCGGCGCGCCATGGCGGCGGATTCCGCGCGCTCCCGTTCGCGTGCTTCAGACCCATCGTTTTCAATCCTCGCGCAAGCCCTTCCAATCGCCTTGACGGAGAGCGCGGCCTGCTCGCGAATCCGCACTTTATCGGCAGGCATCCGATCTCCAGAATGTGGAGAATCCATGAGGGCTTGAAAGAGGCCTAACGCGTCTCCAATTTGCGCCTCGAGTTGGCTAATGTCGGGCAACGGTCGTGGATCCCCGTCAGCCAATTGGCGCAGGCGTGCAAGCAGGAGTCGGACCTGATCGACGCTGGCGTTATAACCGGACCGAGCCCCTATGTCGCCCGTGATGGTGAATTCGGTGGCACGATTCTGCGCGTCCAGGACGGCAGCGTAAGTCTTTGGAATCAAAGAGATTACCCCGTTGGTCCGGGCGTCTTGGGAGTTGGCAAGGATGAGGAGGTGGGTATTGCGATAGGTAAGCACCGCCGTGGCGATGAGCACCAGGCACACTAGGATGGAATAGAAGCCAAGTTGCCTCTCAACTGTTAACCGCATTCCAAACCTCGAGAATTTGACGGTTTAGCCGATTCACCCTGTTTTATCGGTATTTCAACGGCTCAACATTAGCCTTTTGAAGGAAATACGGCAGAAATGGAACATCCTGGCAACTAGGGAAAATTAATGGCGGATCGCGCGGCGTGGCGGAAAGGGAAAAACCCAAACTGCCCAACCGCCCAATCCTTGGTAAGCCTCGGACAAAGTGCCGTTCTGGCCGGGCTAGTACTTGAAGCGCTGGCATTGATGGGCGAATCAAGTTACCATACCTTACCAAGGGTGATCATTCCCCAGAGGAGAGTTGCATGGCGGATGCGCATACGCGAAGGAGTTGCCGGGTGGCAATGTCGTTGCCGATTCGGGTTTCGGCACGGATTTTCGCGGAATTGATTTCACCGAGGAGGCGCTGACCACCATCGTTAATCTTCACGGCGCCAAGATCCGCATGTCCCACCAGCTTCTGCCGGAATCGGAAATCCGCCTGTTCAATCACACGACGGGTAGAGACGCGGTGTTTCGCGTCGTTACCAAACTCCAGAGCTCGGAACCGAGGTGGACCTATTGGGGAGTGGAAAGTCTCGATCCGGGGAGGAACATCTGGGGGGTGGAGATTCCCCACCTCGCGGCCATGGATCAACTGAAGGGGCTGCGAGTGACGCTGCAATGCTCAAGTTGCGCCGGGCTCAAATCCCTGCGCGTGGATAATTCCCTGCTGGCTTCCCTGCAAGAAAAGGGCGGGGTGGAGCGAACCTGCAAAGCCTGCAACATCACCGGACTCTGGAAGCTTCTGCCTTACGACGCCGAGTAGCCAGCCGCTCCCGCCTACTGCTCGCGATAGCCTAGAATTTCCGCTGTAGCTCCGCGCAGGACGCGCCCCTTCTCCGGCGAGTTCTTATCCACGCGCGAGGCGTATTCGATGCGCTGAATCAGGATGCGGTACTTCTGGTACTCGCACTCCTCCGGCAGCAACAGTGGATCGCTGCTGTTGATCTCTTCAAAGTAAATCTCGCTGCAGTTCGATCGAACTTCCGCCGCCGTCACCCGGGCCACGATTTTCCCGCCCTGGTAGATGGCGTCGTGCTCATATTTTGCCGCCCCGCCGGCCGCAGCCGGTGCAGGCGATTTGGTCGCTTCACTCACGTTCAGGTATTCACCTCTTCATAGATTCACTTCAGCGCGAACCGGCAATTTGACCTTTGCCTGTCCGCACATGGGACGCTCCCGGCATCTCCTCCAGAAGCCCCGCCACTACCCTGAGTCTGATTTCAGAGAGAACGGATTCAATTCTTTCGGATAACGGCCCCATCCGGTCAAGGGGGGTGAGGAAAATGGGCGTCCGAAGATATGCCCGTCGCGGCAACAGGATGAATCCATCTCCGCCGCGGCCACCCTTTGGACCGATTGCAATCGTGTTCCCTTTTGGTATAATCCCGCCAGCATTGACCACGTATTAAGAGTGTCAAGAGGAACATCCGTGGACCTACCCCAACTCCAGCCCCTCACCTTCGGAGAGCTGCTGGATCGCGCCTTCACCTATTACCGGCGTCATTTCCTGCTTTTCTTCGGCATCATGGCGATTCCCCAGGCCTTGATTGTGGCGGGGAATACCCTGATTCAAGCCATGCAAGCCAGAGCCATGATGGCATCGAGAAGCGCCGATCATGCCAATCCCTTTGCCGGCCTCCATCCCGTCCATTTCATCGTGTTCGGGATTCTACTGGTTATTTTTTATTTCCTCTACGCGATGGCCATGGGAGCCACAGCCTTGGCAGTTTCCGAAATCCATTTGGGGCGCGCCATCACCGTCCGTACGGCCTATCAGCGGCTGCGGGGCCGGATCTGGCGGATTACCGATCTGGTCTTCACCATTTTTATTCGCATGGGTATTGCCTTCGTTCTCATTATGGTGGGATTTGGAGTGCTGGGAGCGATGATTGGCGCGGTGGCGGCGGCAGCGGGAGGCATCGCTTCCGCCATCGCAGGAATTGTGGCCTTCATCGGGGTCATGGCGGGGGCAATCCTGGCGGTGCGTTATTTTCTCGGTTACAGTTTCGCGGTTTGTGCCTTGATCCTCGAGAACCTCAAGGCAGGACCGCGCCATCCGGCGCAGCCTATCGCTCGCCAAGGGAAGCTTGCGCCGCGTTTTTCTCATCGGTCTGTTAATGGGTCTGGTTAGCTGGACCGTAGCCGCCATACTGCAAGCCCCGTTTTTCATCGCGATCATGATCCTGACCTTAAAGACCCACGAAACGCCACCCTTCTGGCTGAATGCCGGCTCGGTTTTCGCCAGTGGATTGGGCCAAGCCGCAACCGGGGGCTTGCTGATGGTCGGTATGGTTCTGCTCTACTACGACATTCGGGTGCGCAAGGAAGGTTTCGACCTTCAGCTCATGATGTCGGCGCTGGATGGCCAGTCGCCCGAGATGACCACTGAGCAAAACTATCTGGTGCCGGCAGAGGCGCCCATCTCGCCGATGAACATTGCCGCCGCACTGGGGCTCACGCTCCTGACGTTCGGCCTTTACATCCCCATTTGGTTCATGCAGAAGCGGGCAGGGCTCAATCAGCTTCACTCCAGTCGCAAGGTGGGATTGACCCTTCCCATTACCGCGCTCGTCCTGTCGGCACTCGTGACATTTCTCAACCTCGGGGTTTTGAGCCATATTCCATGGATTTACAACCTGGAAATCAGGTGGGATTCAATGGCCAATGCTATTGCGGCCGGGGTGATTGGATTTTTGATGGTGATTCAGGCCTTCCAGGTGCGAAGCATTTTGGAAGACCACTCTTTGGCCTACAGTCCCGGCCCACTGGCCGGAAGCATTGCTTTGGTGCAGCAATCGGCATTTTCCGTGGTGGGGACTTTCTTCTTCGGGATTTTCTATCTTCAGCACAAAATCAATGAGATGGTTGAGACTTGGCCGCAAACCCAGCCCACACTGGGATCCGATCCCCTGCCCGCCGCATGAGACGAGCGGGCCATCCAGCATGGGCGCGTCCACCTGCCATCGAGTCTCCGGAGTGTGTGTGCAAGAGAAAACCTTGATTGGCCGCTGGACCTGGCAGGTGCTCGGCGCTTTCCTGCTCCTGTGCGCGTGCGGCGGTGTGGCCTTGGGTGGTCAAGGCTCGTCCGGCGCAGGCACGCCAACTCTGACCCTCACGGCCTATCTCCAGGAACTCGACCGCTGGTCCGCCCAACTCACCCAAGCCGGGACCCGTCCCCAGGACCTCGCTGCGTTGCGACGCGAATTGCCCCCGCAATGGAGAGTTTCCGCCGGAGCGGCGCCCGTGGAGGTTTCCACCGAGTGGCTGCGTTTCGGTCTGGTGGAAGCAGAGAAAAATCCGAAAATCTCGGCCAAATTCATCAACCATTTGCTGACTCACCTACAGGCGATGCGCGGGGAAGCGGAAGCCTTGGCGGACATGCGCACTGACCTTGATGGTTCCGCGCCCGCAAAACTGCACAAAATCCTTGCGCGGCCGGAATTCCGCCGTGTCGAGGGCCCGACCTGGCTCGACCGCAAAATCAAGAGCTTCGTCGCCCGCGTGTACAAACTGCTGGAAGAATTCAGTGATAAGCTTGCCGGCCACGAACAAATCCAAAAATCGTTCCGCCTGATTCCCTGGATCCTCTTGATCGCGGGCGGCGGGGTTCTGCTGGTCTGGATGACCCTGCGATTTCTCAAACGCGATCCCCGGCACTCGTTGCACTTGCAATTTCAGGAGGCGATCCCCGAGCGCTCATGGGAACGCATTCGCCAGCAGGCGCGAGAGGCGGCGGCGAGGCATGAATTCCGCGAAGCCATCCGCCTTGCCTACCTCGCCGCCCTCCACCGCCTGGCGGACCTGAAACTCTGGAAAGTCGACCCCACGCGCACGCACCGAGAATATCTGCGCCTGGTGCCCCGCGAGCAGACCGAGCATGAGCCTCTGGCGCTGCTCACCCGGCAATTTGAACTCGCCTGCTACAGCGCTCATCCGGTGACGCAGGGAGACTTTGACACGGCAGTCAGTCAGTTGGAGAGGCTGGGATGCGTGTAAAGCTGGAGCGCGACGACCGCTCACTGCTGATCATCACGGGGACGATTCTGCTCGCCGCCACGGTGCTCGGCGCATATTTTTCTCCGGTCACCGGCGTGGGATCGATCGACGCGCCTTCCACCTATTCCACCGAAAGCAAGGGAGCCAAGGCGGCCTATCTGCTGCTCCGGGACCTGGGCTATCAAGAGGATCGCTGGCTGTCTCCCCCTACCGACCTCCCGGTAAACGGCTTGGGCACGGTCCTGGTTTTCGCCGACCCCTCGTACTCAGCCACCTCCAGAGGAGAAGCTGGCCATTAAGGATTTCGTCCGTCACGGAGGACGTGTCATCGCCACGGGAGAGCAAGCCGCGAGCTTCCTCGATCTTAATGTTTCGAGTGCGGACCCCTTGGCCGATGAGGCGAGGGAATTCACGCCCCGCGCCGCAGGTCCGATCTCGCGGGGAACGAGTCGCATTGACATTCCGGCAAGCGTGCGCTGGGCTGCAAAAAATCCCGAGGATCTGGAATACTTCGGCGACCGGGAGGGCGGCGTGGTGGTGCGTTCGCGCCTGGGGAGCGGGACTATCATTTGGTGGGCCGACGCTTTCCCGCTGACCAACTACGGGATCACGCAAGCGTCGAATCTGAATCTCTTGCTGAATTCACTCGGCTAGGGCCGGCGAAACCAGGATTCTCTGGGATGAGTACTATCATGGCGAGCGCAATGGGCTGTGGAGCTATTTGCAGAAGACTCCCCTGCCGTGGGCGCTTGTGCAGTTGGCGATTTTGGCGCTGGCCATCGTGCTGACCTATTCGCGGCGCAGCGGCCCCATCGCCGCGCCTTCCCTGCCGTCGCGCCTCTCTCCCATTGAATTCGTCGAAACCGTGGGAGACCTTTACGCTCGCAAGCACGCTACCGCCCCGGCGCTCGAAACCGCGCTGCGCCAATTCCGCGCGCTTCTGGCACGAAGCCTGGGGTTTTCCCGCGATGCCCGGCTGGAAGACCTTCAACCGAAGATCGCGGATTTGGGCAGCGCGGGCGCAGGGCTCGACCGAACTACTTGCCAAGTGCGAGCTTGCCGTCAAATCCGGCATCAACGACGAGAAAGAAACCCTGAAGCTCTTTCAGGAACTTCACGGCTATACGCTCCGGCTGCGACTGGCCGGTCAAGGGGGATAGGGAATGGCAGAAGCTGCAACGCAATTGATCAAAACCGTGCGCGGCGAAATGGGAAAAGTCATTGTCGGCCAGGAGGAAGTCATTGACCAGCTTCTCGCCGTGGTGTTGGCGGGTGGGCATGCCCTGCTCGAAGGCGTCCCGGGAATCGCCAAGACCCTGGCAGTGAAAGCGCTCTCCAGGCTCTGCCGCCTGCAATTCCAGCGCATTCAGTGTACGCCGGACCTGATGCCGGGCGACATTCTCGGCGTCAACATCTACAACACCGCGACGGGAGCGTTCACGTTTCGGCAGGGGCCGGTGTTCACCGATCTGCTGCTGCTCGATGAAATCAACCGCACCCCGCCCCGGTCGCAGGCTGCGCTGCTTGAATGCATGGAAGAGCGCCAGGTCACGCTCGATGGCGCGCGCTATCCGCTTTCGGAATTCTTCACCGCGTTTGCCACTCAGAATCCGGTGGAGTTTGAAGGCACCTACCCGCTCCCGGAAGCCCAATTGGACCGCTTTCTGGCCAAAATCAAAATCAACTATCCCAGCGCCGAAGAAGAAACGGAGATCCTGGCGCGCTATCAGCGGGGCTTTGACCCGCAACAGCTCGACAAGCTGGATCTCGCCACCGTGGACGCCGAAGCGATCACTGCCGCCCGCCGCGATGTGGTGGCAGTGAATGTGGAGCCCGCGCTTCTCCGCTACAGTGGGGAAATCGTCCGGCGCACACGAACCTGGCCGGCGTTGAGTCTGGGAGCGAGTCCGCGCGGCTCGGTGGCCCTGCTGCTCCTCTCCAAATCGCTGGCGGTCATCGAAGGCCGGGATTACCTGGTTCCCGACGACGTCAAAGCCGCCGCGCCCGCGGTTCTGCGCCACCGCCTGGTGATGAAGCCGGAGGCGGATTTGGAGGGAATCTCCACCGACCGCGTCATTGCCGACGTCATCGCCTCGGTCGAGGTGCCCAAGTGACGGATTTACCGCGCCTCGCGCCGCCTCGCCGCGCCGCTCCCGCAGCCGGATTGGGCCGCTGGCCGGGGGCGTTTGCTCCAAGGTTTTTCCTGGCGCTGGCGGTGGGCCTGGTCTGGATCGGCCCGGCGTGGTGGAACCCCCGGTTCGGCTTCGGCATCCTCATATGGGATCTGCTCCTGCTGCTGCTTTGGTGGATCGATTGGTCCAGCCTGCCGCAACCTTCGCAATTGGAGGTCGGGCGCGAATGGAGTGAGCCCGCTTCCCTGGGAGCATCCTGCCCGGTGAAACTCGAAGTTCGCTCCTCCGGACGCGTCGAGATCTCCGCCCATCTTGAAGACGAAGTTCCCGCTTCACTGCTGGAAAATCTGCCCAGCGGGACAATCACCGTTCCCCCCGGGGAGGCTGCCAGCCTGACGTACGAAATCCGGCCCAAGGAACGTGGCGAAATCCGGGTGGGCCGGGTGTTTGTGCGCTATCGCAGCCCTCTGCAATTTGCCGAGCGGCGCGCCGTGGCCGGCCTCGCCCAAACCGTGCGGGTCTACCCCAGCATGGAAGAGGCGCGAAAAGTCATGCTCTATCTGATGCGCAGCCGGCAAATCGACCTGGAAAAGCGCTTGCAGCATCGGATTGGGCGCGGGCGGGAGTTCGATAGCTTGCGCGAATACCGTGGCGGGGACGAGATGCGCGACATCTGCTGGACCGCTACGGCGCGGCAAGGCAAGCTCGTCACCAAGGTTTACCGCCCGGAACGGAGCCAAGCCGTTTGGCTTGTTATGGATGCGGGCCGATTGATGCGCGCACAGGCGGGGGCGTTCACCAAGCTGGATCACGCCGTCGCCGCCGCCCTGGGTCTCGCGCAGGTGGCGATGGCAGGTGGCGACTCCGTGGGACTTCTGGCCTACGGCAGGAAAGTTCAGGCGCAGATTCAGGCAGCCCGCGGCGCGCAACAGCTCCGCAGCATCTTCGACCAGCTCGCCCTGGTCCATGGAGAGCTCGTCGAGGCCGATCACGCCCGCGCCGCCGATATTCTTCTTAAACAGCAGAACCGGCGGGCTTTAGTGGTTTGGCTGACGGACCTCGCCGAAACCGCGGCTACCCCGGAGGTGCTCGAAAGCGCCTCGCGGCTACTTCCGCGCCACCTCGTCCTCTTTGTCGCCTTGGGCCAGCCGGACCTTGAAACCTTCCTCGCGCGCGGTCCGGATTCGGCAGGCGAAATGTATCGCGCCGTCGCGGGCATGGAATTAATGCAACGGCGGGAAGTGCTCCTGCGCCGACTGCATGAACAAGGCGCGCTGGCGCTTGAAATCATGCCCGGCCAGCTTGCCACAGGATTGGTGAATCAGTATTTGCGGATTAAGGAAGAAAGCCTGCTTTGAATTCGAGTGGGCATGAACTCACCAGAGTCCCCAGCAGCGGGATTTTCGATGAGGCGAGCAGTTGGCCCCCTCACCCCTTCCCCTCTCCCCCAAGGCGGGCGAGGGGCATTGAAAAAATATGATGACTGCCCGTTAGACCACGGCTTACGCCGTGGGCCACATGCTTTCGGCCCTAAAGGCCTCACTATTTAAGTCCGCCACTGGGGGAAGAGCCTCGTCCGGCGCTCGAGAGGTAAAGTCCAAACAGCGTGGCGATGACGCCGGCAAGAGCAAATTTGGCGGCAGCGGGAAAGGACGAGGGCGAGATAAAGCCTTCAATCGTGCCGGCAATGATCAGCACGGGAATGATTCCCAAAATCGGCCGCCCCGCCTGACCACCGTAATAAACCAGGCTTTCGCGGCGGGAGAGGCTGCCGGGAAACAGAAATCCGCGCGCGATGAGCAGACCCGCTCCGCCGGCGATGAAGATGGCAGGCAATTCCAGGACTCCATGGGGTGCGACGAACGACCAAAGCTGGCCGCTCATTCCACCCTGCCAGCAGGCCGCCGAGATGACGCCCATCAGCAGTCCGTTGGTGAGGAGCAGGTAGATGGTTCCGATGCCGGCGGTGATGCCCAGGGCGAATTCCGCGAAGGAAACCGTGATGTTGTTGGTCATGATCCAACTGGCGGCGAGCGGCTTGATCGAGACCACCGAATGCGTCCACATCTCGCGGCGATCGATGGTGGCGGTCATTTCCGGACCCAGGAAGTAGCGCTGAAAGGCGGGATCGGCAAGGCAGGTTAAAAATCCGATCAGCGCTCCGGCGGCGAAGAGCGCCGTTGCGACAGCGGCATAATCGATTGTCTGGCGGAAGACCGCGGGGAAAGTGCGGCGAAAAAACGGCACGATTCCGGCGGGAGATACGCGCCGACCCATGTAAATGAGATTATGCGCCCGGCCCAAAAGCTGGTTAAGATAGCTCGCAATTCTCTGGCTGGAGGAGTCTTCGCGGACTTTGGCAAGGTCGGCGGCCACCTGGCGGTACAATAGAGCCAGGTCCTGGAGGTCGGCGTAAGAAAGACGCGAAATCCCCTTTCTTGCGGATCGATCCACAATCGCTTCCAGGCGAGTCCAGTAGGGTTTGCGTTTTTCGAGCCAGTGCGCGGATATCATGGACGTCGATAAGCTTACCATCGAAACGCCGGAATTGATTCCCCTTGAGTACCCGCTTGCCGGAATTGGCAGCAGGTTCCTCGCCCTTGCGCTCGATTCCTTAATCCAGCTTGTCGTGGGCCTGGCGATGGTCATTGTGGGGATGCTCGTGGTCTTGCCGGGGCATTCGTCTCACCGCAAAGACGTCTGGGTGGCGGCGATCGGAATCATCCTCTTCTTCCTCATTCAATCCGGCTACTTCGTCTTTTTTGAAGCCATTTGGAACGGCCAGACTCCCGGCAAACGCCGCTTCCGTCTGCGCGTGATCAAGGAATCCGGGCGGCCCATTACGGTGTACGACGCCATAACGCGCAATTTGATGCGTACGGTCGACGCCTTTCCGGGGTTTTACGGAATTGGAATTCTCACCGCGCTGATCAGTGGCGCCAACAAACGCCTGGGGGACTACGTCGCCGGCACGGTGGTGGTTCACGAAGAGCCGCTGGCGAGCAAGGTGCAGAGTGATTGGGCTTCGCAGCCCATGGTCGCCTCAATCGGGTACGACATCGCACAGCTCACCCCCGAGGACTTTCAGTTGATCGATGCTTTCCTGACTCGCCGGGAACAACTCACACCGCAAGTCCGCCCCCGCATGGCCTGTGAAGTGACCCGCCGCCTCGCAGCCAAACTGGGAATCCCCGAAGAAGGCCGGCAGGAACCCGAGCCCCTGCTGGAACGCCTCGCACAGGAATACCGCAGCCGGATGCAGTACCGCTAAAAGCGCCAATTCAAGATTCAAAATTCAAAACTCACGATTCAAAACGTCAGCGCGAATCATTTTGGTAAATCCGATAGCGCCGGGTTTCCAAATAGAGACGCAGAAAAGGCGTGGCATCCGCAACGTGCCCACATTCCGGATTCACCATTGCGACGACGACGTGACGAGGCTCCTTCGCCAGCGACGTCCCGAGATGCGCGAAGACCTGCCGGGTTAATTCGACGCCAAAGGGATTAAAGAGGAAGACAACAAGATTACCCGAGGGAAATGAAAAGTCCACGACATCGGCGTGGATCGATTCAATCTCCCGGCATCGCTGCTGCGGGTGGTGAAAGCGCGAGATATTCTCCTGAGCCTGCTGGTGGAGTTCCAGCGCAAACTCCACGCCCTGAATCTTTCGAAAGGGGTGCTCGGCGGCGAGAAGCAGCACACGCCCCATGCCCGAACCCAAATCGACAAACGTGTAATCGGAATAGTTCCGAACCGGCATGCGATGGAGAATGTCGCGAGCCACAGAAGGGCGCGTGGGTAGATATTCAAGCCCGGTTTTCGCTTCACCCGCAAGCGTGAGGCGCTCGCGCGGAATATATCCCGAGGTTTTGACGTGCCGCGTGCGGTCAAACCACCAAGCCTCAGCGCGGATGGCGAGGGAGCGGAGAGGTTGCAAAGGGCGAACACTCATGAAGAACTCAAACGGCCTCGCTGGTCTCGTATCCTTCAACTGAAGCGACCCGACTTGCCGGCAGGCATAGGCACGCGGCGGGCGGGCGTTGCAGCGCGTTAGTCAGTATGCAAATCGGGCGAAAACAACCGCTCCCACTCGATATGATCGAGATACGGCTTGCCCGTGTGGTAGTTCACGATGTTGCGGAAAGTCTGATAGACAAGGTCAAACCCGAGGACGACTTGCGCATTGAGATGATAAAGCACTCCCAGATCCGAAGGACTGTCCATGAACTCCGTATATTCACGAGTGGCGGCTTGCGCTTCGAGGCTCGCCTGATGGAATCCATCGAGCGAGGTGTTCAGCGCCGTGACAAATTCTGCGTGTGAAACCTGATCGCGAATCCGGAAGGCGTGGTCGAAAGATTGATACGCCTTGTACATCGTGACCAACGACCCGATGAAATCATGGAACGCCTGCGTGCGATTGATCATGTAGCGAAGTTCGTACTCACCCTGTGGGGCAACATCAGGCTGGGCGGCGCGCATGGAACGGAGCGCTTTGTCGAGGTAGCCCATCGAACCTTGGTAGCGGGTAATCGCATCGGGTACGGCATTCATAAGGTTCTTCCAGTCGGGAAGCGTCGGCCCGTCAAACGCGTTGCCCTGGAGGAAGTACCGATGTGCCACCCCGACCGCCGGCAGGGAGGTGCAGCAGTGCAACATCCAATCGAAGTAGGGATAGCGGTTGTAACCCAGATATGTCTGATTGTCTTCCAGCATCATCAGGGCTTCGTACATTTTCGGAGCCGCCTTCGCGCCAAAGACCCGCTGCGCATAGTCTTTGTAGAATTCTTCGGGGCTTAATTTCGGAGACCACGCGGCTTCCGCCAAAAACAGACTGTTGGTTTCCGTGCCGCGAACGCGATTGACCTGACCCGCAAAACCCGTAAGACCGTTCTTTAATCCGTCGGAAAAGATTTTGTCCTCAGTGAATTCCCTGACGTTGAATTGCATGCCCATCATTTCGAAGTCGTCGTCAACGCGCGGCTCGAGGGTACGCTCGCGGTCGCCCTCGCCGCCGAAGATTTCCATGGGGAGCCCGGCAGGGGTCCACACGCCGGTGGATTCCATGTCGGTAAAGGGAACATCCTTCGGCAGCAGGCGGTTGTAGAGCGGCAAGGCGTAACCGCGCCCGATTCCCATGAGTCCGATTTTCGCCTTTGGAGCAATCTCGTCGCGCTGCTTCAGCAGGTACTCGAAGAGATCCATGTTGCCGATGTTCGAGTCAACGACCAAATCGGAATCGCCGGGGATGTCGATGACCCAGGGAAAGCGGGCCGAGCGCAGACTCGAAGAACTCCGGGCGCATTTTATCGAAGTAGGCGTGGTGCTTTTGGTTGTTGAGGTTTGGATACATCTCGCCCACATTCAGGAAATATCCCTCGGCCTCCGGGTAGGTCGCAACCAGCGCCTTCAGGCGGTTCACCTGGATTTCCCGGTTCACCTCATCCAGCGGATGCGCAAACGCTCCCATCAAACTTTGAAATGGCAGCTCGCCCACTTGTTCCGTGTAACGCTGAAGATTGGGCGGCAGCGTGGCCAATTCGACAGCCAGCCAGACCTTGATTCCACGCTCGCTGGCATGGTGGATGATCCGTTGCAACATTCCCTGCGCGATGTCAAAGGCTTGATCGGGCGTCTCGACATTCTGCATCTCCGGCGGGGCCATTCTGCGGCCCTTGAAAAGGTCCTTGCCGATGGAAACGTCATCCGTGGTGTCCGAGCCAAAGCCGTACGCCCATGTCATATATCCGCTGTTCTTATTCGAGATGTCGCCGATCCACTTCGATTCACCCTTGTAGGAGTAATTCAGCCATGGCGTGAAAGGGAACCACCAGAATTGGAGATAGTTGCATTTCATCTTCGCCATCTGATCGATGACGCGGGCATAGTCGTCGTAGGAGAACATCGTCAGATGTTCGTAGCCAGAGGACTGGAGCAGGAATCCGCGGCGCGACATGGCGGGCTCCATGCGCACGTCGAGCGGGGGAATCCGTAATTCATCGCTGGGCTTGGGCACAATGTCGCCCGTCAGGCGGAAGGTGACGCCGAGGCGACCAATCAATTCATAGGCGCCGTAGAGCGTCGAGCGGTCGTCGTTTCCGGCAATCACCACGGCGGGGTGACTGTGCAGTCGTCCCGTCTTAATGAGGAATCCATCGGGCTTGAGGCCGTCGAGATTCATTCGCAGCGCCGTGATCGCTTCACGCGCGGTCTTGCCCACTTCACCGCCGCCCAGAATGATTAACCCTTCGGAAGCCGGGCGGGAGGCAACGTCGGCGATCGGAAATCACGGAGACCTCAGCGCCGGAGAGTTCCTTCAAGTATCTCGCCAGCTCGCTCGCGGCGTAGGGATAAAGTCCCGTGGATTTTTCTCCAGTGACAATCGCCACGCGCGCATGCCCGCCCGCCGCCGCAACGATGGAGGCTTGCGCCGATGCGGCATTCAATGACGGCGCGGCAAGGAGGACGGCGCAGAGGAGAGATGCGAAGATGATGAATCTTGAAGAAGATTGGCGAACCATTTTTGACCTCGGAAAGTGGATGATCAAGATTGCAGGCCTGCGGCGCTTGGTGACAGCAGACTCCCTATCGGCGGAGGCAGCTCATTAGATTACTCCTTTTTCGCAATTGAGAGGTGAGTTCCCTCGAACGGAGCGATAGGTTTTAGTGCGCACATTGCTTTTGAAGATGGGATGCGAGTATTCAGCCTCTAATTCCCCGCCCTGGCGATCGTGCAGATCGAGGGGATTAATGCGCTAACGTTCAAACCTCCCCATCCACTCTGCCTGCGCGAGAATGTGGCCTTGCATAGCGGCGTCGAGGTCTTTGCGGCGGACCGGGGGCGCGCAGGATTCAAACTCGTATCAAGCGCATAGAGCCGGAAGAAATATCGGTGAGGCTTGCCCGGGGGGCGGACACGGGCCTCCATATCCCGTGTGAAGAAAATCATTGAACCCCTGATTGCCGCTGCCTCCAATCGACTCTCCTTGCGGAACACCTTCCGGCAAATTGCGCATCGTCGCGGGGAGATTGTAGACCACCCAGTGAACCCAGGTTCCGGCAGGCGCGTCCGGGTCATCCACGATCAAAGCGAAACTCTTGGTGCCCGCCGGAGGCCGATTCCACGCGAGCGCCGGGGAGATATTCGCCCCGTCACAGGTGAACTGGATGGGAATCGTCCCTCCCCAGGGAAACGCCCCGGCCTTGAGCTTCAGCCTTCCCGCAGGCTCCTTCGCCACCAAAGCGCCGGCCACAAAGAGACCCAGGACGGCCATTCGGACGAACGGATTCATTGAACCAGACCTTTCGTGCACGAATTGGGAAGAACATCCCAAGAGCAACGGCCGGTCCGCGCGGCGCGCAATTGGTCACCGCGCCGGAAACAGGAACGACTCCAGCATGTCGGCGCGCGCTTTTTCATCCGAGGCGATGATGCGCAGCAGGTCCTGGACGGAAATCATGCCGCGATAATTCTCCTGCTCATCCACGACCGGCAGATGAAAGATGCCATGCTTTTCCATGAGGCGCACGCACTCATCGAGAGGGGTGTCGGGATGGATGGTGATGGGGTAGGGAGTCATGACCTCGGAGACGCGCATCCAGGCCGGGCACTTGTTCTCAGCCGCGACTTTGTCGGAGATATCGCTCTGCGAAACCACTCCCAGCAACCTGCCCTGTGGGCTCAAGACTCCCACGGCGCGCACCTGCTTTTCGCGCAGGTAACGAGCGGCGTCGTGTACGGTGACGGCTTCGGTGACGGAGTAGACTTCGGTACGAGTGTGGATCAGGTCCTGGACCTTCATGTGCACCTCCCACGCCTCTGAGGATGGGGCCATCTTAAGCCGGGAATTCAGGGTTTCGCAATGGAATTCGAACTGTAGGGCAAGTCGGCCGGAGAGTGACATTTTGTCATGTTTAATCCCTTATTTGGCGTTTCGCGTAACTGGCTTATTTTCAGTATGTTCTCAGCTTTGGGAAGGGAAAAATCCAAAACTTTTCCCTTTGTTATCAGTAAGTTCTCAGCTTTGGCAAATATTCGGGGAACGGACAAGAAGTCATCAGGGAATTGCAGGCTGTTGAAGCGCGGCCCTCCTTATCCATGGCATTCTCCTCCATTCTATTCTAGCCTATCATAATATTGTTGTCAAGAGAAAAAACGCCCAGCCCGGAGCCGCACTTCCGCAGATTACGCCGATGACGCAGATGGAAATGTGGTGGGCAGGCGGGCGCAGTGGCACAAGCGCCGCGGAGAGGGAAACAGTCCGCAGGGGCTTTGTTGGAATCAACCGGGTGTATACTCGCAGACGCCGGGACGCCAAAACGTGAATTCCAGTTGGA
This sequence comes from uncultured Acidobacteriota bacterium, assembly GCA_963733285.1. Taxonomy (GTDB): domain Bacteria; phylum Acidobacteriota; class Terriglobia; order UBA7540; family UBA7540; genus Bog-366. The sequence goes on from CAVTDA010000050.1 coordinate 57,322, forward strand.
GGGCTTTTGTCCAGGGCGGTGAAGCATGATTCCGGCGCGAGTCATCAATCCACTGCAGAAATTGCAACCAAGGATGATGGCGTTAGCCGCTCTGCCTCATGAGCTTTGGCGCGATGATGACGATTAAAAAAATTCTGTTGCCGGTTGATTTCCCGCTTGCTTCACTGGAGGTGGTTCATCAGGCGGCGGCACTCGCGCGCCACTTCAACTCTGAGATCGTGTTGCTGCACGTCGTGACCGCATTGAGCCATGCCGCCGGGGTGCCGGAGGATAGCGCCGGGATGGCGGAATGGGACTTGCTCGCTGCGATCAAGGAGCAGGCCCGGAATCAGCAGGACCCCTCTCTTGGAGCGGAGCTGGAGGGCCTTGCCATCCATCGCAAGCTGGTCAAAGGCGATGTGGCCGAGGCCATTGTGCAGACGGCGCAAGAGGAAAGCGTCGACCTGGTCATGATGCCGTCACACAGCTTCACGTTCTATCAGTTTCTGATGGGTTCGGTGACAGCGAAAGTGTTGCATGGGACCGAGTGCCCGGTTTGGACGGGCGCGCACATAAAGGAATTACCCACCCATGAGTTTGCCCTCCGCAGTGTCCTGTGCGGGGTCGATTTCGGCCCGCGCACGGAGATAACGGTTTCATGGGCCGCGCAATTCGCCGCGGAATTTGGCGCGCGTCTCACCCTTGCCAACGTCACTTCCGGGATTGAGTTGTGGGGGCCCGGGGGCAGCTACGTCGATCAAAGGTGGAAGGACGATCTCGACCGCAACGCACGCCAGCAAATGGCCAAGCTCCAGCAAGACATGCGCATCAATGCCGATGTATTCATCGGCAATGGTGACGTGCCCAAGGGGCTGAGCCAGGCGGCAAAAGAGACGAAGGCGGATTTGCTGGTCACCGGATGCTTCCCTTATGGCGGGCACTTGCGGACCAACGGCTACGGAATCATTTGCGCGGTACAGATTCCGGTTCTGAACGTCTGAGGGCGGAATACAAGCTTCTCGTTATGTCACTTTCTGGGATGACCGAGCATCACTTTGACGCCAACGGCAAAAAGTCCGCCCATGGACGTAGTACAGACGGAACTGCAATAGGATGGTTCCGTGAAGCGGGAAATTCCAAGCTGAAGAATGGGCCTGATTCGATGGTGGCCGAGCTCTGCGGTGGCAAGAAGCAAACGGTTATGGTTCTGGTCGAGCGCCACGGGGTAGTAAAAGTCGAGAAAGACACGGCTCGAATTTACCGGAAAGAGCGCCCCTCCCACTGCCCAAAGGCTTGATTGGCGCCATGCCGACGTTTTCAGATCGACATATTCCATACCACCGCCGAGAGAAACGAAATGTGCGACTCGCACATAGTTTCTGGTTTGAGCTCCAACACTGTAGCCCAAACCCGGCACGCCTGGCGCCTTGACCCCCGGCACATAATTAAACTGGCTCAGCGAGGTCCATCGCTTGCCGTCATATTCCACTCCCGGCTGCAAGAAAACATTGGCCCCGGAGAAGCCCATATTGTCAGATCTCTGGATCCCAACCTGAAAGTAGGGCGTTACACTCTGCGCCGAAGCTAGAATGGGCAGCGCCAGCATCGAGACCAGGAGCGAAACCGCTTTCATACGAAGAAACCCCGATCAAGAAGATTTCCCAATTGACCCACCCGAAAAGCCTAACGCTTTCATATTTCTGGTTAAACATCGGCAACGTGCTCTTCAAAACTTCTTCATGTGCTGCCGCGACGCATTGAGGTTCCGCTATTTGCCCCATTGGCTCGTTCGGATTACCGGATCATATCATGCCACCCGCCGGGCTGGCGCGCGGTGAAACTCTGCGAAATGTTTGGGCTAGTGGGATGAGTCGCAGGGCCGGGCGCACGCGCCTGCAAGTGGATTCGCACCGTCTTCCGCGAGTCGTCGAATCCAGGCGATTTTAGTGTGTGAAGATGGGGTGCAGCGGGTAGGGAATTCCCAAGGCGGCAGGGCGAAGCGGAGGCTTACGATTTCTTCTCTTCGTCGTCTTTCTTGTCTTCGGCCTTTTTATCGTCGGCTTTCTTATCGGCAGGGGTATCTGACGCGCCGCGCAGGGCGTCCTTAAACTCTCGGATGCCCTTCCCCAGACCCTTGCCCAGGTCCGGCAATTTACCGGGGCCGAATAAAATCAGAACGATGATCATGATAATGATCAGATGAACTGGTGACAGCAGTCCTTCCACGATCGTTCTCCTCTACGGTCTCGAGCGATTACTTCTTATCGTCGGTACCTTCAGACCCACCGCGGATGGCTTCCTTGAATTCGCGAATGCCTTTACCCAGGCCCTTGCCCAGGTCCGGCAACTTGCCGGGGCCAAATAAAATCAGAACGATGACCATGATAATGATCAGATGAACGGGCGACAGCAAACCTTCCATGTCGATTCTCCTCTCCCCCCGTCCGGATGGCGGAAGGTCCTTCCACGCGCATTATAGCCCAGCCGGGGTCAGAACCCAATCAGGATTCACGATTTTCGAAACAGCATGTTCCCCGCGACCTTGCCCTCTTGATGGCATTTCTTGCGGTAGAGCGCCGCGTAGCTGTCCTTGATGTAATCCTTGCGGGTGTAGCCAAGCTGGCGCGCCACCTCGTCGATCCAGCGCTGCGGGCCCTCCAGCTCGATGTAATTACCCACCGGGGTTTCGTCAAAGACCAGGTGCGGGCCGCCCAGCACGTCGCGTTTGCCGCGCGGGGCGAAGATGGTGCGATATTTCTCGTAGGAAAACATCTCCTGCAAACCCAGGTGGAGCAGGATTTCATGAACGCAGTGACCGTCATCCACCATGGATTCATACTCCGGGCGGATCTTATAGTCGCGTGACTGGAGCGGAGTGCCCTTGAAAGTCAGCAAAGCCTGGTCCCCCATGTAGCGCAAACGGACAAGGCAGCGCAGCTTGCGCAGGCGGAGGTCGGAAAAATCAAACAGGATGTTGCTTTCAAAATGGCGCGCCATGATAGGGCGAAAGCCCTGGTCACTCAGGCGTTTCCGCAGGCCTTTGGTGTCCTTGACCTCAAGTTTTATTTCGGTCTCGTGGCGGTGTTTCATGGAGAGGGGCCGGTTCGATTTAGGATTCCCGTTCCAGGATGAAATCCGGGAGCGAGTGCAAAGCGTCTTTGTAGGGCGAGTTGGGATAATCTTCCAGAAAACCGCGGGCCTTGTCGGAAAAATCCTGGGCTTTCTCCCGCGCCGATTGCAGCGCCCCGTAGTGGTCAATCAGTTCCAGGATCTCGGCAAACTGCTCGGCGTTGAACCCACCCTTCTCCAAAACCCGGGAGACTTGGCGCGATTCCTCCGGCGTGCAGCGCTGAAGGAGGTAAATCAGAGGGAGTGTCATCTTCCCCTCGCGCACATCGTTGCCCGTGGGTTTGCCCAGAACTTCCTCGGAAGAAGTGAAATCCAGCAGGTCGTCGATCAGTTGGAAGGCCAGGCCGAGGTTGATGCCATAAAGGCCCAAGCGCCCTTCCTGCTCTTCGTTCTTGCCCCCCAGCAGGGCTCCCAGGCGCATGCAGGCGGCAAATAAGCAGGCGGTCTTGCGATAGGCGAGCTCGAGGTATTCCTCTTCCGTCACCGTGGCGCTGCGCAAGCTCGTAAGCTGGAGCAGCTCCCCTTCCACCATGACCTGGGTCAGGCGGATCAGCACGTCCAGAATGCGGAAGTTGCGTTCATTCAGAGCGATGTTGAACGCCTGCATGTAAAGCCAGTCGCCCGCCAGGACGCTCATGGGGTTTCCCCAGCGGGTATTGGAGGAAGGACGGCCGCGCCGGGTGTCAGCCTGATCGATCACGTCATCGTGGACCAGCGTCGCGGTATGAATCATCTCCACCACGGCGCCCAGCCGGATGGCCGCCAAACCCTCGTAGCCACACAACTTCGCCGCCAGTAGCACCAGCGCAGGGCGCAGCCTTTTGCCTCCGCCTTCCTGCAAGTACTGGCCAATCTCGGAGATGGGACGGACGCCCGAGGTGGTTTGGACGCCGAACTCTTCCTCAACCAGGAGGAGTTCGGGCCGAACCAGGTCCAGGACTTCTTTGATGGTCAAATTCTTGACAGACGCCAAAAGTCGATTCTCCTTCACCCTATCCACAGGCCGTACCAAACTTATTTTGGTGAACAGACTGGAGGGCGGCCCCACGATGTAAATACTCCCACAAAAACCCCATGAAGGGAAGTGGCAAGTGAGGCGATTGGTTGAAGTTGGGAGAAGAAACGCCTGTTGGCGCTGGAGTTAAGGATGGAAAAACAATCCGCGGCAGGCCCGGTGGTCCCGTGCGGGAATTGCTCGAAAGGGTTTCGGCGCTGACCTCGGAGAGCTCCAGGTCAAGCCGCGGTTTGACCCCTCGGCCCTTAGAAATTACCTGCACAAACGAACTAATTGGCGGATATAGAAGACTCGGCCTGATCTGCATGCAATTGGCTCAAGGCCTCGGAAATTTCGTCCAGAAGGGCCCGAGCGTCCTGCTCGCCGGCGCTCGCCGCCGCCATAATCGCATAGGCACAATGCAGACAGATGCAATAGGCACGGCTTTCAGTAATTTGGCTGGGCCGGCAAACCGCACACGGCCAGTCTTCACAGGAATGAACCAGCAATCCTCCGGGGGTCAGAGCAAAATCCACGGAGAACCTCCGGGGCGCATTTTGGTCCAGAAGCGTTACGTGAGCCATCATGTTCCCTATCGGTTTTCTGGGGCCGAGCTTAAACGCCCGTCTATCCCCATTCACGCCCAAATCCGAGTGAAGCTTTGGCCAATTTGCATGTTTGGTTTTCTAAAGGTAGTATGAGCGCGTTTGCATGGGAACGTCCCGCCCGCGGGAACGAAATTTTCTGGCAATTATTCCCCATCGCGCCAAGCCTCGCCGGCCTTATGCCCCGATTGACTTGCACGACTTATCCTCCCCCGCCGGCCGGGATTTCCCGAACTCAGCAAACGCCGAACCTTAATTCGACCTCGGGGGCATGGTGCCATGCGTCGCAGAAACTTTCTCAAAACTTCATTGGGAGCCGCCAGCGCGGCGATTGCTCAGGGAGCGATTTCGTCCGATTTCCTTTTTGCCGGACTCCCGCCTGTGCCCGCAGGGACATCCAACGCCGGCTATGAAAGCCTGAGGAATGCCTTTGCCAATCCTCCCATCCCCAACCAGAACTGGACGCGCTGGTGGTGGATCGGACCGGAAGCCACCGAACCGGGCATTACCTACGAACTCGAGCAGATGAAGAAGCAGGGTTTGGCGGGGGTCGAAATGAACTGGATGAGCCCGCTTCAACCCGAGGGCAACTTCGCATTCCTCTCCGACGACTGGGCGGAAATTGACCAGTTCACGGTTCAGAAGGCCAAGCGAACTGGGCATGCGGTTGACTTCACGCTGGGCACGGGATGGCCTTACGGCGGGCCGTGGATTACCCCTGAGCTCGCCTCAAAGTGCATCGTGCGCAGCGTGGATGAAGTGGTCGGCCCGGACCGCTATGGCGTCAAAATACCCGGCGAAATCGGAGAGCATGAAAAGCTCGTCGGGATTGTTCGCCGCGCGCACGGTGGGTTCCGATGAGGTTCTCGATCCGCACACCATTGTGGATCTCGGCCTTACCTGCGTTACACCGACCCGAATTACTGGGCGGTGGTGCGCCAGGCCGTGGGCTGGCAGGTTCCGGAAGGGCGCTGGAAGATTATCGCGCTCAAGCAGGCGCCCACGCGGCAGGCGGTGCGCGTGGCGGCGCTGGGTGACGAAGGCTTGGTGCTGGACCACCTCTCCCGCAAGTCCCTCGACCGTCACATTGAAGTATGTGGGTGGCGCGCTCAAGAAAATGGCTGGGGACGAATTTGGCAAAACCGTGCGCGGAATCTTCTGCGACAGCTTTCGAAATCCACGTTCCCGCTGCAAAGCGTATTACTGGACGGACGACTATTTGGATGAGTTCAAGAAGCGCAAGGGATACGACCTCAGCCCGCACCTGCTGGCGCTCTGGTACGACGTGGGGGACAAGACGCCGCACATTCGCCACGACTTCATTCACGTGCTGTCGCAACTCATCATCGATAATTTCTTCATTCCGCTGCGGGAGTGGTGCGAGCAGAACAGCCTGATCTCGCGCGTGCAGGCCCACGGGAGCATCGGCGAACTTCTGCAGTCCTACGCCTCCAACTCCATCGGCGAAGGGGAGCAGGTGACGCTGCGCGAGCCGCAGGTTTCCATTCACCGCAAGAACGCCACCAGCTCCGCCCATATTTATGGCAAGCCCCTGACCTCGGCGGAGAGCTTCACGTTTCTGAGCGCAGCGGGTTACCCCAGCTCCTACCGTTACGTCGTGAACCTGGAGTTGCTGAAGTCCGTGCTCGACCCCGCGTTGCGCGACGGCTATCAGGAGATCATCAATCACGGCTACACCTACAACGATCCGGACGACAACACGGAGCCTTTCCACGAGATGTTCGCCTCCTCGGTGATCCGGCACACCGAGCCGTGGTGGCAGTACTACCATCACTTTTCTTCTTACATGGCGCCGCTGCTGCTCGCTGCTTTCACAAGGGCGGTTCGTGGGCGACGTGGCGGTCCTCTCGCCCATTCCCGGATGCCTGGAGCAAGGCGGGACCTTCGACGAGAATGTACTGGCACCGGAAACCGCCATCAAGTGGGGCGATATCGCGCCGCTGATCGTGCGCAATGGATTCGATTTCAACATCGTCAACGATCAGGTGCTGGTGGAGCGGTCGAGTCTTGAAAACGGCAAGCTGGTCATCGAGAAGATGGAGCACTCGGTGCTGATCCTGCCGCGCATGACCTACCTCTCGCTCAAATCCATGGAGCGCGTCCGCGATTTCTGCCAGGCGGGCGGCGTGGTGATTGCTATCGATCGCCTGCCGGAGTTCTCCACCGGGTTCACCGGGTTACGAAGAGAACGACGCGAAACTTCAGGGGATCGTCGCGGAAATGTTCGGGACGATTCCGATTCACGATTCCATCGTCAGCAACAAATTTGGCCAGGGACAGGCGGTTCTGCTGCGCTCCGAGACCGACTTGCCCAAGATTCTGCGCGAGCACCTGCAGCCGGACTTTCGAGCTGGAAAAGCCCGCCGAAGCCGTCCTGCACCTGCACCGGCGCGCGGATGATTCCGAAGTTTATTTCGTGACCAACACCAGCGAGTTCTACCAGGAGAATTCAGCGCTGTTCCGGACGGAATCGCAAGTCGGTGGAGCTCTGGGACGCGGAGACCGGGGAAACAAGACCCGTGGCGAATTACCAGGTGGAGAGCCGCGGCGTGCGCATTCCATTTCGCCTGAAGCCTTATGAGTCGGTCTTCTATATTTTCAAGGACTGCGCCTGAGCCCGCGCACATGGTGGAGACCAACGCTGATGAAGTGCGCTGTGGCGGGCGGACGGCAAGATCGTCTGCACGACGGCCAACAATGGGACCCTTTACATTCGCACCGGCGGAGCCGCGAAGAAGGCGGGACGCCAGGAAATGCTGGTCAAGGACCTGCCCGCGCCGCTCGAAATCACGGGCGATTGGCTCGTGACGTTCCAGGCCTACAAATTCGACAAACTGGTGAAGAAAATGGGCGTGCTGCACTCCTGGAGCGACGATGCCGATACGCGAAACTTCTCCGGCACGGCGCGCTATGAATTGGAGTTTGAAATTCCGCCCGTCGCTGCTCGCAAAAGGCCGGCGAGTCACGCTGGACTTGGGAACGGTGATGGATGCCTCCAAAGTGTGGCTGAACAGCCAAGGCGGCGGGAGTGACGTGGAAGCGTCCGCACCTGCACGACGTGAGCAAATGGGTCAAGCCGGGAAAGAACTTTATCGAAGTCCGCGTCAGCAACCGGCTGATCAACGCCGTTGCGGGCATGAAAGTCCCCACCGCCACCATCGATAAGGTCATGAAGAAGTACGGCAGCTACAACGAGCGCCAAACCTGGGTGCAATTCCTCTCCCGCGAGTATGGCGCGGAGAATATTCCTCCCGCCGGATTGATGGGGCCCGTGAGACTCGTATTTGCGCAGGAGATTGAATTCGAGATATGACGGTGCGGTTCACCCTTTGAACATCGCATAGGTCCGGTCGAACTCCGCCTTCAGAACCGGATTGGGCGCGGGCATGGCGTTGACGACTCGGCGGCCCCAGTCAAAGTATTCGCGCTTGCGCTCGGTGCTCCAGTCCGCCGGGGGGCTGGTGAGAAGCGAGCGGAGGTTGGAGATCTTATCCGCCAGTTTGATGACCTGGGCGCGCGCGGATTTATGCGGTGTCTCCTTGACCTGTAATTCCTTGCGCACCTGGTTGGGCAGTGACTTGTCATCGGTCAATTCGAGCACGAGGCTGGTGACGTCGCCGCCGAAGACTTTCTCGAGCTCCTCCGCCGTCGTTCCCGTATCTTCGATCGTGTCGTGGAGAAACGCCGCCATCACCATGTTGACATCCAATTCGATGTTGCTGCTCGCCACCAATTGCGCCACCTCGATCAGATGGTTGACGTAGGGCTCGGCCGCCACTCCCTTGCGCTTCTGCGCGGCGTGCTTTTCCGAGGTGAACTTCGCTGCGGCAAGAATTCGCTGCACGGGTCCGGCCGGAATCAATTCGTGACTGGATTTATCCATCGCCCACCTTCTTGTTCGATCGCAAAAATTATCGCAAGAATGTCCGCCTCCAGCAACCCATCACTAATTTCGGATAAATCGGGCTGCATCGGGGGGATTCGTCTATGGTATCCTGCCTCGCTGCCAGTTTTTCCCCCGGGCGGCGCAGGATCCAAACCTGCACCTGAAGGAGTCATAACCTGCCATGAAACTTCATCACATCATTGAAGCCCAGCAATTCAATTTACCCACACTGCAATTCATCTTTCGACACCGCCTTTGAAATGGAGCACGTCGTCGCCCACGGCGGCACGGTGGAATTCCAGAAGCGGATTATGGCCACGCTCTTCTATGAGCCCTCCACGCGCACCCGCTTCTCCTTTGAAACCGCCATGCACCGGCTGGGTGGACGGGTGATCTCGACGGAAAACGCCGCCGAGTTCTCCTCCGTCGCCAAGGGCGAAACCCTGGAAGACACCGTGCAGATCCTCAACGGCTATGCCGACGTGATCGTGATTCGGCACTACGAGGTGGGCGCCGCAAAGCGCGCCGCGGCCATTTCCAAGGCCCCCATCATCAATGCCGGTGATGGCGCGGGCCAGCATCCCACGCAGGCGCTGCTCGACCTCTACACGATTCGCAAGGAAATTGGCGCCATCGACGGATTAAAAATCGCCATGGTGGGAGACCTGGCGCAGGGCCGCACGGTGCGCTCGCTCGCCTACCTGCTGAGCAAATACCAGGACATCAAGATTTACTTTGTCGCGCCGACCCCGCTCAAAATGAAGGAAGACATTCTGGAGCACCTGCGCGAGCGCAACGTCTGCTATACGGAAGAGACCGACCTCGACAAGGTCCTGCCGGAGGTCGACGTGGTCTACCAGACCCGGATTCAGAAGGAACGCTTCGGCGACCGCATCGAGGATTACGAAAAGTGCCGCGGCGTCTATGTGATCGATCGCCACGCGCTGGGATTGATGAAGGAGAAGTCCATCATCATGCATCCCCTGCCGCGGCTGGACGAAATTAGCATGGACGTTGACAGCGACCATCGCGCCGCCTATTTCCGCCAAGCACAGAACGGGCTTTATGTACGGATGGCGCTGCTCTCGGCGATGTTTGAGTGAGGCTAAAACCGGTATATTGTGCTCGCCAGGCCGCCATTCTCGCTGTTGGTAGGTTCTCGTGCCAAGCGGCTTCGCCGTGCCGCTTTGCGGAAAGGCTCCGCCTTTCCGGGCGGCTCGCCTAAAATATTTTCTGCTGCGGCTGCGCCGCCCATTCCGATGCCAACCATCTCAAAAGATAATCCGTGCCTTTCGATCACCAGCGTCGCGCACGACCGCCTGCCGGTATTCCGCACAGACGGACTCAAGAATATCCTGTGCGTCGCTTTAGACGAGGCTCGCACCTCTGGCGGGTTCGCTCTCTTCGCTTATGTGATCATGCCCGATCATTTGCACGTCATCACCCATGGAGCGCTCAAACCCTCGGAGACCCTCCGCTACATTAACGGCATCTCAAGCCACCGGATCATTTCCTACCTCAAAGAGAACTCCTACACCGCCTCGCTCACAAAGCTGCGGGACGCCCGAAAAGCGCGCGGCCATACTCACTCATTGTGGGATGGGCACTCGCACGTGCTGCCGATTTTCAGCGAAGCTTTGTTGATGCAGCGGGTAAATTATCTTCACCAAAACCCGGTACGGGCCGGGCTTGCCGAGCGTGCTGAAGATTATCGATGGTCGAGCGCGCGCTGCTGGAGGCGGCAACCTCGGGAGGATGAACCGCTGCGGATGGATCTGGACAAAATCGTTTGGCGACGGCCACGATAAGGAACCCGGGGAGGCATAGCCTCCCCAATATAAGGGTAATAAAAGGGGAACGACGTCGGAAAGGCGAAGCCTTTCCGCAAAGCGGCGCGGCAAAGCCGCAAGGGCAATCGATCGGATGGCAACGGGAATCCTAATTGGACGTAAAACCGCGCGGCAAAGCCGCAAGGGTAATGGGGGTGAAACGGAAAAAAAGGCCATAGACCTTGCAAGACGTGCCGGCATTGCCGGCCCCGCACCGTGCCACGGGCATCCTGCCCGTGCTCGAGCATGGCCAGGATGGCCATGGCACATGGCTACTCCGCCCACAGGCTCGATTTATACTTCACTTCCCTGCCCTGATAGGTAAAGTTCCCCTGGTTTTCTTCGATCCAGCCGATATCCATGCGCCGGGTCTTGCGTTTGTCAAATAGGTCGATCATGGCCTTCAGCATCTCAGGACTGACTTCAGAAATCCCCATATCGTCGCCCGCGCAGCCATTCGAAATTGTGACGGGCGTATCGAAGGTTTCGACGCCGTATTTCGTGTAGCGAAAGTTGGAAACCGGCGCCCAGTTGCACGACCAGAGGGTGTTGCGGAAATTCGGGAAGAGCCCATACGGCCACGCTTCCGGACGGCTGCCCGAATCCTGGTAGGTGGCATGAGCCATCAGGGCATAGGGAGCCTTGTGGATCCAGTTGCGCACTCCAATCACATCGGAGGCGAAGAAGACGAGTTCTTGACTCGCCACCGCCACCAGCGCCGCGAGTTCCTTAACCAGCGTCATCATGGCGCGGTCGGCATAGCCGGGATAGGCGGGCGTGCCCAGGTCGCCGGGATCGACAAAGAAGGTCTCATCCATGATGAATCCGTCCACCTCGCGCCCATATTCATGGATCAACGCCTGCAAATATCCTTTGAAGAAATCGCGCACTCCCGGGTGCAACGGCGATTGCTGATAGGTCTTCCCCAGCGTGTCGGGCCCGTGCCACCCGCCCCAGTGCAGAACCTTGGTGGGATCGGCCAGAGGTTTGCCACGGTCGCAGGAGGAGAGCCCGTCGGCATAGTACATGCCCACGCGGAATCCGCGGTCCTTGGCGTACTTGATGCGGCGATGAACTTCCGCAATGGACATCGGAACCGGTTGGAGGTCCACCAACGCGCGCTTGTGCCAATACCAGGAGTTCCATCCCTCGGGAGCATCCCCCAGAGCCTGAACTTCCTTGTCGCGCGCGCTGGGCAACGCGATCCATTGCTTATCGAACGAGTGGGTCGGGTGATTGTAGGTGTAGTGCCCCACCAAGTCATACCAGGCGTGCAGGGCGAGGAAGACCTTGTCGCGGTCCTGGGGTTTCACCACTTCGGTGAGCTCGTCAATGTCGGCAAACCAGCCGCGCCCATTCTTGCTGAGGTAGTCGTAATCGATCATCGCCACCGAGTGCAGCCAGTCGGGCCCGGGACGCACATCGGCCAGCGCCGTCGAGTAGAACGCTTTGATCGCGGTTTGCGCGTCGCCCCGGTGCAGTGCGGTATAGACAGTACGCTCTTCGTGCTTCACGCCGACGTTTGACGGATAGATGCAATGGAACACCCCGATCTGGTCTGCAAAAGGAAGAGTGATGTGCGAAGTGAAAAAAGGGTCGGCGATATGGGTGAGATGGAGATCCGTCTGGGCGGCATATTCGTCCAGCATCGGGATCGAGAGCATTTGCGGGCGCCCGCCCTGATAGGTTCCGGCAAAGTTGAACAGATATTCGTCTTCGTTATCGAGATTGCCGATGGATTTGCGCCGGCCTACGCCGTTCTTGAGCGGAATGAAGACTTGCCGCCCGTCCGCAGGGAGTTGAATATTGCGCGGCAGAACGAGCATGACGGTGTCGGTGATTTTTTGTGGCGCACTAATCTTGACGGTCTGGCGCAAGGCCGCCATGCGGTCGGGAAGATCGGCCCACTCGACCTCGTAATCGACCGTGAAGGTGTGCTGGGCGGCGAAGGTGTAGTGAAAGATGGTCTTTTTTCCCTCCCGTCGCACGCTGGCGGGGCGGTTGCAATCATAGAGAACCTTGCCCGGCATCAACACGCGGGGGTGGTTGTCGCCCAACTTGCTGTTGACCAGCTCCAAGCGGCCATCGGTCAAGGAGGTAACGTCTCCCGTGGGGGCGAAGGTCAGGCGCCAGTCCCCAAGTTCGATGGTTTCGCTGCCAGCGGGCATCGGCTGACCTAAACCAAGGCTGGTCAAAGAGATAGAGGCCATTGAAGCCCCCACCATCCCTACAAACTCGCGCCGATCGATCTTCATGTTATGTCCCCCCATTTTGCACTAGACGTGACGGTTCAGCACCATTCCCCAGTGCGCCCTTTCGCGCCCCATGATAGTTTACGGAAATTTTCAAGCACGTTTTTCCCCAGAACGCATTGAGGCGGAATTCATCGACAGGATGTCATTTCTAGGTGGGATGAAAGCTCACTGCGGGAGCGATGCATTCATTGCGCTCAGTGAATCAAGGCCAGCCAAACCGTTCCGAAGAGGAGGGTCAACAGCGTGATGGGAACCCCGGCGCGGACGTAATCCCAGAATCCGATCTGGACTTCTGGTTGGGCCGATTCCACCACGATGATGTTGGCGACGGAGCCGGTAATGGTCAAATTGCCCGCAAGGGTACTGGCCATGGCGAGGGCCAGCCAAGTCGTGTGCGGGTTTGCGGTGCCAGGCGCAAAGGATTTTAAGAGCATCACCGCCGGAACATTGCTCACCAGATTGCTCAGTGCGGCAACGACGATGACGAATACATCGAGGCGCTGGAGATTCCAGTTGCGGGCAAAGTTCAGCAGACGGGCGACGACACCGGCATTTTCCGCGCCACCGACAATCAAGAACAATCCGACAAAGAAGACAAGCAGGCCCCAATCGACCTGATCGTAAAGCTTGTGTGGATCGGTCGTGCGCGTAATCAGCAACGCCGCCGCTCCCAGCGCCGCCATCATGGCCGGTGGCACCCCCAGCAGAAAACCGAAGATGACCACCCCCACGACTGTCCCGGCCTTGGTCAAATGCAAGAGGTCGACCGGCGGCAGTGCGATGGCATCGGCCCGCGGCAAGCCTTCGCATCCGCGCATAAAAATCCAGTGCAAGACGGCCCAGTCAATCACCAGTCCTGCCAGCGCCACGGGCCCGAGGTGGAAGAAAAAATCCCGATAGCCGATTCCCGAAAACGATCCAATCAGCATGTTCTGAGGATTGCCCGTAATCGTGGCCACGCTGCCGATATTGGACCCCGTGGCAACGGCGAGCAGATAAGGCAGCGGCGCGAGTTTGGCGCGGCGGGTTATGGCAAGCACAAACGGCACCATGACGAGACAAACAATGTCGTTCACCAGGAACGCGGAAAACACCCCGCTCGCGAACACGATGGCGGGGAGAAGGTGCGTCAGCTTGAGACGGCTGAGGACAAGTTCGACGCTCCACTCGAAGAACCCCGCGAGGTGGAGACTCCCGACAATCAACATCATCGAGAAAAGCAGAACAATCGTGGGGAAATCAATGAAGTGCAGCGCTTGTTGGGCGGGGACGATGCGAAATGCCACCATGGCGACGGCGCCGATGATCGCTGCTCCGGGCCGATCGATTTTGAGCCCCGGAAATTTCCCCAGGGCAAAAACCAGATAACTGGCAATGAAGATGACATAAGCGGCGATCAAGGAAGTTTCGGAAAGGGCGATTCCTCGGAGTCCAGCCATAGACCGCCAGATTATCAGCGCAGATGGCGCGGAACAAGCCGGGAAATACTGACATGCGCGAGCTTAAGAGCTGGCCAATGCCACAGCCGCCAAGGTACATCCCCCGGCGCGCATACCCATGCCGCGTCAAGATCAATTCTCCGTACCCGTACCGCACCAACGGGGCGAACAATCTTGGCTCGGACAAAACTGCGCTCCCACGTTTCATCTGTTGCATTCCTAAATGGGTAGTGTTGCGTTCTACGACAGCGTTTTATGCGTAAGGAAAGACAACACCTTAGACTTAAATCCATACTCCGGCAGAAAATCGGCCGTTGCAAAACGCAACGATGAGGTAAATTCTCGACTTATTGTCCGCCTGCGAAAAACTTCCTCAATAGCCCACAACCGACGCTAATTGAATGCTTTGCGGACATTCGCAAAATCCAATAATGTTCCATCTGTGGCCAGTGGCTTGCCTTTAGCAGAGGTGGAATTCAAGTCCATCGCTTCGCAGCAAGGCGGCACTGGACTCGGGGGTGGCATATGGTAATCACACTGGTTGTAGCGACATTCATCCTTCTCGTAGCGCATGACTATTACCTTCAGAGGCGGCATGCTCGCCTGCTGGAGGCTAAAGCCCAGGTGCCGGAAGTACATGAAAAAGCCCCGGTTTTTTCGGCCATGAACATTGTGGGCGGATTCAAGGCGCCGGCGAACCTGGCCTATCACACCAGTCATACCTGGGCGATGAAAGAGCCAAGACAGCTTGTGCGCGTAGGCCTCGACGACTTTGCCGCTCATCTGGTTGGTCAGATTGATCAACTCGACCTGCCGGCGCGCGGTCGCTGGCTGCGGCAGGGAGAAAAGGGCTGGACGATTACCCGCGGAACGCATCGCTTTGAGATGCTCTCACCGATCGAGGGCGAGGTGGTCGACATCAACCCCGAGGTGCTTCGCAATCCGGCACTGGCGCACGAGGATCCGTACGGAGCGGGGTGGCTCGTGGCAGTGCAGGCTCCAGCCGCGGACAGCAACATGAAGAACTTGCTGCACGGCCGTCTGGCGCAACGCTGGATGGAGGAATCGGTCAGTGCGCTCCACACCCGCGTCAGCCCGGGTTCGCAGGCTTATCTGCAAGATGGCGGACATCCCATCGCGGACATGCTCAGTCTGGTTCCCGAATCCGAATGGGACTCCTTTGTTACGGAAATGCTCGGCTAGGCTTTCAACGCAGGTTTGTTGGTAAATTAAGTTTACTATCTGGGGAGGCTCATCATGGTGGCAGTTCTGGTGGCATTCACGTTCTTAGGTCTGGTCCTTACGGATTTCGGAGTGCAAAAGTGGAACGCCTGGCAGGCGTCTCGCTCGGCTGTACGGGCGACGCGACGCGCTGCCACCGCTCAGGAAGTATTGTGGGACGTGCCCGAGGGCGTGCATCTTTCCGAAGTCCACACGTGGTTTAGACCAGACCCCATGGGGGGCCTCGAAGTTGGCGTGGATAATTTGATCGCTCATGCCCTCGGCGCGGTCGGACGCATCGTTCTGCCCCGACCGGGCGAGCACGTTACCGCCGGCCAGCCTCTCTTCCGCCTGGAGAAGAACGGAAGCGCCATCACTGTTCCGAGCACGATCAACGGCATCGTCGGCAGCGTCAACTCCACCCTTCAGAATGCGCCCACCCAGATCAATTCCGACCCCTATGGCAAAGGTTGGATTTGCCGTGTCATCCCCACCAACATCGGAGCCGTAACGCCCCCTGTGCGCTTTGGCGAGAAAGCGATCCTCTGGCTGGAAAGTGAATTCTCCCGCCTGCGCGATTTCCTCTCCGTCCAAATGCCTCCGGAATTCGCCCTCGGCGTCACCAGCCAGGACGGCGGACTCCCCATCCCCGGCTGCCTTGACCACCTTCCGAAAACCGCCTGGAGCGAATTTGAAGCGGAGTTTTTGAAGGTGAAATAGGATGGGTGTTTTGGCTGGGTGAGAGGTCTCTTTCCCTTTCTGACATCATCTCCCGCAGGTGGCACATGCATCGTTGGCTTGCAACTGCTCGTTCAATTCACGGGGCGAGCGCACATTGCCGCGAAGGGATAAACGTCGGCCCCGCACTCCAACAAATCGTAAGGTCAGACACACAATAATGGCTATCAGCGCGCGTGGTTTTTGCGCAGCAATTGAGCAATATCTTTGTGGCCGTAAAATGTGGCGAGGCGCAGGGGATTTTCCGGCGTTATTGCTGGCGTTGACTTCGGCGTGTCGGGCGAGCAGGAGTTGGGTGAATTCCAAGCGGCCATCGCGCGCCGCCCAGTGCAAAACATCGTCACCCTTGTTGTCGCGGAGGTTTACGTCCCCGCCGTGCGCCACGAGGAGTTGCGCGATGTTGGCGTGATCATCCTCCTCCGAGAGGAGCAGAGGAGTATCGCCGTCGCTGTTCCGGGCATTGACGTCCGCATGGCTCGACAGCAAGATGTCCACAATGTTTGCGCTGCCGCTCAGTGCTGCGTCGTGAAGAGAGGTCGCACCCGCCTGGTCCCGGGAGTTGACCTCGGCATTGCTGGCGATCAGCAGCACCACCAGGTCACGATGGCCGGAAGCTGCCGCGAGATGGAGTAGGCGTTGCCCCCTTGCTGTTCCTGGCATTCACTTGCGCGCCCCGATCCACCAGCAATTCGGGCCGCGTCGTAAGGCGGCTCCGCCTCTACTGCGAGGTGCAGGGGTGAATTGCCATCATTGGTTCGGATGTTCACGTCGGCATGGTGAGCTGGTAGTGTTCCCGCCAGGTCCATCCGGCCATAAAAAGTCGCCCAGTGCAGCGGCGCGGTTCCCACATTGTTTTTCGCGTTGGGATCAGCTCCTTTCGATAGCAGCAATTCCGTGAGTTCGTTGCTCCCCTCTTGCACGGCCATGTGCAGCGGGGTCCAGCCATTCTTATCGATGGCGTTAACGTCGGCGCCCTCGGCCAGGAGCAATCCCACCATGCCCTTGTTACCCGCCGCAGCCGCGATATGCAAGGGCGTCTTATTGGAACTGTCCGGGCTGACGGCGAGATCGGGATTGGCATTCAAGAGCGTCTGAACCTTGTTGAAATCGCCGAACTGGATGGCCGCGTCGATCTCGTGGGGGTCGGGGGGATTTGCCGGAAGCCGCCGCGGCAGGTGCGGGCGGGGAGCGGGGGCCTGAGCATGAAGATTCTCCTCCGCGGGCTTGGCAGTAGATTTTTCCGCGGTAGATTCGTGGCGTCGGCTCCTTTTGCGCTACAGGGTTCGTGGCAGGAGTCAGCGGCACCTCGACCTTGGCCACCTCAGCCGGAGCCTTGCCGGTCGCGAGCCATTCCGCTAGATCTTTATGCCCGGCGGCCTCTGCAAGCTGGGCGGAAGTGTTCCCTTTCCCGTCCTTGGCCTCCCAGATGTCTGCTTTGGCGGCCATCAGGGATTCAACGATGCTCTTTGTAGCCGGCGGAAGCGGCGAGGTGCAAAAGGGGTTGCGCCGGTGGCGTTAGTGGCATTGGGATTTGCACCATTTGCCAGGAGCAGCTCCACAACGTCCTTGTGGTTATACGCCGCCGCCAGATGCAGTTTAGCAA
>CAVTDA010000051.1:0-14223 GCA_963733285.1 uncultured Acidobacteriota bacterium
ACTCTAACGGGGCTCACCGGACAGTCGGCGCCTATTTCCCATGGCTCACGCCATGGGCTACGATCTATCGCCCGCTTCGCGGGCTGGCAGGATATGCAGCAAGTCTATGGGCGAGACCATATGGAGGAGGAAGCTAAAGTTCCGCGTCGCAGCCGTCGGCTCAAAAGATCGCAGCATGATCGTTGCCTTCAGCGCGTGATCAATAACCAATGAGGAGGATGCCCTTAAGAAGGAAGTTGTAGTCTCCCGCTGACGTAGAGCGTTTCAAGAAAACTCTCGACTTTGGCAAAATCGTCCGATTTTCGATAGACCGCACTCTCCGTCAAATGAAGGCCACCCTCCTGAATTGCGCGGAGAGCGTTCACTCGGATACTCTTGCCCCCTCGCCGGTCCCCCGAGACTCCCGCGCATCGTTAATCGGTGGGTTCGAGTGGTGGTGTGTATAAATCTTGTGCGGGCGATGGTCGACGTGCCAAGAGACCCCTCACCCGACCTCGTCCCTCGGCCACCCTCTCCCCTTGGAGAGGGAAAACTTATTCGCGAGCGCGAATTTTCTGTCGTGCCCCCTCGCCGGTCCCCCGACACCCCCCCACATCGTATATCGACAAATTCCCGCGGCGGGATGAAGGTATTTTTAGCTCCGGAGCAATCTTTGGAGTGCGGAATTAGGGTCGGTTGCGGAAGGGTTATTCCCCCTCCGCGCGCCGTGAAATTTCAATCAGCAGCTCGCGCGTCGAGTGGTTCTTGGGGTCGCCGACGATGCGAATCTCCCCGCCGAAACTTCTGACCACCTCGCGCTCGGGGACAGACTCCTTCGTGTAATCCGTGCCCTTGCAATGGACGTCTGGGAGCAGGTCCAGCAGGATCTCCGTGGCGGTCAAGTCGTCGAAGATGACGACGTAGTCCACCGCTTCGAGCGCCGCCACCAGTTCCGCCCGGCCTTCTTCCGGGAGAATCGGGCGTCCTTTGCCTTTCAGAGCGCCCACGGCACGGTCGCTGTTGACGCCGACGACGAGCACATCGCCGCACGCCCGGGCTTCCTCAAGATACCGCACATGGCCAACGTGCAGAATATCAAAGCACCCATTGGCGAAGGCGATGCGCCGGCCTTCGGCGCGTAATCGTTCGCCCAGAGCGCGGACCTGATCCCGGGGTACCAAGGTTGCGCTCATGCGTTGCGGATGGCCTCCGTAATTTCGGCGCGGGAAGCGGTGGCGGTACCGCGCTTCATCACCACGATTCCGCCGGCAAAATTGGCAATGAGCGCTGCTTGAAGGAAGTCCGCCCCCGCGGCGAGCGCCAGGGTGAAGGCGGCGATCACGGTGTCTCCCGCGCCAGTGACATCAACCGCCTGGTCAGACCCGAAGATGGGAATGTGGCGGGGAGGACGGCGCGGCTCAAACAGCGCCATGCCGTCGCGCCCCCGGGTCACGAGCAGCGCCTGGAGTCCCTGCCGTTGCAGGAACTTTCGACCCAGCGTGTGCAGCTTCTCCATGTCATGGCCAATAGCTTGATTGAAGGCAGCCTCCACCTCCGGCTCATTGGGTGTCGCTGCCGTTAGGTGTTTGTAGGTCAGAAGGTCATAGCGGGAGTCAATGGTCATGGGTATGGCGCGCTTGCCTGCCCGCCGGCGCAACCAATCCACTTCTTTGGCATTGGTTGTGGCGTAGCCGTAATCCGCAATCAGCACGCCGGTGGATGAAGCATGCAGCTTGGCGGCGTGTTGCGTCAATTGGCTTCGGGTTTTTGCGTCCAGCGGCCGGGGAGGCTCGCGGTCAATGCGCACGATCTGTTGACGCTGCCAGTGCGAAAGCCCGCCCAGGACCCGCATTTTCGTGGGCGTCAGGTAGCCCTTCATGCGAACGATATGCTTCGTCGAGATTCCCCGCTCCCGAAAACACTCGAGCAGTCCCTCGCCGCTCTCATCATTTCCCACAACCCCCACCGGAGTAACTTTCGCCCCAAGCGCTGCCAGGTTGGCCGCCGAATTACCTCCGCCACCGGGCACAATCTTTTTCTCGCGTTGTTTGAGGATCAAAACCGGTGCTTCGCGTGAGACGCGGGTGATCTCGCCGTAGACGGATTCATCGGCGACCAGATCGCCAAGCATGATTATCCGCTGGCGCGGAAAGCGTTCCACGATGGCGAGCAAGGCAGTTCGATCGGTGGTTTGGATCGTCATTTTTTCAAATCAACAATATTGCCAAGGCTTACCAAGCTGCGGAAAAAACCTTGGAGTGCGGCCGCGAAGCTGCCGCCTTTTCATGCAAATGGACCCAGGAGCAAAAGCAAGAAACGCCTCATGTGACAGAGAGTGAAAACATGAAATACGAGCATCTCGCGCAGACGAAGGCGGCAGCTTCGCGGCCGCACTCCAAGGGGACTCGCGCCACATCACGCTTTTTCCATTCAATCTTTCTTTGCGCGAACTTCTGCGAATTGGCGCCCGGCGCTCAAAACTTAATTGGAAAAAGTGTGCGTGATATCCCAACCCTTCACCACTTCGAGCGTGGCTCGATAGACCTCTTCCACCGATAAATCCATCATGCAACGAAAATCAATCGGGCACTCACGCCGGCCGCAGGGGCTGCACTCGACACCCTTTTTCACGATGCGGACGCGCGCTCCCAGGGGCCCCGTAGCGCGCTCATCCGTGGAACCGAAAATCGCGATTAAGGGAATTCCCATGGCTGCAGCAAGATGCATGGGGCCGGAGTCGTTCGCCACGATAAGCCTGCATCCGGCCATCAGCGAAAGCAGTTCCCGCAGGGAGGTTTCCCCCGCCAGAATGATGGGCGTATGCTTCATCGCGCCGGCGATTTCCTCCGCCAGCGGCTTCTCCGCCTCGGAGCCGAAGATTAGCACATCGGCCCCCAAGGCTCCAATCAGGCGGTCCGCCAACCCCGCAAACTGCTCGGGAGGCCAGCGTTTTGCCGGCCCAAAAGCCGCCCCGGGGGCAAATCCGACGAGGTAACGCTGGCCGCTAAGTCCAATAGAATCAAGCTTTCTGAGTGCCCAACCTTTTTCCTCATCGGAAAGCCGGATTCTAATTTCTTCCACGGGTTCAGGCTTGGCTGTAAGTCCTGCGCGGAAAAGGAGTTGCAGGTAGTAGTAGACTTGATGACCGTAAGCGACCGGAGGCGGGGGCTCGATGACATCATTCAGCAGTGCGCCGCGGCCGTCCGTAGCATAGCCGATGCGCACGGGAATGTGCGCCCTCCAGCTCATCCACGCGGCCTGAAACGCATTCTGGAAAAGCAAGGCGACGTCAAAGTTCTCTTCCCGAATTTCCCGGACCAGCCTCCTGAACCCCGCCGGGCCGCGGTGCTCGCTGGTGGGCTTGTAGATGATTTGGCGACTGACGGCGGGGAGATGCCAGTAAAGTTCACTGACCCACGGCTTGGAAACGAGCACGATTTCCGCCCGCGGAAACCGCGCGCGCAGGGCTTCGAGCGCGGGAATCGACATGACCGCGTCACCCACCCAGTTGGTGGAGCGCACAAGAATACGTTGCACGTTGGCGAATTGTTCCGGAACATCCATTAACAACCCTTTTGCAGATAGGTCAGAAGTGACCTTTCAAAATCCTCCAACCCGAGGATCGTCGCCTCAATCTCACAGGAGAGGATGGGCAACTGCGGCGACCAGTCCTGCGAGAATTTTATGGAATCCTTCTGTGTTGTCAGTAGCGCGGTGGCTCCCTTGCTGCGAGCTTTTGCCACCAGTTGCTGAATCTCCCCGTCAGTGTATACGTGATGGTCGGGAAATGCATCTTCGGCGACGAGATCGAATCCCCAACGCCGCAAATCTAAAAAGAAGGCGGAGGGATTCCCGATTCCGCAAAACGCCGCGACACGCATCTCCAGCACCTTGGCTTGGGAAATGGTTTCGCCGCTCCAAGCATCCGCCCAATCCCTCAGAACCGTCTGGCTACGGAAAATTTTCGTGGCAGGGCTGACCTTCATGACGAGTTTTTCCAGCAATTGCGAGTTGGCGGAATCCGTTCGGGTTATCACCGCGATTTGGGCCCGCCGCAAGGCTGAAAGCGGCTCACGCTGGCGTCCGGCGGGGAGCAAATTCCAATCAGAAAGTTCTTGCGTGGCATCGAGAGCCACGATGTCCAGGTTGCGCGCCAGTGCCAGATGTTGGAAGCCATCGTCCAGAATATGCGCATCGACTTTGAACTCCTCCTCCGCCCTCTTCCCTCCGAGATATCGATTGGCGCACAAGACGATGGGAACGTCAGGCAACATGTGTGCGAGCAGCGCGGGCTCGTCTCCAATTTCCCTCGGGTTGGACTGCGCCCCCGCACCGGGTTTCACCACCAGTAGTTTCTTTGCGCCTTCCCGGCCGTATCCCCGTGTGAGAATGCTTGGCTTCAATCCATGGCGAAGCAAAATCCTGGCCACGGTTGCGACGAGAGGTGTCTTGCCTGTCCCCCCCACCGTGAGATTTCCCACGCTGATTACCGGGCGTGACAGCCGGCGGGTGGCAGGCCAGCCCAACTGGTAACCCACCTGACGCAATCCAACGCCCGCTCGAAACAGCACGGAGAGTGGCAGCAGAAGCGGATTCACAATCCCTCGGGAGAAACCGGTGCTTGGCCGAGCGACTTAGGCTTCAGACACTCGCGCAGGCCTTCCATGGTGCGGGCGGTGGCGCCGGAGTTCGTTTCCAATACCGTCTTTGCAGCCCTGCCCATGCTCTCTCGCGCTTCCCTGGTTTGGAGCAACCACGCGGCGTGCGCGAGTTCCTGCGGATTTTTCACTTGCATGGCCGCACCGGCGTCCAGAAACAGTTTCGCGATGTCGCGAAAATTCTCCATGTGAGGCCCAAAGGCGATCACCTTTGACCAGTAGGCTGGCTCCAATACATTGTGTCCACCCGTCGGAACGAGGCTGCCGCCCACAAACACCAGGTCCGCAACTTCAAAGACTCCTGCGAGTTCGCCAATCGTATCGAGAAGCAGAATCCCGGTTGATTTCAACTGGGTCGAAATTGTCTGCACGTCTGCCGGTAAGTTCGTCCGCCGAACGTGTTCGCGCTGGTCCCGAGACAAATCACGGCTGACTTCGTCGAATCTGGCGGGGTGGCGAGGCGCGAGGATCAGAAGAGCTGGGGGATGACGCTGAATGATCGCGTCCCATGCTTCGAGGACTAGGGGTTCCTCGCCCGGCATGGTGCTGGCCGCGACCAACACTGGCCCCCGACGTGCCTGCTGGATGGCGGCTTTTAGGGCCCGGGCAAATTCCCCGAGTTGCGGTGGGCGGGCGTCGAATTTCAGATTTCCCACCATCCGAACCCGTTCCGGCGCAGGGGCCAGTTGACGGAAGCGTGCCGCGTCCTGCTCAGTTTGGGCGTAGATTGCATCGACGTCTGATAATACCCGCCGCATGAAGAATCGGGCGAGCGAATAACCTCGAAACGACCGTTCCGACATCCGGGCGTTGATAATAATGACCTTAGCCCCGGATTCCTTTGCGGCATGGAATAGGTTCGGCCATATTTCCGTCTCGACAATGACCAGCAAGGCCGGTTTGATGCGATTGAGCGCTTTGCGCGCCGTCCAGCTCCAATCGAGTGGGGCATAGAACCGGCCGGCGATGGAGGGTAGCCGCTTTTCGCCCGCCTCGCGCCCGGTGGGAGTCACGTGACTTAAGTAGACCTTCCGTTCAGGAAACGCCGCCTGCATCTCCTGAACAAGGCCGGCAACCGCCAATGTTTCTCCCAGAGAGACGGCGTGAACCCAAATGGCGCCGCGTTCGGATTCCTGAAAGGGAATGTTGCCAAACCGCTCGGCCCAGTGCCCGCGGCCCTGAACACGCCCCTTCCGCCACCAATAGAACGGCGCCATCAGAAGGGCGCCAACCGAAAATAAGATGCTATAGATCAGGTACATAAGTCAGGAAGGACACTCAGCAGGGCGTTTCACTATCTGCGCACCCGGAAACGGATTATATGCTGAAAATCTTACCCCGACAAAGACTGTACGTTTGGAGGGTGGGCAGAGCCGCTTGACGAATCCTCTGCACAAATGCCCGATCGGCTTTATATTTAACGGATAGGGGCCGTTCGCGGCAAAGACGAGTATGGGGGAGTTGGTGGGAATGGCTGAGCATGTCACTCTGATCCTCAAGAATGATGTGGCGGAACTGGATAAGGTGTTGAACCTCGTCGCCGATCTGTGCGCACGGCACGCGATTTCCGCGGACACGGAATATGACCTAAAACTGGCTCTGGATGAGGTAGTTAGCAACGTGGCCCGGCACGCCTACCCGGCCGGTGAGAATCATCGAATTTACCCTGGACGTCACGGTGAATGGCGAAGAGTTCATTGCCAAGGTCGAGGATGATGGCGTCGCCTTCGATCCCACGAATCATCCGGAACCGAACCTCGACGTCCCGCTGGAAGAGCGGCAGGAGGGTGGCCTTGGCATCTTCCTGGTTCGCCAGATTATGAACAGCGTCGATTATCAGCGCGTTGACGGGAAGAACATCATGACCCTGCGGAAGCGGCTTGCCTGACCTGCCGCGTAGTTATGTCTGGGACCGGGCAATCGAAGGGGAGGCGAGCGATGACCGTTATCGAAGAGAAGAACGGCCAGGTTTTCATTGTCGATTTGAGCGGCGATATTGACCGGGATGGCGCAAGGGTCTTCCAGCAGCGGATCACCAAAGTCCTTGATTCCGGGGAGGAACGGCTCTTAATCGACTTCACGGGCGTCACCTACATCAACAGCCCAGGCATGTCGGTTCTGATCCTGATCGCCAAGCGATTGCAGGCTTCGGGAGGGAAGTTTGTTCTGACCGGAGTCAGTGACTCCATCCAGAAGGTGCTGAAAATCTCGGGCCTGACCTCCCTAATGACCATGGCGGCGGACAGAGACGCGGCGCTGGCTTACTTGGTATAGTGTGTCGGTACGTTCTGGCCAAGGGGCTGCGGAAAAACGTGTAGCGGCGGGTTTATCCCGCCATTCCCCGGTCGAATTGATTAGGTTTGTGGCGGTATAAAGCGGGGTCGCGCAGAGTTGTTCCGCTAATTGGAACTACTCTGCGGCTTTCATTGTTTCACAACATTCTCAAAATAACATTTCCGATTTACGAACCGCGGAGTAGTGCAGAATGCGCACCACTCCGCGCTACCAGCTCCGTCGGAGACGCCGTTTCAAGTGTTCTTCTGTTCCTGCATATAGGCACGGAGCAGTGCATTGATGCGGGTTTGATAGCCCGCCCCCTGTTTCCGATACCATTCCACAACGTCGCCATCGATGCGCAAAGTGATCTGCTTTTTTCGCGCCACCGGCTTCAGCCCACGCCGCACGATGGCGCGGGCGAACATCTCCGGCGTCACTTCCGGCGTGTCCGAGAAGTCGATTTTGCGGTCTATCCCAGCGTCCAGCCGATTCCCGTCAGTCCGCGATTTCCTTGAAGTAGCCGGCTTCTTCATTCTTGGTCGCCTTTCGCACTGAGATGATGCGTATAACATCCGGGGTTTCAGTATGAGCGATCACTACGACGCGCCCGCTGAGCAATCCCAAAGTAACGAACCGGGATTCACCGTAATCAAAACGGTCGTCCAGGATCGTGAGCGTCGCGCCCGCGAACACCTTTTCGATTCCCACGAAGTCGATACCATGCTTCTGAATGTTGGCAAATCGCTTGGCCTCATCCCATTCATATTGCATAGACGAGTGTAGCTACATCGCGTAGCTACGTCAACCCCGATCATCGTCAGTGCTCGTCCCCCTGCCAGAGCGGGGCACAGAGTTGTTCCGCTAATTGGAACGACTCTGCCGCTTTCATTGTTTCACAACATTCTCAAAATAACATTTCCGATTTACGAACCGCGGAGTAGGGCAGAATGCGCACAACTCCGCGCTACCAGCTTCAATCGGTGCAAACGATGCTCACACGAGGCATGACAACGCCACGGCGAACCCGCGCAAGGCTTGTCAGTTCCTGGAGTGGGTGGTAACTTGGGGTTGGCGGCGGGAGGTTATCTCTGAATGGGATTCCCGCCTCGAGTGACATTGTCGTTGGTATTGAATTAATTTCTGAACGGTGCCCCGGGCCCATAGCTCAGTTGGTTAGAGCAGCGGACTCATAATCCGTCGGTCCCAGGTTCAAGTCCTGGTGGGCCCACCATCCATCCTTTTGTAAACCGCCTCCGAGCGCCTCTGAATCCAACCTTCAATCGAGGATCACGGAGTGGTGCTGCTTCCATGGGCCACACCACTGTGCTTTGTTAGATGACGGCAGGTTCCGGGACTTTCGGTTTCTTCTCCCCGATTGACCATAAAGCGCACTTGGCCAGACGCAGCGGAACTAACAAGCTGCCTGAGGAGCACTGATACGCGGTGCTACACAGGCTGCGGAAAAACTCGGGATTGGAAATGTAACGGCGGCTTTATGCCGCCACAAACTCAATCGGGTCAACGGCGCAGTGGCGGGGTAAACCCGCCGCTACATGTTTTTCCGCAGCCTCTAAAGCCGTGAATGAAGCTGCGCCCTAGGCAGTTTCATCGCGGGCGCTCGCTGCAAGCTGTAAGTAGGCCCGTGTTGCTTTGGCGAATGCCTGAGTCAGCTTCATGTGCTCACACGTGGAGGCAACGCCATTAAGGGTTTCGTATTCCTCAAGTGCCTTTCGCACTTCCAGCATCCTGAGCCTTGCGAATTCCATATCCTGAGGGGAAGCCATGATCGGCATCGCTCCTTTCCGCATTCGGTTGCGGAAGTCGGAATGATCTCGGGTGATAGGGGAAGCAGTTTACTGTTTCTCAAATTGGGAGCAATTAATCCCACCACTCGCCGACTATGGCGCCATTTGACCTAGCCGTCTTGGCTTCTTGCCAAGGGATACCGTCGCTAGAGACGCCCAGACCCTCACAAATTACTTGCCTTCCAAGTTCTCAGTAACGAGGAATTGAACGAGTTTTCCGCAGTGAACGCAGACGGTCCACTCTTTAGCGCCCTCTATGTGAATGACACTGGGGATGCTGAAGTTACGCAAACAGTCTTTGCAAACGATGATGTACCGGCCGCTCCCGTCCCAGCTTGCTTGTTCTGGTTCGTTGTCAATCGGCGGGGGAGCAGTTCGTTGAGTAGGTTGCTTGGAAAGGTCCGAGATGGTTTCAAGGAGTTGCTCATAGAGGTGTGCATTCTTGGGGCAGTAAGCGTCTTTGGACACACCTGCCGGCAACTCATCGGCATCGACCCCGCTAATCAGGATGACGGGTATTTGCGGAAAACGTTTGCGCACTACCGCAAGAAACTCAAGCCCTGACATTCTAGGCATGTTGAGGTCGGAAATAATTAAGTCCGGGAGCCCGGCACGAAGTTTTCCGATTGCGTCCAGACCATCAACCGCCGTCTTAACGACGTACCCCGCGGGCAGCAGGTGTCCGGAAATGAGCTTTCGGCTAAGATCGTCGTCGTCCACTAACAAGACTCGATTGCCTAAATGTCCCACGCCCGACCCCCTCATGCATCTGGGGAGAGCAGCCTTCGTACTGCGCCTCCAAACAGGGACTTTCTGCTCATTATTCTCAGAAGATGCGTTTGCTCGGCAGCGTGCCGGTATGGGTGCTTTACCCATATGACAAGGGCTGCAGCAGGTTGGTGGCCATCGCGTGCTTGGCCGAAGTTGCCGCCTCTTTGTTGTGAATTGCAACGCCCCCGGCACGGGTGCGCAATTTAGTAGAAAGGTCTGGATACGCCGCGAGGGGATTGCGTGACAGCGGGATGTACCTGACAACGAAACTGTGGTCATTACCCGATTGAAGTGAAGTGTCCATATCGAGGACTATGGGGACTCAGTGTGGCGGGGAAAGGGCGTACTCGTCATCTGCAACCCCCGGGAACATTGGGACTCAAGCTCATGGAAAACAACTTGAACCTTCTATCTTTTCTGGCAGGCTATGTCTTCTACTGCCTGTCGGGGCTGCTGAGAATTGGGCTGGCCGTGACCTTCCTCATTGCCATCGTCAAAAGGAATCTTTCCCCGTGGTGGGCCTGGCCAATAGCTGTTGCGGTGGCGGTGATGCTCGCGCGGGTTGGCAAACTGTTGATGGCCGATTCAGAAGAGGCGATGCTTCAGTGAGAAAGCTCCGGGAAGGCCCAGACAGCCGAGTATCTTCTTCACCTTCATTGATGTTGCCCGCAGGAAGATAAAACGTGCTCCTTTTTCCTGCGCAACAAGTCGAAGTTGACCACGTTTTCCTGCGCACTTGTTGCATGCGTCGGGGAAGTTCCGCTGCGGTTTAGAGCGTTCCCGAGTCAATTGCAAGGTGGACCTAAAAGATGGACCACTGCCAAAAACATATCCTGATTGTGGACGATGAGGAAGACCGGCGGGAGATGTACGCCCATTACCTTACCGGAGAAGGTTACCGGGTGGGTATGGCCCGTGATGGAGAGGAAGCCTTGGAAAAGGCGTTTGGACTTATGCCTGATCTGGTCTTGCTTGACGCCTGGCTGCCGGAAATCAGCGGGTGGGCGGTACTCGACTGCCTCAATCAGTTGCAAGGACCAAAGACATCCCGGTATTGGTTGCAACGGGTCACCCAACGGCGCCGTCGCGGGAAGGCGATGGCTTCGTCCTGATGAAGTTTTTCCAGCTTGAGGAGCTTGGCGCGGAAATCGCTCAAAGAGTAAACGCCCCGGCCCAGCCATCTCTTCGGAGATCAGTTTGATAGGATTAACTTTTTTCCACCCTCCAAAAGAACATATCGCGATGACTCCATCCATCTGCCCCTATTGCTTCAAGCCGCTAACGGAGGCTGAGAGGGACGACCGAACCAAGACTGTATTCTGGTTCGGTCGCTACGGGAAGCGGTTTGCCCATACCCAGTGCTGGATTGCCGATGAAGTTGCCCCCAGTGTAGTTCCAGAACCGAAAGTCAACCCCCACAGCCGCATGTTAAAGAGGGTAGCCCTACGAAAAGACCACTGACCTTTCGGTCAAAAAATCAGGCACAGTGCGGCAGGGGAATAGCGCCTATACGGCGGGATGGGCGGTATCGAGTTATTTGCCCGCGGATTGCTCATCAAGAAGGAACTTCATCATCTTCCCGCAGTGAACACAGGTGGTCCACCTTTCACCTCGGATGATGCCAGCGGGGGGATATTGAATACACCAAGGCAGTCTTTGCAACTGATGATATAGCTGTCACATTCATCCCATCCTGCTAAGACAGGTTCATTGTCAATGGACGGGGCAGTTCGATTCGCCGATTGGGGGGCGTCTTCGTGCGTTTCCGTGTCAGGTAACCACCGTCTTGCGTGTGCAAAATCCATTTATTAGTCTGGTCAGATGGTCCGCTATTCGGAACTTTCAGGAGCGAATTTGAGGGGAGACCCAAAAACATAATGGACAACCGGCAGGCACACATCCTGATTGTTGACGATTCGGTGGACGACCGGAATGTGTATTCCTACTACCTCGCCAGCAAAGGATACCGGGTGACCAAGGCGCATGACGGAAAGGAGGCGTTAGAGAGGGCATTTGGACTTCTACCGGACTCATTGTGCTTGACCTTTGGCTGCCGAAAATCAGTGGCTGGGAGGTGATGCAGCGCTTAAGGGCAGACGGGAGAACCAAACACATTCCGGTGGTGGTTGTAACGGGTCACACCTTGGTTCAACCACTGGAGTGCGATGGGTTCCTGACAAAGCCTTGCCCGCTCGACGAGTTGGGGGTGGAAATTGCTCAACGAATCGGTGGTCTGCCCTCGCAATCCGGACGACCGCCGGTTGTATAGGGTTGTCTTGTCCTCAGACTCCTTGCAAGGTTCAATCGCATCTCACAAAGCTCCCAACAGGGTGTGCCGCCTTGGCTCTGGCTGGGTCAGGTAATCACTCGATTGTGTTCAAAGGGTCACGCCCTTATTCTGGTTTCCAGGGCTTGGAGCTTTCAAAATGAACCCGACCCAAGCACACATCCTGATTGTGGAAGATTCAACGGACATTGAGGAAATGTACGCCTACTACCTGACCGGAAAAGGGTACCGGGTAAGTACGGCGCACGACGGTAGAGAAGCCCTTGAGAAGGTACTTAGGCTTGCGCCGGACCTCATCTTGCTTGACCTCTGGCTCCCGGGAATGAGCGGATGGGAGGTACTGCATCGACTCAAATCAGACGCAAGAACCAACCACATCCCGGTATTGGTTTTAACCGGTTACACAACGGCACAGCCGCGGGAATGCGACGGGTTCATGACAAAGCCTCTGAACTTGAGGAGCTTGACGCTGAAATCATTCACAAATTGAACGCTCCGACCCGGACATCTCTTCGCCGGTTAGTTTAATGGCATATCAGCTATCCTCAACCTCCTTCCAAAGGATCGGGAGCCTGGAATTTGCCCTCTGGTGGCGCTGGCTATGGAAGCGAACCGCATATCCGATTCTACGAGCAGCCGCATCCGAGCCGAGACGTATGCACGGCCTCCCACCTTTCGCGGATGATGAGGGGGATGAGGGCCAGGGCAGCCACGGGGTCGGCCCATGGCTTGTGCCGAATCGCGTTGACCGCCAAACCCGACAAAGCAATCCACGCCATATAGCCGCAGAGGAAGATTCCGCGGCATCCGCTTTCAGGGCGGCGCTTGACGTTACGGTGGCCAAGTGGCGTTTCTGACGGCCAGCCGGCTCATCGCCGGGATCGGCTGGGCCATAGAGATTCCCATGCCTGCCAGGCTCCGCTCGCTTCGCGATACCCGAGAAAGTTCATAACCGAGGTCGAACGCTACGAGTCCCGCCAGCGCGAAAAGCAATGCCCCGGCAATCCGGGCGGCACGTGCCTCGTTCAGCGTCAAACCCGAACCGCCAGAAGATAACCGCTGCGGAGATTAGCTCGACCAGGCTGTCCCCACCGAAGGCAAATAGGGCCGGGCTGTGAGAATGCCAAGCCGAGCCGAGCGAAATTCCCGCCTCCATCGTCATCCATAGAAATTGTGAACACTTGGAGCCTCGAGGACTCGGCGGGAGACATCTTCTTTAGAGGCTGGGCTTGATGTGGCCATTTGATTGTCCATTGTACTCCCGGGTAGGCGAGGTGGACGGCAACGGAGACGCAAGGGCTCCGTACAAATAATCATGCCTATTCATAGTGCGGGGGCGCTGCGGCGTGCGCTTTGTGAAGGGTGGCTGGTATGGAGTAACTAGGGCGAGCAGGGTCAGGACTGGAGGCGTTAGAAGGGAATCGTGATCCATAGTACAGGTTCAAGTCCTGGTGGGCACACCTATTCCTCCCGGATTTCTTTCTTCCAAATTGAGATAAATAATCCCTCATTTTCCTGCTTCCCTCTGCCGATGGAATGGTTGGAAATGCAGGCTCGTTCATGTTTTGGAGGTCACATGCAATGCAAGGTTATTAGCCTGCCGCTTGAGGCGGAGGCTCAACGCGAGGGTGAAAGGCAGTTGAACGATTTTCTCAAAGTGGCACAAGTAAAGCGCGTGTTCGCTTCGCTGGCCGATTCGCAGAAAGGCAGCTTCTGGTCCGTGCTGTTCTTCTATGACGAATTGGGGTTTCCGGCGCAGTCTTTGTCGGCAAGCCAGGCGACTCAGGCGGTCCGGGCGACTCCTATCCAACCGAGCTATGGTTCCGACTCGATGGCAAGTCCCATCGGACAGGGTGCGCCACTGGATGCTGCGACTCCGCTTACCGGCGAGCAGGTGAAGTGGATTATCGCCTTGAAGCGCTGGCGCGCCGATCAGGCTGCTCAGGAAGGCGTGCCACTCTACATGGTGGCCCAGAACAAGTGGTTGGAGGAGATCGTCAGAATGCCTGCGCGCGGCGTGCAAGACCTGCTCAAGGTCCGCGGAATGGGGGAGTGGCGAACGAAGAAATATGGGACAAAGATCCTGGAGATTTTGGGCGTCAAGTCAGATTCAGTTCAGGGCCAGCACCAATGGAATCAATGAGTTTCGCATAGCCTTTATAGGGGCGCGCGCGGAATATCCTGACCTGACGACGAAGTTGGCCGATGAGCCACACCCTTGACAGAAATGCCTCTTCAGCGGCGATCCAAGCTTGGGGACTTAGGTTGAGAATTTTGCGAGCCGGGCTACGAATCCGCCCGCGCACAAGAACCTTGTCGCCCCGGCAGCTCGTACCGCCGGGGCGACATGGGGCAAGAACCCAGGGCTCAGTCTGCCCAAGCCAAATATCCCGGGACAATTAAATTAACGAAAGGGACGATCATCAAAATTCCCCACCAATTGGGT
>CAVTDA010000052.1:0-39284 GCA_963733285.1 uncultured Acidobacteriota bacterium
TTCAGGGCTTGGAAAGCAGGTTCGGGCTGCGGGTTTGGGGTCGAACGAATTCTCAGCCAGACTTCTCACCCAACCTCGCCCCGATGTATCTGGACTCCCCTTGGATTCATATGTAGGGGGTGGGCTCGCCCTCCCCTTCTTTGCCGATTGCATCCGATCGGCCCGGGTAGGGCAAGCCCTACCCCTACGACGCCACTTCTGAGACTTGTGCGTCCCCCCTCCGTTGTTCCCCCGAGACTCCCTCGGATCGGAAATCGATAGATTCCCGCGGGAGCCGGTGAGGATACTCCGCAGGCCGGTTGAGGTGGGGGAGCCCTCCGGGCTCCCGCGGGATGCCGAGCACTCCCCTACCAAAACCAGCGGGAGCGCCGAGCGCTCCCGTACCAAAGAAAAAATGTAGCGGCGGGTTTATCCCGCCATCCGCCCGTTGAGGCGATGGGGTCAATGGCGGCATAAAGCCGCCGCTACGTCGGGGCGCGCAACGTGCGACCCCCTTCGACATCGGCTGACGCCGCAGGACCGGAGTGCGGGTCCTGCGCTACCATGGGGGTCGGGCTCCCTTTGGATGTCTGAATTGCGACCAGCAAACCGCGCCTACGATGTCTGACCCCGTTTCCCGTCTACCGTCTACCGTCTGCTGTTCCGCCCCCCCCTCGCGGCTCCCCCGACACTACCCCGCGTCGTCTATCGACAGAAATTGGCGCGGTGGTGAACGAATTTTGCAAGGGGCAGGGGAGGCTCGGTGAAAAAATGTAGCGGCGGGTTTATCCCGCCATCTGCCCGTGGAGGTGATTGGGTCAATGGCGGAATTAAGCCGGCATCCGCCCGTTGATACGATTGGGTCAATGGCGGCATAAAGCCGCCGCTACGTCGGGGCGCGCAACGTGCGACCCCCTTCGATCCGTATGTAGGGGGCAGGCTCGCCTTCCCCTTATTTGCCGATTGCATCCAATCGGCGAGGGTAGAGCAAGCCCTACCCCTACGAAAACCTCTCCCGGCACTTGCGCGTCTGCCCCCTCGCCGGTCCCCCCACGCCGCAGGACCGGAGTGCGGGTCCTGCGCTACGATATGGGCCGGGCTGCCTTTGGATTTGTGAATTGCGACGAGCAAACTGCGTCTATGATGTCGGACCCAGTTTCCCGTCTACCGTATCCTGTCTCCCGTATACCGTTCTGTCCCCCTCGCTGGTCCCCCGACACTTCGCCACATCGTCTATCGACAGGTTTGAGTGGTAGCGTGAATCAATTTTTGCCCGGGCGATCATGGACCTGCCAAGAGACCCCTCACCCGATCCGTCGGCTGACGGACCACCCTCTCCCCTGGGAGAGGGAAATTGTTTGTTGCGCGAGAGCTCGCGCGAGGGAGCTTGCGGCGGACTCGCCGCAAAAGATGCCTTTCCTTCTGTCGCCGCGACGACCGACGGAAACTGAAACCAGACGGTTCCCTATGTCCCCCCTCGCCGGTCCCCCGACACTACGCCACATCGTTTATCGACAGAAATTGGCGCGGCGGTGAACGAATTTTTGCAATGGGCAGGAGAGGCTCCGGAAAAAATGTAGCGACGGGTTTATCCCGCCATCCGCCCGTTGAGGTGATTGGGTCAGTGGCGGCATAAAGCCGCCGCTACGTCGTGGGGGGCGCAACGGCGGCAGCTTCACGGCCGCACGCCAAGACCTTCGGCGCGGGTTGGGTAATGGAAATCATCGTTCCACCGCAAAGGGCCGCGGACCACAAAGGCGGCGCTACACGTTTTTGCCCCCCTCGCCGGTCCCCCTCGCCGGTCCCCCGACACTTCACCACATCGTTTATCGACAGATTCCCCACCGAGGAATGAGGGTTTATTTTGAACCGGAGAAACGGCCGCGGATCATGCGGATAGGTGCGCGCTACAAACTAGGGATCGAACGAATTTTTCGGACAAGACCCTCACCCGATCCGTCGGCTGACGGACCTCCCTCTCCCCTGGGAGAGGGAAATTGTTTGTTGCGCGAGAGCTCGCGCGAAGGAGCTTGCGGCGGACTCGCCGCAAAAGATGCCTTTCCTTCTGTCGCCGCGGCGACCGGGGGAAATTGAAACCAGACGGTTCCTATATCCCCCCTCGTTGGTCCCCCGACACTACCTCGTTTCGGTTATCGGCATTTTGGCGTCGAAGCGTGAAACTTTATTTGAGAGATTGTTGCGGACAGAGTTTTCACGACCCCCTCACCCGTCTTGCGGGGGCTTGTGAATGCGCCCCCCGCAATCCACCCTCTCCCCCATGGGGGGCGAGGGAAAGGTTACTCGCGAGTGCGAATTTTCCAAAGTTTATTGCTTGAATTTTTCGGTTTGTTCGTGGGCGTGGTAGGAACTGCGGACGAGCGGGCCGGACTCGACGTGGCGAATCCCCGCGCTCTCACCGAACTGCTTGAGGGAGTTGAATTCCTCGGGAGTATAGAAGCGGGCCACGGGCAACTGCTCTCCCGAGGGGCGAAGGTATTGGCCGATGGTGACGATTCCCACGCCGGCTGCCGCGAGGTCGTTGAGCGTGGCGCAGGTCTCGTCAAAAGTCTCACCCAGGCCCACCATCAGGCCGGACTTGGTGGGAATTTCGGGGGCGATTTCGCGCGAGTGGCGAAGCAGACGCAATGACCGCTCATAACGCGAGCCGCGCCGGGCCACAGGATAAAGCCGGGGCACGGTTTCAATATTGTGATTCAAAACGTTGGGCCGCGCGTGCAACACCGTTTCCAGGGCGGCGTCGGAACCGCGAAAGTCGGGAATGAGAACCTCGATTTCACAAGCCGGAATGCGCTGCCGCAGGGCTTCGATGGTCTCGGCAAAGATCGTCGACCCGCCGTCGGGGAGATCGTCGCGATCCACAGAGGTTACGACGACATATTTCAATCCCATTTCGGCGGCGGCGTCGGCCACGCGCACCGGCTCGGCCGTGTCGACTTCGCCCGCGGGCTTGCCTTTGGGTACGGCGCAGAATCCGCACCGCCGCGTGCAGAGTTCGCCCAAAATCATGAAGGTTGCCGTCCGGTGATGCCAGCACTCCGCCGATGTTGGGGCACCGCGCGCTCTCACAAACCGTGTGCAGTCCCTTGCCCCGCATCAGCCGCTTGAGGTCAAAATAGTTCTCCCCCGATCGGCATCCGCACCTTCAACCAGTCGGGCCGGCGCGCCGCCGACGCTGGCAATCCAATTTGGACGAGGTCACCCATTTCTCCCTATTGTAACCCGGCTGCCACCACCGCACAACTCGGCCCCTTAACCCCTAAAGTGGGGAAGAACACACCTCCCCCAAGTGATAGAAATGCCTGGCCCCTAACGCATTGAAAACAAATGACCTTGCAAGGGCTGGAAATTCATGCCCCCTAACTTATTGAAAACACACGCACACCTAAGTGTGTTCTAAGCCACGGGAAGAGACCGGATGATGACTTACATTGGCCCCCCCCTCAAAAATTAAAATAAAAAAAATCCGTTCGTTACAAATTACTTCCACTTCGAACCAAGACTCGCGAGGTCGGCTTTGGCCAGGTCCTCCGCAACCATGGCGGGATGAAAATGGCAATCGGCATTGAAGGTGAGAAACCAAGGCTCCGCGAGGGCCGGTATCTGTGAGGCATCGTTAAGGTGGACAATCATCACGGCACTTCGGCGACCATCAAATTCCGTAAAATAGGCCGCCTCTGGCTTCAAGTCGTCCAAAAGTCGCTTCATCTTTCCGCCAATACTGCCATCTTTCACATAGGTGTTGAACGGCTCATGGGGAAATACGGCATGGAAAAGTATTCGCATTGTTGCCTCCTATAGGGCAAAGTTGTGCAATCTGAGTCTGGAGAGGATTGGGGCAAAAAGCCCGAGCCGGAGAATATCACAAACCAAAACGATTGCGAGTGAATTTAGAAGCTGGGACTTTCAGCCTGGCATGCCATTGGATTGCTGAGCACTATCCGCACACTCGCAGAGTCTCGACATTATGAGGATTTGCTAATCCAGAGGCCGGATCATCCGCAGAAGTTCTTCTATTCTTTATGCCAGCCCTATATCTGCCGATATAAATGTGCGGAGAAATCGGCGGGTACTTCTGACCTAACCCGCACGTCCGAAGTGTCTCGCCACCGGGTGGTCCGACTTCCAGCGCACTTTGGAGTGATCACCGTTCGCCACTGGAACGCTGCATGAGCAATCTGTTGTCACCCGCCATGGAAAACGGCCTCGACCCTGCTTCGGCCCGACTGCAACTGTCGGCGCGAATCCTAGTGATTGATGATGAGCCCGCCGTCGGGAAATTGCTGGAGGCTCTCCTGGAAGCGGCCGGATTCGATGTAGTGACCGCGTTGGGAGGACAGGAAGGGCTGGAGGCGCTCCGGCAACAGAAATTCAGCTTGGCCCTGGTTGATCTGGTCATGCCGGAATTCGATGGCATCCGCACCCTGATGGCATTAAAGCAATTAGATCCCAGAATTCAAGTCATCATGATGACCGGCAATGCCACCATAGATTCCACACTTGCCGCACTCCGGCAGGGGGCTTGCGATTTCCTCATGAAGCCCGTTGGAATGCCTCAGTTAGGGCCCGCAATTGACCGCGCACTCCAGAAAGGTCTTCCGTATGCGGGGAGATCCGAGTGCGATGCGAGGCGGCAGCAAGGTCAACTAACCTGCGCGGCTCCCGCGAATTCATGCGATGCGGTACAGATGGGCATGCTCGACGATTCCAGTTCTCTCCCAGAGGCGGCAAAGCAGTTCGCCTTGGCTGCAGACGACAGCAGGGAGAGGCTGCAAGTCATTTTCGATGGAGTTGAAACCGGCATCTTCCTTATCGATCCCGCGACTCACCGCATTCTTGACGCCAACCCTCTGGCGTTAAAACTCATCGGCTTGGACCGGGCACGGGTTCTAGGGACCGTGTGTCACAAGTTTGTCTGTCCGGCCGAGGAAGGCCAGTGCCCATTTACCGATCTGGAACAAAAAGTGGACAACGCGGAACGCATCTTGTTGACGGCGACGGGCGAGCGGATTCCCATCATCAAGACCGTGCGGCGGGTCACGGTGGGAGGGCGCCCGCTTCTGCTGGAAAGCTTCTTTGATATTTCCGCCCGCAAACGCGCAGAGGCAGCGCTCCGCGAAAGTGAGGATCGGTACCGCGACCTGGTGGAAAACAGTTTCGTCCTGATCAGCACCCACGATGCCCGGGGAAGGTTCCTCAGTCTAAACCGCGCCACCGCCGAGATTCTGGAAGCAGCAAGCGCCGATGAAGTCATCGGGCGGTCGCTTTGCGACTATGTGCCACCCCACCTCAAACCCCAGTTCGACAAATACCTGGAGACCATCGTGCGCGAGGGCCACGCCGAAGGCAGGATGGTGATTGCTGCTCCCAGCGGCAAGATCAAGATCGTCGAGTATCAGAACAATTTGCGCCGCGAAGGTTCGAATGAGCCCACCGTCCGCTGCATCTGCCGCGACGTGACGGACCGCGTGGAAGCAGAAAAGGCGCAGGCATTTCTGGCCTCGTGTGTGGAGTCCTCACAGGATGCCATTGTCGGCGTCAAGCGCGATGGAACCGTCCTCAGTTGGAATCGTGGGGCGCAGGACCTCTACGGGTACTTCGCGGAAGAGATCATTGGAAAGCCGATATCCATTCTGACCCCACCTGAATGTGCCGGAGAATTGAAGGGGCTCGGGGAAGACTTCCGCGAGGGCAATTGGGTGTCCGGCTACGAGACGGTTCGGGTGCGCCGGAACGGAGAACGACGCAATGTTTCTTTGACGGTTTCGCCTGTCATCGACAAAGAGGGCAGAATCACCGGCTCAGTCAGCATTGGCAGAGACATTACAGAACATAAGTCTGAGGAGAAGCGGGCACTCCTTCAGACCGCTGCACTGGAATCTGCCGTCAATGGAATTGCCATCACCGACCGCGAGGGGCGCTTCATCTGGGTGAACCACGCCTTTACCGGCTTGACAGGGTATTCCGCCGCCGAGGCCCTCGGGCAGAGCCCGAGGTTGCTAAAGTCGGGCGCGCACGATAGCGGCTTCTATCAAAGCCTCTGGAAAACCATAGCTTCCGGGAAAGCATGGT
Source organism: uncultured Acidobacteriota bacterium (assembly GCA_963733285.1). Taxonomy (GTDB): domain Bacteria; phylum Acidobacteriota; class Terriglobia; order UBA7540; family UBA7540; genus Bog-366. Next base: position 6,070 of record CAVTDA010000052.1, read on the forward strand.
CCGGGGAGATCGTCAATAGGCGCAAAAACGGGTCGCTCTACACGGAGGAAATGACCATCACGCCGGTTCGGGATTCTGACGGTGAGATCAGTCATTTCATCGCCATCAAACAAGACATTTCCGAACGCAAACGGGCTGAACATGACCTGGCCCGGGAGAGCGCTCTGCTGCGGGCCTTGATGGACAATGTCCCCGATTTTATCTATTTCAAGGATCGCGAGAGCCGGTTCTTACGGGTCAATTCTGCACTCGCCCGGAGATTCGGATTGAGTGATCCCGCCCAGGTGGTCGGGAAAACCGATTCCGATTTTTACACCCCGGAGCATTCCCAGCCCGCACTCGAGCAGGAACAGGAAGTCATCCAATCCGGCCGCCCCATCGAGCCCATTGAGGAGAAGGAAACTTGGCCCGATGGGCGGGTCACATGGGCTTCGACAACCAAGCTGCCCTTGCGTGATCCGGCCGGAAATATTGTCGGCACGTTTGGCATTTCGCGCGACATCACCGACCGGAAACGGGTCGAGGAGGAATTGCACCAATCCCGCCAAATGTTGCAGACGATTCTGGATACCATTCCCCAGAGAGTGTTCTGGAAGGATCGAGACCTCACCTACCTCGGTTGCAACCGCTCCTTCGCCAATGACGCTCTGCTCGGGGACCCGGCAGAGATCATCGGCAAGAGCGATTGGGAATTGGCCTGGAAGGACTCTGCCGAGCACTACCGCGCCGATGACCTGCTGGTCATGGAGCAAGCGTCTCCTAAACTCAATTTCGAAGAAAGTCAGAGCAGGCCGGACGGAAGTTCGATTTGGCTCCGGACGAATAAACTGCCCTTGCGCAGTACTCAAGGCGAAGTTATAGGAATTATTGGAACTTACGAAGACATTACGGAGATGAAGCGAGCGGAAGCGGCGCTGCAGGAAAGTGAAAAGCGCTACCGCCTCCTCTTCAGCCAAATGCTGGTGGGATTTGCCCTCATCGAAGTCATCACGAATGAGGACGGCGTCGCCATCGATCACCGCTGGCTGGAAATCAACGCGGCCTTTGAGGAACACACCGGCCTGGCGCGCGAAGCGGTGGTGGGCAGGACGATGCGTGAAGTCCTGCCCGGCATTGAGGAATTCTGGATTGAAATGTACGGCAGAGTGGCTGCCTCAGGAGGATCGGTCCACTTTGAGTCCTATACCCAACCCTTGCAAAGATGGTTTGAAGTTGCCGCCTTTCAAATTTCTCAGAACCGCGTGGCGATGACTTTCGCAAATGTCAGCGAGCGCAAGCAGGCTGAGAAAGTCGCCGAAGAGCGGACCGCATATCTCAACACCTTATTTGAAACCAGTCCATCCGGAATCGTTGTTCTCGATAATCAGGGACGCGCGCAAATGTCCAACTCCGCCTTTGAAAACCTCTTCGGGTACTCGCGCGGGGAGATTCAAGGCGCCGTCCTGGATGATTTGATCGTCCCCGTGGAACTTGCGAGGGAAGCAAAGATGTTCATGGACCTTTGCCTGAGTGGGCCCGGAGCCTTCTTCACCACGTTCCGGTCACGAAAGGACCGGGCCTCAGTTGACGTGGACATCAATGGAGTTCCACTCATTATCAACGGCGAACTGCGAGGCGTTTTGGCCTTGTACCAGGACATCTCCGAGCGGAAGCGGGCCGAAGCGGACATGCTCAAGTACGCAGAAGACTTGGAGGTGGCGAGGAGCGCACAGGAAGAGCACGCCACGGAATTGGCAAGGCTGGTGGAAGAGTTGGCGCAGGAACGCGATCTGCTGGGTACCCTCATGGATAACATCCCCGATTTCATTTTCTACAAGGATCGCGAATGCCGCCTGCTCAGGACCAACCTGGCCCACGCCCGAGCATTGGGCCTGGCTAATCCGCGCGAGGCCGTGGGCAAGACTGACTTCGATTTCTTTTGCGAGGAAGACGCCAGAAACTCAGTCCAGACGGAAAAAAACGTTATTGAATCGGGCCAGCCGCTCATCCGGCAAATCGAGAAGGTGCGTCTGAAGGGAGAATATCGTTCGTTCCTGGCCAGCAAGGTACCGATTCGAGATACGCATGGCCGGGTAATCGGCCTCGTGGGCATCTCGCGCGATACCACGGAACAGTTGCGCGCGGAAGAGAAGATTCGGGAAAGCGAGCAGAAATACCGGTCACTGGTATCCAACATCCCGGACGTGATCTGGACAATGGACGCCGACATGCAGTTCACGTTCATCAGCCCCAATATCGAAAGGCTGAGCGGATTCACTCTGGAGGAAGTCTACCGCTGCGGCGCCGCGCTGTTCCTGGAAAAGATGCACGATGACGATATCGGCAAAGTCAGCACGGCCTTGCAGGCTCTCTTCCGGAAAGGCGAGCCCTACGATGCCGAATATCGTATGCACCGCAAAGATGGAGAACTGATTTGGATCCACGACCGTGCCCTCTCCACCTATGAGATGAACGGCATCCATTACGCGGACGGCTTGCTGAGCGACATCAGTTTGGGCAAACGGGCAGAGGAAAAGCTCCGGGCCTCCGAGGAGACGTATCGTGAGCTTTTCGAGAATGCCAGCGATATTGTCTACACCACCGACCTTGAAATGCGTTTAATTTCTCTGAATCGGGTGGGGCAGACATTTCTCGGTTATTCCGCCGAAGATGCCACCCGGATGAATTTGCGTCAAATCGTTGCGGCCAAACATTGGGAAATTGTCGACCGCGGACAAAAGGAACTTTTGGCCGGCGAGCGGGACATCACGCTTGAGGTTGAAGTTTCCGCCCAGGATGGCACCGCTAAAATGCTGGAGGTAAAGCCTCGTCTCATCTACCGGGGCGGCATCCCCATTGGGGTGCAGGGGATTGCCCGCGACATCACCGGGCGGGACGAGGCGGAGATGGAGCTTCGTCAGGCGCAAAAGCTGGAATCGGTTGGCCGCCTGGCTTCCGGGATTGCCCACGAAATCAATACTCCCATTCAATTCGTGGGTGACAACACGCGCTTTCTTCAGGATTCGTTCGGCGGACTGCAAGCATTGCTCCGCCGGTACAAGGAACTCCACACCGCCGCGGCATCCGGCCCGGTGAGTCCGGAACTGCTCGCTGAGGTCCGGGAAGTTGAGGGTCAATCCGATTGCGATTATTTGCTGGAAGAGATTCCCAAGGCGCTGTCGCAAACTCTCGATGGCGTCTCGCGTGTAGCCACGATTGTTCATGCGATGAAAGAATTCGCCCACCCGGAAAGTGGGGAGATGACGGCTGCGGATTTAAACAGGGCCATCCAGGGCACCTTGACCGTTGCTCGCAATGAACTGAAATACGTTGCTGACGTGGAAACCCAATTCGGCGACCTGCCGCCGGTGGTATGTAATGTGGGAGATTTGAACCAAGTCTTCCTAAATCTCCTGGTAAACGCCGCCCATGCCATTGCCGATGCAAACCATGGTACCAGTAAGAAGGGCAGGATCGTGGTCAGAACAACAACGGAAGGGAGCACCGTTCTGGTCACCATCTCAGACTCGGGTTGCGGCATTTCCGAAGCCAACCGGGGCAAAGTTTTCGATCCATTCTTCACGACCAAGGAAGTGGGACGGGGCACGGGGCAGGGCCTGGCCATCGCCCACTCCGTGGTGGTCGACCGGCACAAGGGGAGCATAACTTTCGACAGCGAGTTGGGCAAAGGGACAACATTCTATGTCCGACTACCGGTCAATCCGGGGGAAAGCTCCAGGGAGGTCAAGGAACCATGAGACGGATACTCTTTGTGGACGACGAGGCGAGAATCCTGGAGGGATTGCGCCGCATGCTTCGCCCGCAACGGCATGAATGGGATTTAGCCTTCGCCCAGGGCGGAGAACCTGCCCTTGCGCTGTTGGAGGCTACCCCCTTTGATGTCATCGTTTCCGATATGCGGATGCCGGGAATGGATGGCGCCGCCCTGCTCTCGCATGTCCGCGAACATTTTCCGCAAATGGTGCGCATCGTGCTCTCCGGGCACACCGAGATGTCGACGGCCCTGCGCGTCGTTCCCGTCGCTCATCAATTCCTGGCAAAACCCTGTGACGCGCAAACGCTGCGAGTCGCCGTCGAGCGGGCTTGCCATCTGAAGGCTCTACTGAGTGACGATTCCATACGCCACACGGTAACCGCCTTGGGCGACCTGCCCTCACTACCCCGCACCTACGAAGCGCTTACCCAGGCCCTGGCTGACCCCGACGTCTCTCTGGCGAAAGTGGGCAAAATCGTCGAGCAGGATGTGGGCATCTCCGCCAAAATCCTGCAATTGGTGAACTCCGCATTCTTCGGAGTCTCCCATTCCATGACCAACATTCAGAGTGCCGTCAGCTATCTTGGCATCAACACCCTGAAGAGCCTGGTTCTTTCCGTGGAAATCTTTCGGGCCTTCAAGCCGCGGGGAGACCTTCCGGGTTTTTCCCTGGAAAAGCTTCAGCAGCACGCGCAGATGACCGCCTTTATTGCCGCCCGGCTTCCTGTCCCGAAACACCTGAGCGACATCGCCATGGTTGCGGGAATGCTTCACGATGTGGGGAAGTTGATCATGGCCTGGAAGCGCTCCGAACAGTTTGGAAAATTCCTGGTCGAGGCAACGCAAGACAATTGCCCACTTTATAAAATCGAGCAGAAGGAGATGGGATTCAGCCACGCCGAAATTGGCGCCTATCTGCTCGGCTTGTGGGGATTGCCTTACACCATCGTCGAGGCAGTTGCCCTGCACCATGCCCCCAGGCGCGTGCCGCACCAACACTTTGACGCCATCTCAGCGGTGTATACCGCCAACCTGCTCGCTCATGAATTGGAGGAGGAATCCGCAGGTGACTCCAAGATCTATCGCCTCGATGACTACCAGGAGGATCTTGCCTCTCTGGACGCCTGGGATTTGATCCCCGAGTTTCGCGGTCTGGCGAAGGAGTTCTCCTCTACTCCCGTGGAAGTCTGAAACGGCTGACCCGCTCGGGTGCTAATTCTTATCGACAATGATGAGGCATCTGTGATTAAAGGACAGGGGAGGCAATTGCCATTGAAGCGCAATCTTCCCTAGCGCTCGCCCCATTTCAGCTTTTGTTGCAGGATCTCGAAGTATGGAGTGGCCGGAGGCCGCACCAATTCCACGTAGGAATCGGCCTTGCGCATCCTCACCACATCATCGCTGTTGGCGGCGATTCCGACTTGCCCGTCGACAGTGAGATAGGCAGCTTCCCGCTGAGTTTTGACCGTCACCTCGATTTTGACGTTATTAGGCAATACGAGCGGCCGGTGGGTAAGGGTGTGGGCGCAGATTGGCGTAATCAAAAAAGCGTCCACGGATGGAGTGACAATCGGCCCGCCGGCAGCCAGCGAGTAAGCCGTTGAGCCCGTGGGAGTCGATACAATCAAGCCATCCGACTTGTAGGTCGAGATTTTCTCCCCGTTCACACGCACATCAAATTCCAGAATTCGCGCGATTGCCCCTTTGTTCAAAACCACGTCGTTCAGGGCCAAAAAGGGTGTGAGGATTTCATCCGCCCGAATTAACTCCCCTTCAATTTGTACGCGACGGTCGGTCTGGTGAGTTCCAGCGAGCACAGTTTCCAGCGTTGGGAGAAGCTGCTCGCGAGTGATTTCGGTCAGGAACCCCAAACTACCCAAATTGACGGCCAGAATGGGAACCGGCTTCCGGTTGAGAGCTCGGGCTGTGGCCAGCAGAGTGCCGTCTCCACCCAGAACAATCAGCAAGTCCACTTTGGATGGCATCTCGTTGCGGGTCAGGCTCCGCTCTTTCATCCCCATGATGCCGCTGGTTTCCTTGTCAATAAACCATTCGATGTCGCGCTCACGGAGCCAATCCTGCAGGCCAGGAACGATTTCGCGAATTTCCGCTTTTTTCGGCTTGGAAATAATGCCAACGCGTTTTATGGGCATAGATAACCCTATCCTATCGTGGTTAAAGACGGGTGACTAGTGGTTCATACTATCGCCTATGATGAAATGCCGGTCTTCAGTGAAACGCAAGATTGTTTGGATCTGATTGCCGCCATTATCCCGGAACTATTGCGAGCCTGTCCAAACTCCGTGCAGGAAGAATTCACGATTCCCTTCGACACCCAAAATAGGGCTTTCCTTCGACGCCAGGTTGCTGAATCCCAACTGCAATAGCGTTCGGGAGACCCGGGTGATGGCCTCCTGATGCTGCGCCGGGTCGCGTACGATGCCGCCTTTTCCGACTTTTCCCTTCCCAACTTCGAACTGGGGTTTGACCAAAACAATCAATTCCGCCGGCGAGGCAAGAAGCGAAATAAGGGGAGGCAGGATGAGTGTAACCGAGATGAAGGAAACATCAATCGTCACCAGTTCCGCCCACGTTCCAATGCGATCAAAAGTAATGTAGCGCGCATTTACTTTTTCCAGGACAACAACCCGCGGATCACGCCGCAATTTCCAGTCGAGCTGATTTGTCCCTCCGTCGACGGCAATAACTCGGGAAGCCCCATGTTGTAGCAGGCAATCGGTGAAGCCCCCTGTCGACGAGCCGATATCAAGGCAAATCTTGCCATCGGGGTCAACGCGGAAGTGCTCAAGTGCGCCCTCGAGCTTGAGCCCTCCGCGGCTGACATATTTTGGCAGATCACCCAGCAAGCGCACCACTGCGTCGGGATTCACCAGACTGCCGCACTTCTCCACCTTCTGCTCATCGACAAGAATCGACCCTGCCAGGATGAGCCCCTGCGCCTTCTCGCGTGACTCGACCAATCCGCGGTCCACGAGAAGGCGATCTACACGAATTTTTTCCGTACGGGCGCGTGTCATAGGCTCCGAAGACCTCATTGAACCCTATCCAGAAAGACCATTTTAATCGACTTATTACTGCAAGGAGGTAGTGGCGTGCGTTAAAAATTGACTTCAGGAATGTATCGAAGGGGCGCTGTAATCACAACACTCTGCCGCCCCGTTGGCTTGGGGATGGCTCTTCGCGATCTTGGGTGAATCAGCCGGTGCTCTTCATTCCAAAGGCAATGCCGCCGACGGTGATCTGGAGAAGGTGGAGCAATGCGGTGGTTCCGCTATCCTCGGATTTCCCGCGTTGCCTGCGCCATCGCTCCAGGAAGCGGGTTTGGAGGAAATTAAGTGGATCGACGTAGGGATTGCGCAGGCGAATGGATTCCGCCAACACGTGTTGACCGGCCAGCAACGCAGAGGAATTGGAGATTTCAAGAACTCCGCGAACGCTGCGATGGTACTCCTCCTCGATGATGCGGAAGATCTTTTTGCCCAGGCGCGCGGGCTTCACCAAAGCGGCGTAAAGACTGGCGATATAGAGATCGGTCTTCGCCAGCGAATGCTCGGCGTTGTTGATGAGGTTGAAGAAGAAGGGCCACCCTTCGTGCATGCTGCGCAGGAAGTCCATGCCGTGGGGAGCGTGATCGCGCTGGAATTTTTCCAAGGCATGTCCGAGGCCGAACCACGCCGGGAGAAGATGGCGGGATTGCGTCCAGGCAAAGACCCAGGGGATGGCGCGCAAATCACGCAGGTCGCTTGCCCCCCAGCGGCGAGAGGGCCGCGAACCCAGGCGGATCTGCTCGATCAAATCGATGGGAGTGGCCTGGCGGAAGTAATCGACAAATTCCGGCGTTTCATAGACGAGCTTGCGGTAGTAATCACGGCTGCTTTCGGCAAGCTCCGTCGCATACCCTTCCCACTCCGGGACTTTGGCAGCTTCCACACGCCGCGCGTGGAGCAGGTGCGCATCGAGCACCGAGGTAACAAGTTGCTCGAGATTTCTCTCCGCGATCGCACGATTGGAATACTTGAGCGAAACCACCTCACCCTGCTCGGTGATGCGGAATCTTCCTCCCGGGGCAGCCGACGGTTGCGCTTGAATGCTGCGATGCGACTGCCCACCGCCGCGGTCGATGGTTCCACCTTTGCCATGGAACAGGGAGAATCGAATTCCATGCTTCTCCGCAACCTGCGCCAGGCGTTTCTGCGCGTGGAACAATCCCCAGTTTGCCGCCACGTAACCTCCGTCTTTGACGGAGTCCGAATAACCCAGCATGACTTCCTGGAAATCATTGCGCCCGGCCAAAATGCGGCGATAGAGAGGATCGGCAAATAGCTCCTCCATAATTCGAGGGCCGGCTTCAAGATCATCCAGTGTTTCAAACAACGGAATAACATCGATGCGGGAATGCAAGCGCCGGCCACGAACCTCGACAAGGTCCGTTTGCCGCGCGAGGAGCAGAATATCCCACACATCGGCCGCGCAGGAGGTCATGCTTAACACGTAGCGATAAGCCGCGCCTTCTCCGTTACGTACCTGAATGGTGCGGAGGGCTTTGAATTCCTCCAGCGCATGCAGCGTTTCTCTCGAGAATGAGGCTCGCACGGGGGGCTTAAGAAGCAACCGTTGGATGGCCTTGATTCGAGCTTCCGCTGGCTCGGCGGGCAGATGTGCTTTTCTCAACACTTCGTCCGCCGCCCCGCGAGTGACGCGCGAATGCGTACGGAAGTCGAGACTTGCTCCGTGAAATCCAAACACCTCTACTGCGACGCGCAGGCGCCCCGGCCCCAGGCGCGCCACCCTCGGGCTGTGATACTCGTTGAGCGTCTCTTCCAGGCGCCTCAGTTCCACAATAAATTCCTCGGGCGCAGCGTAGGCGCCCTCCTTGCGCTCGATGGTCTGAGCCAGACGCCACATCATGATGCGTACATTGCGGCGGTAGAGTTCGCTCGGCTGATCGACCGATTCGTAAGCGCGCGTGGCGGGAAAGCGCTTCATGTCGCGCTCCAATTCCCGGCGCAACTCGGCGGAAGTTTTTGGATCGCGGCAGGGGAATGAAACCCAGCCCAGCATGCGGTCGCACGCAGCGTAATAGTAACGCAGGATGCTCAGGCGCACCTGCTCTGCCGCGTGCAGGCTCGTGGCCGGTGTGACAAAAGGATTTCCGTCGCGGTCGGTTCCCACCCACGAACCCACACTCAAGAATGGTGTCGGCTCCGGCAGGTTGGGATACTGCCGGTGAAGCTCTGCACGGAAGCGTTCCCAAAACGTCCCAGCCAGATCGTATATCGTCCGCTCCAGAAAAAAGCGGGCGTTTTCGCTCTCCATTTCAGGAGTTACCACGCCTTCACGCATTTCGTCGGTAAGCCAGAGCGCTTCGATGCAGGCGTCAATATCACGTTCGGTGGCAGGGGTAAGATCATCGCACGCCGCCTCCAGAATCTTCCCCAGGCGCAGGATATGGTTCAATACGCTGCGGCGCTTTGCCTCGGTGGGATGGGCCGTCAGGACCGGCTCAATGTGCATCGATGCCAGAAGTTTCTTGACGGCAACGGATGAAACTTTTTGACGGCGCAGCTCCGTGAAGGTATGCCGCAGGGACATGGGCGCCCCCGCACCCTCGCGGTCGTGAGCATGTAATCGGCGGACGCGCTCGCGCTCCTCACTAAGATTGACGAGGTGAAAGAACATACTGAAGGCATGTGCAACGTCGGTGGCGTCTTTTACGGAAAGCTTCCTGACTGCGTGTTCCTTCGCCCTCACTAACCTCGTGCTCGGAGATTGCCGGATCTGTTTGGCGATCTTGCGGAGAACCTCGATCGCCGCAAAAACCTCGTGCCCGGATTGCTCCCGTACAATCTCACCCAATCGGGTGGTCAGGAACCGCACTTCCTGTCGCAAGCGTTCATTCATAGATAGGCCGCATAAATCATGGCAGACCCGAAGCCAGTGCCAGACTCGGATTCGATTCAATTATCCCGGAACATTTCCTATGATAAGCGAAGAGGCGGGGTTTTACGGGTAAATTCCCTCCTTTTATTCCGTAAATCTTTTTATGTGAGTCAGAACGATTCCGTGGAGAAGATTGCTGCAAACTTCGAGCTGACGCTTGTTCAGCCGGGTTTCAAAACTTGCCAATGCCCGACGACCGAAGGACGCGCTTTAATTCCTTCCGCAGTGAGTCAAGGTTCGGCTCCACCTGAATCCGTTGCGAATCTTCCTGGGCTTCGGTCCGATGCCGCATGATGTATTCGGTGTCTTTTAGCTGATTCCCGGTGAGAACGCAGACGATATCCGCGTGTTTGTCGATCTTCCCCGCCCGAACGAGCTTGCGCACTCCGGCAATGGTGGCGGCGGAAGCGGGCTCGCAACCGACCCCATCCTCAGCCAGGACGCGCTTGGCCTCGAAAATCTCCTCATCCGTCACCGACTCGCAGAACCCGCCCGCCCAATCGAGCGCGCGCCTGGCTTTCTTCCAATTCGCCGGATGGCCAATTCGAATGGCGGTGGCTTCCGTATCGGGATGATCCACAGCCAGCAGATCGGGGGAGTTCGCGCGCAGGGTCTGATAAAACGGATTCGCGCCCGCTGCCTGAACAATAACGATGTGCGGGACTTTTTCAATGAATCCCATCTCTTTCAGTTCGCGGAGGCCTTTGCCAATGGCGGATGAGTTTCCGAGGTTTCCGCCGGGAACGACGATGTAATCAGGAGGACGCCAGGCGCGTTGTTCGAGAAGCTCGGCGACGATGGTCTTCTGCCCTTCAATGCGGAAGGGATTCACCGAGTTCACAAGATACAGTCCCAACTCCGGCGCGATTTGACGGAGCAATGCGAACGCCTCATCGAAATTGTCGCCAACTTCAACGACCATTGCGCCAAAATCGAGTGCCTGCGCGAGTTTTGCCGCGGAAATCTGTTTATAGGGAACAAAGACCAGAGCCCTCATGCCGGCGCGCGCGGCGTACGCGGCCATCGACGACGAGGTGTTGCCGGTCGAGGCGCAGGCGACAATCCGGACTCCGCGTGATTCCGCCCGCGTGATGCAGGCCGACATGCCGAGATCCTTAAACGAGCCCGTGGGGTTGTTGCCCTGGTGTTTGATGGTCAGGTGGACAGGGCCCGCCCACCAACCCGCCCGGCGCGTTCCCACCAGCGGAGTGGAGCCTTCGGAAAGCGAAATGATGCGCGCGGAGGGATACACAAAAGGAATGAGTTCGCGAAAGCGCCACAAGCCGCTCCGGTCAATCGGCTCCCCGCTCAATCGGCGTTGATGCCAAATGCGGCGGAGTTGCTCAGGGTCAAAGGGGGAAAATTCGTACTGAACGTCCAGCAGGCCGCCGCAAAATTCGCACGAGTGCAGGTCCTTCCTGGGGTCCTGGCGGCGCCCGCAGGATTCCTCAATGCATTGGAGGTAAGCGGATGACATAAAACTCAGGCCTTTGGCCCGGGCAGAATGTTAATCAAGGTTGAACAGTGCCGAGCGAAGGAATGCAGCGTGGCTTGCGCTCAAGATTTTTTCGTTAATTCAACTACCACTCTTTTGGCTCTGCCCCTTGGCCTGCACCTCACGTGCTTGTTCCGCCGGGGAGAGGCTGAATTCCTCATGCACCACTTTTACCGCGTCTTTGACATCGGCCGCCTTGACGGCAAACGAGATGCTCAATTCAGAGGAACCTTGAGCGATGGCAATGATATTGATCCCCTTCCTGCCGAGCGCGCCAAAGGTTCGGCCGGCGATTCCCGGAGTGCCCTCCATGTTCTCGCCAATCGCCACGACAATCGCGACGTGCGGCATGACTTCAATCGACACGCGGTCATCGTGCAGCATCTCGAGCTCAAAGGTCCTTTCCAAATGGCCTTTCACGCGGGCCAAGTCGGCTTCGTGCACGGCAAAGCAGAGGACGTTATCCGCCGAGGACTGCGTCACCATCAGCGTCGGAATCTCCTCGATGCTGAGCGAACCGAATGCCTTGGCGGCCAATTGGGGAAAGGTCAGCGATTCCTTGCCGCTGATCGTAATCAAGCTGGCCTTGCTGACCGAAGTGATGGCCTTCACGCCCTTTTGACTTTTGGTCGAATGCGGAACGATGCACGTTCCCGGGCATGTTGGGTTGAAGCTGTTCTTGATCCAGACCGGAATCTTCTTCTTCATCACGGGCTGAATCGTTTTGGGGTGCAGGACTTTGGCGCCGAAAAACGAAAGCTCGATCGCTTCCCGGTAGGAAATTTCCGGCAGAATTCGCGCTTCCGGAACCAGCCTCGGATCGGTGGTCATGACGCCATCGACATCGGTCCAGATCCAGACTTCGTCCGCATCAATCGCGGCTCCCACAATGGTGCCGCTGTAATCGGATCCGCCGCGGCCGAGCGTTGTGCAGGCGCCCCCGCGCGTTGCCCCGCGGAAACCGGTGATGACGGGAATCACTCCGCGCTTCCGCAAACCGGCCAGGCGCTGGCGCGTTTTGGCATTGGTCTCATCAAAAATGGGGGTGGCGTTGCCAAAGACATCGTCGGTGACAATCAATTCCGTGGCGTCCACGGCCTCCGCCGGCGTGCCTCGCGAGCGGAGAACGGCGGCCACCAGATTCGCGGACATGACTTCACCCAAGCTCGAAAGGGTATCCATCGCCCGCGGAGTAACTTCCCGCACCAGGGAAAAACCGGAGCAGAGATTCTCAAAATCGGCCACCGCCTCGGCCAGCCGGGGAAGTACGGTGGCCTGTTCCGCCGCTTGCAGAAGCTGATCGGCAACTTCGCGGTGGCGGTGTGCAAGCTCCCGCCGGACGTTCTTCCAATTCTCGCGGTCACCCTGGCTGGCTTCCTTGGCGGCGCGAATCAGCATGTCGGTGACCCCGCCCATGGCGGAAACGACGACGGCGACTTCGGCGTTTTGCGCGTAGCTCGCCACCAGCTCGGCCACATTCTTCATGCGTTCGGCGCTGCCGACGGAGGTCCCGCCGAATTTCATGGCAATGATCGGCCTCTTGCTCTTGGCGGGAATCGGATTTTCTTTCACCATGGTAACTACCCCTGCGGGCAAACCTTCGCCCTTGCTCCAATCACGAATCCGTCCAACCGACGGACTCGCTAGCGAATTGTACCCATATTCGTTGCGGTGGAGGCGCTGGCGATGACAGTCTTGGTTGACTCACGCACGACGTCAATAAAGACCTTGGTGGGAAGTGACAGGTAGCGGTCCTGGCGGTAAACCAGGCCCAGCTCCCGAAAAATCTTCTGGCCTTCCAGCGGGATCAATTTCAGCATGCCCGCGGCGACTTCCGGCTGGACATAAGTCCGGCTAATGAGGGAAATTCCCAGGCCGGCGCTCACAAACTTCTTGATGGTCTCAACACTCGCCAGCTCCATTGAAATCTGCAAGCGATCGCGTTCACTGCGCAGCAGACGATCAATCACCACCCGCGTGTGGCCGGTCTTGGGCAAAATCAGAGGGTGCTCGCACAGCTCTTCAACCGTCACGCTCTTGTTCTTCGCCAGCGGATGCCCCTTGGGCACCACCACCTGCACCTCGTCTCGAAATACCGGGATAACTTCCATGTTGGTGGCCGTCGTTGGCAGCGTGACAATCCCCAGGTCGACCGCGCCCTCCTGGACCTTTTGCAGAATTTTATGGCTGAAGTTCCGATAGATGCTGATCTGCACGAGCGGGTAAAGCTGCTTAAAGCGGAAAAAGGTCTTGGGAAGAACGTAGAGGCAGGTGGCTTCATTGGCGCCGATAAACAGCTTCCCGCGTGGAGTCTGGTTCAACTCGGCGATGGCCTGGAGAGCCTCCTTGTGCATCGACAGCATCTTCTCCGCATAGCGATAGAGAATCTCCCCTGCGGGGGTCATCAATACTTTCTTGCCGCTGCGGTCAAAGAGCTTTTCCCCGCATTCCTGCTCGAGGAGGCGCACCTGGGCGCTGATGGCGGGTTGGGTGCGAAACAGCTTTTCCGCCGCCCGGGAAAAGCTTTGCAACTTCGCCACTTCTAAAAAACTGGCTATCTGGTCGTAGTCCATTGTTTTTGTTTAACTTCGATCTCCTATTCTAACAAATGCCGCGCATTTCGCGGGAGAAATATGTCGAGTGTGCGATTCTACACGCTCTTTGCCCCGGAATTTCGGAAAAGCTGATATTCTTGAATTGAGGGGAATGTGCACGGAAGATTCCTTTTGGCCGCTGCGAGAGCGACTCGAAACCGTCGAGGCTCGCGAATTCTGCCAAATCGACGGGTCAGTGGATGGCGCAACGCATCCCTCCAATTTTGCTTCATTGGCATTCATCGGCAGGCTCTTGACTTCACTCTAGCCAGAAGGTTTGGCTGCCGCGGGGTGGGCGCTCGGTTTTCCCTCTCGACCAACTTATGATTCAACTTTGTTTGGCCGGCAAGCGATTCGGCCCCAAATTGCTTTTCGAAAATTGCGACTGGCTCATCACCCCGCGCGACCGCGTGGGCCTGGTGGGTGCGAACGGCACCGGTAAAACCACGTTGCTCAAGACGCTGGCCCGACTTGAACCTCTCGACTACGGCGAGATCAGCTTTGCCAAGGGAGTCACAGCCGGATATTTGCCCCAGGATGGCCTCTCGCTTTCCGGGCGCACGGTGATGGCGGAGTGCATGTCCGTCTACGAAGACCTGCTCTCGATGGAACAGGAGATGGAGACGCTCATGGAAAAGATGGGCGAACTCGATCCCGCCGGGCCCGAGTATGCCGCCGTCGCCGATCGCTTCAACGTCATTGATACGGAATTTCAGCACCGCGATGGGTATGCGCTGGAAGCTCAGGTCGGAATGGTCCTGGGTGGGCTGGGTTTTCCGCCCTCCGATTGGCATCGCCGCAGCGAGGAATTTTCCGGCGGGTGGCAAATGCGCCTGGCCCTGGCCAAACTTTTGCTCGAAAAACCCAACCTGCTGTTGCTCGATGAACCCACAAACCACCTCGATCTTGAGGCGCGCAACTGGCTGGAAGAATATCTTCACGATTATCCCCACGCTTGCGTCCTGATTTCGCACGACCGCTTCTTTCTCGACGTCACGGTGAACAAGATCGTCGAAATCTGGAATCAAAAGGTCCATTTCTACACGGGCAATTACGAAAAATACCTGAAGGAAAAAACCGAGCGCCGCACGCAGATTGAGGCGGCCTATCAAAACCAGAAGGACCGCATCGAGCAACTCGAAGTTTTCATCAACCGGTTTCGATACACGGCCACCAAGGCCAAGCAGGTCCAGAGCCGCATCAAGGAGCTTGAAAAGATCGAGCGCATCGAAATTCCCAAAGAAGAAAAGGCCATCCACTTCAAATTTCCGCAGCCCAAGCCGAGCGGACGGCATGTGATGGAATTCCACCGTGTGGCGAAAAGTTACGACTCGAAGCAGGTGTTTCGCGACGTGACGTTCATGATTGAGCGCGGCGACCGGGTGGCTCTGGTGGGCGTGAATGGCGCGGGCAAATCCACGCTGATCAAGCTGCTGGCGGGCATCGAACCCGTAACCGCGGGTGAGGTCAAACTGGGCCACAACGTCGAGGCGGATTACTTCGCCCAGGACCAGTACAAGGCGCTGGACCCCGAAGCCCGTCTGCTCGACGATTTGACCCGCGCCGCTCCTTCCTCGATGAGCACGCAAACGGAATTGCGCAGCCTGCTGGGATGCTTTTTATTCAGCGAGGATGATGTCTTCAAACGCATCAAGGTTCTTTCCGGCGGCGAGCGCAATCGTTACGCCCTGGCGCGGATGCTGCTCCATCCCTCGAATTTTCTTCTGCTCGACGAGCCAACCAACCATCTCGACTTGCGCGCCAAGGATGTTTTGCTCGAATCCCTGGAGAAGTACACCGGCACGGTGGTGTTCGTCTCGCACGACCGCTACTTCATCGATAAGCTGGCCACGCGGGTCTTTGAAATCGGCAATGGCGAGGTGAATGTTTTCCCGGGCAACTATGAGGATTACCTGTGGCGCAAGAGTGGCAAGGAGATTGACCTCTCCCTGCCCGGCCTGCCCGATTTGGTTGGCGAACGCGGGGCCCGCCGCAATCGTCGTGACGAGGAGCCCGCGCCCGAGCAGTCCAAGCCGGCATCTGCGGTAAAGGTGAAAAAGGTCAACCCCCTCCGACTCCAGCAGATGAAGGATCGCTGCCGCGAAATCGAAGAAGGGGTGGCGCGCCTGGAAGCCCAAATCGAAGGCTACGGGCAGGAGCTGGCTCATTTTCGGAGTGCGGAAGAGAGCGTGCGGTTGAGCAACTCGATCGAGCAGGGGCGGGAGGAGATCAGCCGGCTCATGCACGAATGGGAAGATGCCAGCAAGGTTATTGAAGAGAATGAGGAAGGAGTAGGGGCCCCCGACTAGGAGCCCCCGTGACCCAACGACCACCACTTGTACTGCGGACCCAAATCCTCTGAGCTGCCCCGCTTACCAACAAACGATTCACGCCAATATCAGCGGGCCACTACGGCCGCACCGGACTGGTAATGTGCGCCGTCGCTGCCAACTGGCTGTTCGCATGCACTTCCAGCGTTGCCACGGTGCAGGTGTCGCCGGCGAGCGTGGTGTTCGCGACGTTGGCAAAGGCGTTTCCGCCCAAGAACCGGTTGCCGGTGCCGCTGCCGAGCAGGATTCCCGTGCAGGCGTCATTCACAACGTTGCGGCTGATGGTGTTGTTGTTTCCAGTTGAGGCGGGGCCGCAACTGCCGTCCAGATGAATCCCCGCGCGCACGCTGCTAAACACCGAGTTGGCAATCACCGAGTTGCCGTTGCTGCACAGGTCGATTCCGTCTCCCAGCAGCGTATTCGTCACCTGGTTGTTGATGATGGTGTTGTTGTCGCTCGGCTGGTTGCCGTCGGTTACGACAGCGATGCCGTTTTGCGTAAAGGTTACGGTATTTCCGCGGATTGAAACATCGCCGGAATCATTAATAAGGATTCCGGAACCCGTGCCCGCCGCAGGATTGCCATTGTAGACCGTGTCCCCTACGGTGTTGTTCTCGACGATGCCCGTGGCCCCAAAGCCTATCTGGATGGCGTTCTGAGCGATGCCCACAGGTCCGCCGCCCACCACGGAGTTCTGCCGGATGCGCACCGTCGTTCCAGTTTCATTGGCGGTGATGCCATTCTTCTGGAATCCATAGACGCTGCTATTGCGGATGGTGACACTGGCCGGCGTCGAAGGCCCCGCGCTCTGCACAAAGATCCCAAGTCCCGCCGAATTCTGGCATCCGAAATTTGCGGCATTCTGCGCCTGGTTGCGCGCCACAACGGAGTTGAGGGTTCCCGAGGCATTCTGAAAAACAATTCCAATCAGGCGCGCGTCCGAACACCCGGCGTTCAAATTGTTGCCCGCTCCATCGACAGCGAGGAAGCTGATTTCCACATCCGTCGCCGGGCTGACCACCACGATCTGCCCCGCCAGGGGAGCGCCGCTGGTTAGGCTCGAAGTATTCGCGGTAAAGCCGCCGGAGGACGGGATCACCAGGGTTGGGTTAAAAGCATTGTCGGACTCCACGCCCATTAAGGTAAGGTTTTTATTGATGACAACCTGCTCCGGGTAGTTTCCCGGGCACACCTGGATGGTGGATCCGGCTGCGACGCTGGTCACGGCCGCCTGGATGGTGGCAAAGCGGATTCCGCCGCTGATGCAGTTGCCCACGGTGACCACCGCGGCTTTGAGAGGCTGCGCGCTCAGTCCAACCAGAATCGTAATGACGGCCACGGCAATGGCAATTCTTTGCCCGGCTCGATGGGTCGTGGTCACGGGGCCTCCTGAGATGCGCCAAACAGCGAATGGAGCGCGATCAACTCGTGACCTGACGTTACGCCGCATTCGCGGCTCCAGCAATGGCAGCGCGGTACTAGTACCGCGTGGTGGGAGGAGGCGGCTGCGAGGCCTTGCGAGGGCGGCGAACCCGGCGCCAGAGCTTGACGAGGATCCAGACCACAAATGCCAACACCATCAGCCAAGGAACGACCGCAACCGTCAGCGTGATAAGAGAAGCCGTGCTCTGCGCAAGCACCGAACCCGATTCGCGCAGAGCCTTCCGGATCGTGCCAAACGCCCCGCTGTTGCGCCGGGATTCCTCGATCTGGAACGAAATGTCGACGGCAACCTTCTCCGTTTCATTTGCCAGGATTTTTCGCTGGGCGGCCGCGCTATCCAAGTCCGACTGCGTGTCGGCGAGTTGATGCTGGATATCAATCAGGTCCTTTACGGTCGCCGAGGGCCGCCCGAGCATCGCCCGGAGGTTGTCCCTGAAGGCCGTCAAATTCTTGATCTTGGCCTCGGTGTCGACAACATCCGTGGTCTTGTCGTCACGCTCGGTCGTATGCTGCGCGACGGAGCCCAGCTTCTGCACCGAAGCGAGAAATTGAGTAAGTTCCTGGGGGATTACGCGGACGGAAATTGAACCCGTAGGGCAGCGAATCCTCCGCCCGGGTCGCAAGCTTGGACGAGATGACCTCGCAATGCGTCGAATTGCAATAACCCACCGCCGATTCCCATGCTTTCGGGGAGTTCCGACTCCGGCGTGACCATCACTAGATCGTGATGCTCGGCAATGAAATGTTGTGGCGACAGCGACGCCGGAGCTGGGGCATCCACCGATGTCGTGGTCGCCTCCGGCGCGGTCACAAACCGCGCGGATTCTCTCTCGCATCCAGTTGCAAGCAAAAGTATCCCCGCTAATGCCCAAACCAGTTTTCGCCGACTCATGCCTGCCTCCATCAAACCGATAAAATTTCCACGGTTATGTCGCGACCTGGAGCCTGCGTGTGCTTGGCGCTCAGCGCGGACTCCGCAGCCGCTCCCCCTCTCGCCGCCAAGCCACTGACCCGCTTGCAATTGCAGGCTTTGTTGGACTTTCGGCGATGGCCGCAGGAGGCGACGCTTGCCCTCCGCGTCCTGTTTAGGGAACGAAGGTCCGAGCAAATCTTGCAGGGTTTAGGCGAAGTCGTTGGCAGAAAAGGTTGAGTCCACTTCAAGAGAATTCCACATTCATACGTGACTAATTCCCGCAGTGGCTGAAGAACCACGAGACGAGGTCCCGGGCGAGCGTCATGAATATAGTTCTCAATGGGTTTCGCCGGACAAGAAGGGCTGAGCCAGGCGAGTGCTTCGGTCGTCGAGCCGGACACCTTGGGCGAATTTTCTCCAGTCCGAATTGACGCGTGGTATGACTGCGACTATGCTGGCGAAGGCTACTTAGCGCGTACGATCTCACGCTGTTCCCCCGAGGAGGGCCCAAGGTGATGAAGTGTTCCGCATCGATCATTTTTCTGTTGTCGTTGTGTTCCCTCCCACCGATGGGAATGGCGGGAAATTGGCCGGAGCCGCTGGGCGGCCAGGCAAAAGCCGCGAGTCCGGCTCCGGAACATCCGGCAGAAAGCAATCCCAAAAAAACTCTGACCAATAGCGACGTGGTCAGCATGGTCAGCGCCGGTCTTGCAGACACGACGATTGTCCTCGACATTCAAACCAGCCCCACGGCGTTTGATACCGCGCCTCAAGCTCTGATCTTTTTGCAACGCTCGGGCGTGTCGCAAACCGTCATCGATGCCATGCTGAGGGCGGCGAGTGGCAAGCCGGTTGCGCCCACATCCCCTTCGGCTCCCGCTGCCGCCCCCGCTGCCGGCGCGATGCCCGCGTCCACTGTTCCCACCGTCGTCGCCAATCCTCAAGGGCCCAAACCGGATATGCACAAAATTCGCAAGGTCTATCTGGAGTTGGATTGGGCCGACGATGAGAATGCCCGCCCGCGCGCCATTGAGACTTTGAAAAAACGCACCTGCCTGAAAGTCGTCGACAGCCTGAAAGATGCCGATGCCAAACTGAAGTGGACGAATCAAGGCCTGATGGGCGTCGACGTCAAGTTGTATACGAAGGACGATTTGGAAATCTGGTCGGGAAGAAGTTTTGTCAATCCTCTCAAGGCGCTTCGCAAAGACCTGGGCTGCGAGTGAAACGGCATCTTCGGCAGACGCATCGACCCCGGAATTAAGACTCTGCGTGCGCCCCTCTCTGCATGACGCCAAATCGTAAACAGAAACCTCAACCAACAAACATTCGCAATAGCCATTGACCCTGGAACGCTTTTGCCGATGACCGCAGGAGCGGTGGCCCTCTTCGGCGATGGAACCCATGCCACACCGGACGCCGCCGCTCCCTTTCCTTCACCGGCCTCGCTCCCGGCTTTCAACCTTGATAAATATAGCCTACCTTGATAATCATCCATCCCGGGCCAGGCGGCGAAATCCGGCGGTTCGTGCCCGGGCCGAATTGCCAGGACTTGGAATCAGGTCACGAGGATCCAATATGGGTGCGGGCGAACGAGTGGTAGCGCGGACCACCGCTCTTGTGGTCCGCGTCTTCTCTTGCCCGTGATGGAGGGATCAAGTACGTGCGCGGGGATCGGCGAGCATTCTCAGCCTGTCGACCGTATTCCTCCCGCCGCTTGAGCAGGCGACACGACGATATAAAAATGTCGATCCGAAAGAAAACGACGCACGAGTTTCGACACCGCGACAGAAGACTGTACGGTGGGGATCATCTCTACGGAAAGGACGCGGACCACAAGAGCGGTGGTCCGCGCTGCTCCTCACTCGCACGTGCGCAAGGCACTTGCGTAGAAAGAGCGTTACACCTCCCCTTGAATATTCCAAACCTTTTGCCTGACGCATCCGCTCAACGGTTACGAGTTGTCAGCCCAAGGTTGGCCACCTCTCCATCTCGTGTCCTGAGGATCGTGGGGATTGGACGGCCGATGGCTATGCGAGCCTATTTCCATACGGTCGGCTCAGGCACGGCTCTCGGCCTCTAGCTCAAGTGGTGTGGTGGTGACCCGCAAGTGACCGAATAGACGCTGTCCTATTTCAAAATCCGCAAGCGTCGAATTGAATCCAGGTCGGATCAGAACTGTGAGGACGGATCGCTTGTCGCGATCTATTAGAAGAAGACATCGTTGCTTGCCGTAATATGCCATTGCGCCGCGCGCCAACATTGAGATCCGCGACCCGAGTTCGGGGGGCTCCACGTTCCTTGATGAGCCGAAAACGTATACCCATTCAGGCTTGGAATCTATCCGAGCACTCATAAAAACGAATCCGTCGGTTTTATCCGACAACTTTTGAATGGCTGCGTCGAATGCCCGCCCCAACTCCGCTCGTTCGCGCAACCGCAGGTCGGCAAGTTCGGCCTGTACATCCAGAGCATCAGCAATTCGCCGCGCAGGGTCGACTATGAGATCTGGCATCCCCTGCGGGGCACCTACCGCGAATTCGTGGTGGTTTGTGGCAAACATATCTGCCACAAACTCCAGCAAGGAGGCGTAATGGTCAGCCTCTGCCTTCCTTTCGAGTAAGTTTTGCAAGCGATATCGTTGACTGGCAACTGCGACGCGCGCGTCCGCCCGGCCCAAACAACCGGCGAACGATCCGCCGTTCAACAGATAAAAGTGAAAGAGCACCCTCTCGTCACCGATGACGCGGAGATCGGCCTCCGGCAGCGAGCGCCGTGCGGAGAGGTACTCGGTGAGTTCAGGCACCGTTCTGAAACTGACGGCCAGATTCAGAAAATCGTTGACGGACAGGTAACTAATGGGCACGTTGCGGAATTCCAATGGCAGCGAGTCGGCATCAAGCTGGAGGTCTATCGCCTGAAATACCTCGACAATTACCAGGGCGTGACGGATTACCGGCAGGCCGTTCGGGAATTTCACGCGTCCCCGCCGCTGGTGATCGCACCATACGGGCCTGTCATTGGGTCGGTTTAAGTCGCGTCGGAGTTGCTTCCAACCTTCCTTTGCCTTTTTCCGCGCCCAGAGTGCCGTCTTCTGAGGAGTCCGCACTGTCGGGTCCTCTTGGCACTTCTGCTCAACCAAAATGCCCGATCCCCGGTGCAGCACTAAAAAGTCCCCTGCCTGGTGAGGAGTGTTGCCATCGATGGTACGCAGGTTTCGAAACACAAACTCCGCGATAAAGGGAATGGACAGAAGCTCCTGCGTTTGCCGCTCTGCCCAATCGGTGCGAGGTAACGGCGCACTGGTTCTATCTATTGAGACTATCCTCGGGTCATCAGCGCGCATGACGAAGGCCTCTCCTGGGCCATACTGCCAATTCGGTTCGACGGATGCGGACCCTGCCTGTTGCCAGGCCGTCGAGGGAGTCTCGCAGCAATGCGTTGATCCTCGTTTGATACCCTTTTCCCTGCCCTCTCAGTTGGGCGAGAATATCGGCGTCGAGGCGAATAGTCAAAGATTCCTTGACCGGTCGATAGAACTTCCCCCTTACGGCTTTGCTCCAATCGACCTTTTCCGGAATATCGCTGAAGTCGATCTCGTCATCCTTCAATCTTTTCAATGCTTCGATCTCTTTAGCCAAGCGGCCAGATTCCTTCCCCATAGGCTTTCCTTTCTGACGGACTGGCTTTTCGGGCTGAGATGATGCGGATAACCTCGTCATCGCTGTCCTCTCTGAACGTGTAGGCAACCACGACAATCACCGAACCGCTTATTACTCCAACCGTCTGCCACCGATCTTCGCCTTCGACCTCACGCTCCATGTCGCTAAGCGCCTGTGGGTCATCAAAAACCAATTTCGCAGTGTCAAAGCCAATCTTATGCTTCTTCTGGTTACGCCGGTTTTTGCCCTCGTCCCACTCGAAGCGCATTTTCTGTAACTGCCATCCTGTAGTTACATTCTACCGCCTTCTATCTGAGTGCTGCAACTAGAACCTTGCTTGATCTGTCCGGAAAGGAGTTGGCAGGCTATTGACGCTTAGCCGCGTTGTCGGAAACTGGCCACTGCAAGCAAGCGCGGACCGCCGCGTTTGCGGTCCGCGTCTCTTATCGTGAGGGTGGCTGCGTGGTGACGGTCAAAGCTGAGTGCGGGGATCAGTGGGGATCCCCACCCGGTCGATGATCAAGGCACAGCGGGAAGCCACGGTCAACGCTTTTATGACCGTGGGCTTTTGCGTCACCACCGCCCGATTTCTCTTCATCATACAGAATTCCACAGATCAGTTCACAGTCCACAGTTTTCCGTTCAGAGTGAGAATCAAGAACGCCTTGACTGTTAACTGTCGACGGTAACCCTCTGTTGTCGTTGGTCAGTTGCCGGTTGTCAAAACCGAACTTGCACGCCGCGCCCGGCCCGTGGTATTTTTCGACCATGAGTGCGAATGAAGTATTGCAGTACGTGAAGGCCTTGCCGCCTCGGGAGCGGCGGAAATTCTTCCAGGGCGTCCACGAACTGGAAACGGCGCTGGAAGGGGAGCCGGCGGCCCGACGCAAACGCCCGATTCGCTGGCCCGACGCTGCGGCCCGGCGGCGTCGAATTTTTGGCGACAAGGTTCTGCCCAATTTGGTTTTGCTGGTACGGGAACAGGAACGCTACTAAAACCGCATGAGCCTTTACGCGGACACCAGTCTCCTCATTTCGTATTACATCAATGACTCCAACAGCTTGAGCGCTCAAACCGTTCTCCACCGAGCGGCCGAGCCTTTGCCCTTTACCGGCCTGCACCGCTAGGAAATGAGGAACGCCCTGGCTCTTGGGGTTTTTCGACGCATCCTCACCTCCGCTCAAGTCAGCACCGCGTGGTCGGACGTGGAGCGCGATGTGCGGAGCGGCCGCTTGCTTCCCCAACCCGTCAATTGGATTCCGGTTTTTCGCGCCGCAGCACAATGGGCCGCCCTCCACAGTCCCCGCATCGGCTGCCGCAGCCTCGATGTGTTACATATCGCTCTGGCCAAGACGCTCAAGGCCAGGGAGTTCTTCACTTTCGACGAACGGCAGAAATCCCTGGCGCTGGCGCTAGGATTGGCTGTCAAACCGTGACTCAGCGAATTCCCCTCCCGTCATTCGCGAAATCGAGCGCGCCTTGCAGAAGGAAGACCGCGAACATCGGAACGTTCTGTTTCCCATCCGCATTGACGATTACCTTTTCGACGAATGGGAGCACCCCCGCAAGGTCGAGGTGGTGAGCAAAGTGATTGGGGACTTTCGCGACTGGAAAACTCACGCGACTTACGCCAAGGCCTTCCCCCGATTTCTGGATGCCCTCAACCGGCCCCAGCAAGCCTCCAAGGGCACGTAGCGCAGGGACCGCTCTCCGGCCCTGCGGCTTTTCCAGCGACGCCGCAATCAAAATCTTGGTCCAGCTCCAGGCCAAAGCGCCCAGAATTTCAGCTACGCCTCGCCGCGAATTCCACGCGACCCACCTGCCTGGTCAGACCCCAAGCCATGGACGTGCCCCGCGCACTCAAACTCCCGAGATAAGGGGTTCGAGGAAATAGGGCCTTCCTTGTCGCCAAGGGTTTCGTTAATCGCCACGCCACGCACCGCGGCGTGTAACGGCTTGTGCGTAGAGGTGCCCTCCGGCTCATCGTGGTAAGAGAGACGGGAGGAATTCCAGAGCGGTCCAAGCAATTGGCTGTTCCGCTGAAATCCTGTAACGCGGCTGGATCTCAAGCCAGGAGACCTTCAGCGTGGCAGTGCCGGTTCGCATGCGGCACATTGAGACATCCGTCGTAGCGAAGGGCAGATTGCGGACAAAAGCGTTTCGGTACAAAAGCGTTTCCTGGCAAAGCGCCGGCTCGCATTCCGCCCCCCTCGCAGTGCCCCCCACACTTCCCCACATCGTCTATCGGCGGGTCCGGCCATCGACATGAAAAATTCTTTCGAAATTTGGGGCGAACCGGCAAGTCGAGTGGCCGGCGACTGGGCGCCCATCCATTGCGACGGCCTCTTTCGTGGCTCAGGGTTCCGCTTCGGCCCCCGGGGAATCCTTCATTGCCTAAGGTCGTGCTTCGCTGATGGGGAAATTTCTTCAATCCCAGGGCCAGGGGCGTCGATAGTTAGTGTCTCAGTTTGAATTCTGGCCTGGCGTGAGCGTCAGACGCGAATTCAATCGCGCCGAACAACTGTCGCACCGTCGCGCGGAACTTTCGTGGACGACGAAGCCAAGGGCCATCGGCCCGACAGAATGTGGCCCATGGCGCAAGCCGTGGGTAGAAGATGGGCAGACACGATCCAGCCCCGGAAGGGGAGACAGAAGGATTTTCCCCCCTCACCCCTGGCCCCTCTCCCCCTGCGGGGGGCGAGGGGAATCGAAAAACATGCGTGCGCGATTTCTCCCACGGCTGACGCCCTGGGCCACATTCTGCCGCCGCTCCGCGGCTGACGGCCGCCGTAAATTCAACCTGAGACACTATCCATCGATAAATATATCGGGGGGCACGCGGCGGCGGCCCGGGAGCACACCACCTCTCGGATACATCGGCTGTTATTCCTGATCACCTGAGCCTGTTTCGCGCCATCCGTCGCGCCCTATGCCCGCCCCGAAGTTGGCTGGCAGCGGAATTGCTCCCGAACGGCGTAGGGCCGTCACTGAGGCTGGAAGTTATTGTCCACAAACGCGTTCCGAGCGTGTGGAGGCCCTTTGTCTGAGGATTAACACGCAGCAAACCGGTCAACCAGAGGGAAAGCCAGTGGATAAGCCGACTCCCATGCAGCCAGACGCAGTTGCTTTAAAGCCCAAACCCCGCCTGAAACCCAATCCCAAGGCGCCTCGCCAGGTTTTGCCCGTGCGCTCCCCCCAGGAACGCGTGCAAGGCGCGGAAGAAGTTGCGCTGGGATTTGACGAAGCCGAAGTTCGAATCGAGGCGCTGCGATGCTTGCAGTGCAAGGATCCGGTCTGCATCCAGGCCTGTCCCCTGCACATCGATATCAAGAGCTTCATCGGCCTCCTCGCGCAGGGGGATTTTGCCGCTGCTTACGAGAAAATCAGCGAGGATAGTCCATTTCCTGGAATCTGCGGCCGCGTTTGCCAGCATGAATTGTTCTGCGAAAAGTCCTGTCTGCTGGGAAAAAAGCTGGAGCCGGTGGCGATTGGCTCGCTTGAGCGCTTTGCCGCGGACCAAAACCGCACGCTGAAAGCATCGGTTCCAAAACCTGCTGCGGACGCGGTTTCAGGCCCTCAAGGTCGGCGTGTGGCGCTGATCGGCAGTGGTCCGGCATCGCTGATTGCCGCCTACGATCTCGTCCGCCACGGCTATCGCGTCACCGTGTTCGAAGCTCTACACCAGTTGGGCGGCGTGCTGGCCTATGGCATTCCCAATTTCCGCCTACCGCGCAAATCATCCACGAAGAGATCGACCGCCTGGCCGCGATGGGGGTGGAGTTTCGCAAATCGGTCATCGTGGGCAAGACTTTTACCGTGGAGGAATTGCTTGCGGAGGGCTTTGAGGCGGTCTTTCTGGGGACCGGTGCTGGACTGCCGCATCTGATGCACATTCCCGGGGGAAAATCTGGTGGGAGTCTATACCGCCAACGAATTCTTGACCCGGCTGAACCTGATGGAGGCCTTTCGCTTTCCGGAGGCCGATACCCCGGTGCATGTTGGCAGAAACACGGTAGTTGTGGGCGGAGGCAACTCCGCCATGGACGCCGCGCGCTGGGCCTTAAGGAGGGGAAGCGACACCACGATAATGTTCCGCCGCGGCCGCGCCGAGCTCCGCGCCCGACTCGAGGAGATTGAACACGCCGAAGAGGAAGGGGTTTGTTTTCAATTCCTTGCCGCCCCCGTGCGCTTGATCGGCGATGAAAAGGGGAATGTCCGCGAGATGGAGTGCATCCGCATGCAACTGGGTGAAGTGGACGATTCCGGCCGCCCGTCACCGGTCCCCATGCCGGGGTCGGAATACCGTGTCCCCGTGGATACCGTTGTCATGGCCATCGGACAGAGCCCCAACCCCACCGTGCAGCGCTCGACTCCGCAACTCGTGACCAACCGCGGCAAGATTACAGTCGATGCCGAGGGGCAGACGAGCATGGCGCGGGTTTATGCCGGGGGAGACGTTGTGCGCGGCGGCTCGACGGTCATCCTGGCCATGCGCGACGGGCGCGCCGCAGCCGCGGCAATCCACAAGGCCTTGCAGAATCAACAGGATGGGAGTGTTCTCGCAATCCCGGAGCGTCCCCGAGTGGTCGAGAACCTGATCGTGGCCAAGCGCCTGATCACGCCGGAAATCGCCTGGTTCGAGGTGCAGGCCACCGCTATCTCGCAGCACTGGCACGCCGGACAATTCGTGATTCTGCGCCCCCACCACGATAGTGAGCGCATCCCGTTAACTCTGGTCGATGGCGACCCCGGGAGGGGCACGGTCACCCTGGTTGCTCAAGGGATCGGCAAAACCAGCCGTGTCTTGGTGGCGATGGAGCCGGGTGAGGTTCTGGCGGATCTGCTCGGACCCCTCGGGCAGGCCGCGGCCACCAAAAACGTCGGCCACGTTGTCTGCATTGCCGGCGGCGTCGGAGTGGCGGAATTGCTTCCGGTGGCGCGCGAGTTTCGAAAAGCCGGCAATCGCGTCACGGCATTGTGTGGAGCGCGTTCGGCAGCGCAGATTATTCTTGACGCGGAACTGCGCTCAGCCTGCGATGAAGTCGAGTGGGCAACGGACGATGGCTCGGTGGGAATGAAGGGCACGGTGGTCGATCTGATGAGAGCGTGGAAGGCAAGGCAATCCGGACCCGTCGGCGCCGCGCACGTCATTGGGCCGATTCCGATGATGCGTTTTGCCTCCGCCCTGACCCGCGAGTGGGGCGTTCCCACCATGGCCAGCCTGAATCCCATTATGGTCGATGGCACCGGCATGTGCGGTGGATGCCGCGTCACCGTCGGCGACAAAGTCAAATTCGCCTGCGTCGACGGCCCGGAATTCGACGCGCACCAGGTGGACTTTGACGAATTGACCCGTCGCACCCGCGCCTATCTCGACCAGGAACGCATCACCCGCGAAGCTCATGCCTGCCGCATTGGGCTGGGGCAATGAAGAAGTGACCTCGTATCCCAGCGACTCGCCAATCGATCGTAGCCGCATTTCAGCAATAGCCCTGGGGCTGGTTCAGACTCTTGACTCACGGAGCCTGCGAACTTAGAAAGACTCTGCCCGACCCCCGTCAGTCCCAGAGCCGCGTCGCGGCCACAGACTGTGGCTCCACGGGCCTCCCACACTTAACTCAATGATCGCGCAATCAGAGTGCGTTTAAGGACCGAACCAGCACAGCGGTCAAAGCCTTGGTATTGGATAGATCAACGGCGGGGAGTGGCCCCTTTTCACAAAACGTGGTAAACATTTCTCTGACTTGGATTTGCACCGGAACCACGTGCGGCTCCCTGGTGCGGACCATGGGGACGAGAACGGAGCTTGATGAAAATCATGCTAAAACAATGGGGTGGCCTTTTAAAAATTGCGTTCATCGCATTGTTGGTTTTCCTCGCAAACTGGCAGCCGGCGGGCGCCCAGGACCAGAAGCTCGATATCATGGAAATCGCCCGGGAGACGCAGAAATTCTCCACCGAAGGTGGAGAGTTGAACATCGTCTGGTGGCTTCCGCAGGAATTTTGGTCAACGAGCATTGCCGCCAACACCAACGTCAAACCCGCGCAGATCCAACTGCTCACCAAATTCGTTCATCCTTATTTGATCGTTGGTGTGGTCAGCGGAAAGATCGCAACTTTCGGGCCGCCGGTTTACCGGACCGAATCGGAGATTCGAAATCTCATCAAACTGAAGGACAGCGACGGCACGACGTATGCACCCATCGAAAACAACCAATTGGCGGCCAGCGTTCCCACCATCGAGTCCCTGATGCGACCGAGCATGGCGAAGATGCTCGGGCCATTGGGCGAGAATATGAACTTTTTCGTATTTCCCGGCAGCCGCAGGGATGGGAGCGAGGTCTGCGACGCCAGCCAGCGCGGCGTCTGCGAAGTGGATCTGGGGGACCATGCATTCAAGTGGAAGCTGCCGCTGGAATCCGTACTACCCAAACAAAAGTGCCCGGTCTGCGGAGAGATTTTGAGCGGCGCTTATAAGTACTGCCCCTACGACGGGACCGCCTTGTCGAAAAACAAATAAGTCACTGGCCCCCTCATGGGGAGCCATCGAAGGGAGACCCATCCGTGAAACTTCGGCAAAACTGGTTTTTGCTCTTCCTCTGGATTGGACTGGTGCCGGCCGGAATCTTTCTGGGCGGCTTGCAGGCAGCGCGGGCACAAGACACCAAGCCCGATCTGATTGCTGTAGTTCGGGATACGCAAAAGGTTTCCAATGCCGGCGGCCGGATCGACATCGCCTGGTGGCTCCCGGACGAATATTGGAGGATTAGCCTGGAGAATTCAAACAAGGTAACCCCCAGCCAAACGGAGAACGTTCTCAAGCTCGTCCATCCCTACTTCATCGTGGGAATGATCAGTGGGAAAACCGGCGATTTCGGGGCAATGACTTATCGGAGCGTTGATGAGATTCGAGGGATGCTGCAGTTGAAGGATGGCGAGGGCAATATCTACAAACCCTTGGGGGACGATAAAATTGACGCCAGCCTGCGCGCTCTTCTGGGCGTCATGAAACCGATATTGGGCCAGATGTTGGGGCCGATGGGGGAAAACATGAATTTCTATGTTTTCGAAGGGCTCAATCAAGGCGGCACGCGGAGGTACGATCCCCTCAAAGACGGTTCTTTCGCGATCGACATGGGTGAACGCGAGTTCAAGTGGCGCCTTCCGCTCGACTCGCTGCTGGCGAAACAGAAGTGCCCTACTTGCGGTGAAGAGCTGAGCGGAACTTACAAGTACTGCCCTTATGATGGAACCAAGTTGGCGGGAAGCAAATGAACCTTACCCAGAATTCACCCGGGCGCGTCGTGCTGCTTTCCGTGGATGGCTTAAAGCCGGGCATCTACCGCGCACCGGAATCATCCCATCGTTTCCCGAATTTGCTGGAGTTGGAAAAGGCCGGGGCGAGCGCTGAATCGGTGGAGACGATTTATCCCTCAACCACCTACCCGGCCCACGCGACGATTGTGACCGGTGTCCCTCCGCGCACGCATGGAGTCTACAGCCACCTGGCATCTCTCGATCCCACCGAAAAGGCGCGCCCCTGGTATTGGTACTCGCGCGTGCTCAGGGCGCCGGCTTTGTGGGATGTGGCGCGCGCCAGCCGCCGCCGCACCGCCGCGCTCAGTTGGCCGGTGAGCGCTGGAGCGCCGATCGATCACAATATTCCGGAAATCTGGAATCCTAGCGTCGCCGATCCGCACAAAGATTTTGAGACTCCGGCCCAGCACTCGACCCCTGGGCTGTTTGCGGAAGTGGCGCAGTCCCTTCTGCCGATTATGGGCAAGGCCGATCCCGATGAATTGCGCGGTGAAGCATCAGTTTACTTGTGGAACCACTACCAGCCGGATCTCCTGATGGTGCACTTTGTTTGGTACGACTCGATGGCGCACACCTTCGGGCCGGCATCGCCCGAGGCACTGGCAGCGCTGGAATCCGCCGATAAGGCGATTGGAAAAATCCGCGATGCCATCTCCTCCGACCCCACGACGACGTTGGTGGTGATTTCCGATCACGGCTTCGTTCCCGTGGAGAAGGAAGCCGCGCCGCTGGCGGTTTTTGCCGAGCATGGACTCTTCGCTCCCGGGGCCGATGGCTCGATGGCGCTACGCCGCCTGGGGGCGGTTAATGCCGGCGGGTCGATGGCGCTCTACTGGCTGGAAAAACCCTCTGCGGATGACCAGCGGCGGCTCGAAACCGCGCTCGATCGCTTGATGGAAACCGGCGCCGTGAAGGCCGTCGTCGACCGCGAGCAACTCGAAAAAATGGCAGCCGATCCCGACGCCGAGCTTTTCATCGAAGCGGCAGCGGGGTGCGCCTTCTCCGACCGCCTGCAAGGTCCGGTGGTCAGCGACGTACCGAAAGACCGGGGAACACATGGATACTTTCCCAGCCATCCGGGAATGGAGGCCCTGTTCATTGCCGCTGGGCGGGAAATCGAGCCAGGAAGAAATCTGGGACGGGTATCACTGAAACAAGTTGCGCCCACCGTGGCGCGCTTGATGAATCTGCCCGATAATATCCTCGCCACGGATGAAATTCCTTTGACGCTGAACTCCATCGCAAAAGTTAAGGCTTCAAAGTAAGAACATCTTGCGAACGGGCTTGCGGCACAATCACCTTTTCTCCTCCACCCCTTCGCCATTAAACTTGAAACCTTATGACCGAGAGCCCACCCCTGGCAGAGGCGGTCGAGCGCTACCTCGCATCGCGCCCGCGTGCGGCACGGTGGATTGAGTTCGTCGCACGCCGGCGATACCGTGTCGCAACTTTCCCTGATCGCCCCCTGCCGGTGTATGTCATTGCCCAGCGCGGGCGCCACCCGTCACGAATCGAGCAGATCGCCCACGCCCTCGAACACGATTGGGCGGAAACGCCGCCGCAGTGCCGGGAGTCCTACGACGAGATTTTGCGCCAGGCTCCGGGGTTGATTGTGATTCAACTGCGGCGGAGGAATGTTTGTGGGTGCCTTGGCCACAGGCACGTCATCGTGAAGGAGATTCCGTTTCAGAGCCCCACGATGCCTTTGGGGGCGCGGCCATCGGCGAAATGGATATCGCCTACGACCGCGTGGAAAGCTGGCTGGCACAACCGTTGATGGATACCGCGCTGGATACCCAGTTCATCGCCGGCAGCAGGTTGGAGGAGTTTCACGCGCAGCAATTGCGCTACCGGCTGCTGAGCATCGTGCTGCATGAAACCCACCACATGGTCGCGCCTCAGGCCGCTGAGGGCGTAGTGCGCGGCCGCAGTCTCGCGTTTTATCGTGAGGCCCTCGGCCATTATGTTGAAAACGCGCGCGCCACGCTTTCCTTAACGATTGACCGCTCGTTTTCACGGTTGGGAAAAGATTAGGTGGGCCGCCGCTTGCCCGGTAAAAGGCAATGGTGCGAGCTGCACTGTAGTGGAATCGTCAATGGCGCCGCGGGCTAGGAGCAGGCGCGGACGGAATCAGCCCAGGCGCGCGCAGCTTGCACATTGGAGCGGGCACTGTTCAAACGGATGCGTTCAGAAAGCACGGAAGTTTGAATCGCTTCAATTGCCTCCTGCAGGCCCCTTAAATTCTTGCGGTATTGCTCAACCTCATCGGCGCTTTCGGGGGATTCAAGATAGGACTTTGGAGTTGTGGCGAGGCATTTGGAGATGTGCTTGAGCCTGAAATGAACCCTGCTCAAAAGGGGGATTGCGGTTTCGAATTTCTGCCCGTTCCCTCCCTTGGGAGAGGCGATCTCGATGAACTCCTGAAACTCACGATTGGCGGCACGGATGGAATTAAGCAATTCGTTGTTCATCAAGGGTCCTCAAGGCACAATTCCTTCAATCGGCAGTCGCCTCCTTTTCTTTAAGTTGATTCAACCGGCAAAACTGTCGCGGGTTGAGGCGCCAAGGCGCGCCGGAAAATGCGTCCCCCAAAGCTCCGGAAATTGCCTCGCAGGGCATGAGGAGAACGCGACGAATCGATTCCCCTCTCAGTGTTGTGCCGGCAGAGGTTTGGCGATCTCATCGAGCAGGTCAGGCGTGCCCTCCACGCGGGCGAGGTGAGGATAGCGCTCCCCGCCGCGATAATTGACGGTGCAGGTTTTGTAAAAGCTGTCGTTCAAGACCAGCAGACGAAGGGGAAGTTCCGACTTCGAACTGGCCTTGACCGCGTCGTGCAACCCATCCGGCGTGAAAGCGCGGTCATTGACGGCCATGAGTTGCATGCCCTGCGTGATCCCGGCGAGATAAGCCGGACTCCCCACCACGGAATTCTGAATGTCGCCGTTTGAGCCCACTTGGAGGCCGATGGAGTAGACCTCGTCCACACTTCCTGCTTTGCGGCCGCCATCCGCAGACTCGGGAGGCTTGTCCGTGTAATCCATCTTCCAGCCGCCGGCCGTGATTCCCCCCACGGGCGCGCTGTCGGAGAGGGAGGTCAGGCGATTATGGAAGTACCCGGCCCAATCGAACGGGCTGATGGCGTCCAGCGCACGCACCAAATCATCGAACGTGTAGGGCTTCAGCTCGGGGCCGAGGTTGGGTCCGCCGTAAAACGTCCGGGCGAAATCCTCAAAGGATTTCTGGCCGTGAGTTTGGTCGTGGATCAGAGTTGCGACCTCGAGCCAGATGAGGTCGCCTTCCGGATAATAATCAACGCCGCGAGTCCAATTTTCCCAGCCGCCGCGGGTGTAGAGCTCGCCTGCTTCTGCGTCGGAAGTGTCTTGCAGTGGCCGCCAGGTTCGCCCCGGACGTCCCGGCCCCATGTCGGCGGCAGTTTCCGCCAGGTCATCACGATACTGGGCAGGAGTCCACAAACCACTGCGCACCGCGAGCAGCGGACCGAGGTACTCCGTGAGCCCCTCGTACACCCAGAGCAGATCGGTCTTCATCGGAGCTTCAAAGTAACACCAGAATGGCGAGGGCGTGTCCGTGCCGGTCAAGCTATCGATCGGCGTCGGCTTCTGTTGCATGGAACACCCTGACAGCGCGTTGGTCAGTTGGCGGCTGGCAACTCACCTTTATTGAACAGGCTAAGAGCATTACCTACGGTCCCTTGCGGAGCGCGCCACACGCTGATCCCCGCTTG
>CAVTDA010000053.1:0-13596 GCA_963733285.1 uncultured Acidobacteriota bacterium
CCATCGTCAGCGCCCGGGAG
Source organism: uncultured Acidobacteriota bacterium (assembly GCA_963733285.1). GTDB lineage: Bacteria > Acidobacteriota > Terriglobia > UBA7540 > UBA7540 > Bog-366. The sequence continues at coordinate 21 of CAVTDA010000053.1, forward strand.
CTGACGGCGGTCGTAAGTAAGGTGACTGGAAGCGAGTTCCGCCTGTTTCGCGCCGGAGGCCTGGGAATGCTCGGCACGCTCATCAGGGTCGCGCGCGCGGTTGCTCCCGTGAAGGATGAGAACTTACCAGCATGGCAGGGGATGCAGTACATGCGGAACATGTTCGATGGCAGGGCAAAGCTAGAGCCGCTCGACAACGATCGCTATCCGGGTATCCGTTGGACTACAGTGCGGGATGTTCTCTCAGCTCGTTAATGTTAGCTGGCCGGCCCGACCATGGCCCGCCTCTTACTCGAACGGTACCCCGCTGGTTTAATAACTGCAGAAAAATGACCAGTTTTTTCCAGTCTTGTTGGGATTTTTTCTGCCACCTGCGAAAGGGACCGAGGTTTCTGGTGGGAACGGTTCTGCCAAACCACATAGCAGCGGAACCCTTCTGCGTCTGCTTCCAACAATGGCAACGGGTCGGAAGAAGGTCACGGGTTCAACCAGCTTCGCAACGAGTTCCTTACAGCGGCACGGCGCGTTGCCACGACCAAAAAGCAAGCCATCGGTGAACTCGTGGAATGGGCAAGTGGCGGCGCCTTCAAGTACGGCGATGTCGGTCGAATGACGGAAGCAGATGTGCCGAGGCTTCGGGCGGCCACAGAGCTTATGGCGTCGGCCTTCTCCGACACGTCTTGCTGATTGCGAATCGGAAAAGTGCGGTAGAATCTGCCCCTAAGGCTTTCCAATCCTGCAATCGCCGAGCGAGGTGGTAATGAGATTCCGCAAAACGCTGACGTTCCTCACCCTGGCAATCGTGTTGGTTTGTGTCCTGCCTGCTTTTACACAACAGAAGCCCTTGACGCAAGACCAAGTGAAGAGTTTGGTGCGGGACGGGTTTGGGGACAGTCGGGCGCGAAGCTGATCGAGCAGCGCGGGATTGCATTCGCGCCCGCGCAGGACTTTATGCAAAGCCTTAAGGCCGCCGGTGCAAGCGAGGCATTCCTTCAGGCGTTGCGTAACTCCAAGCTCTCCGAACCTGCGAGCGCAGAGAAGCCGTTAGACCAAGTGCAGGTTATCGCCCTGCTGGCGGGCGGCGTGTCGGGCCACCGAGTCACCATGCTGGTCCGGGAACGTGGAATCGATTTTGAGCCCACGAATGAGTACCTTCGGGAAGTCCGTTCGGCGGGTGGCGAAGAGGAACTCCTTGGCGCCCTCAAGAGCGCCAAGATGATGAAGCCCGTGATCGTTGATCCGGCTGTGCAGGCCCGCCAGACGGAAATCCGGCAACACATGGCCGGCGGGGCAATACTCGCAAATAAGGGGCAGTATGGAGCGGCCGAGCAGGAATACCGCGCAGCCTTGCTGCTTGATTCTCAAAACCCCGACCTTTACTTGAGCCTATCGTACGTATTGTTTAAACAGCAGAAGTGGGACGATGGAGAATCCGCATCACGCGAAGCGGCGCACCTCAACCCCAATGATGCAATAGCGCACTACAACATCAGTGTCTGTCTTGGAAGGAAGGGCGACTTTGATGGGGAAATCGCAGAAGCACGCGAAGCGCTACGGCTGGACCCGAATCTCGCCGTGGCACACGAAAGTCTCGGTGTCGCGCTGGCAGAGAAGGGCGATTCGGATGGATCAATTGCAGAAGAGCGCCAAGCCCTGCGCCTGGACCCAAATCTTGCCGAAGCACACGAAGGCCTCGGCATCGAGCTTGGAGAGAAGAAGGGCGATTGGGATGAAGCAATTGCGGAAGAGCGCGAAGCCCTGCGCTTGAACCCGAATTATGTCGAGGCACACATAGAACTCGGTGCCGCGCTCGGAGAGAAGGGCGACTGGGATGGAGAAATCAGGGAAGAGGGCGAAGCATTGCGCCTGAATCCGAATCTTACTGGTGCACACCGCCGCCTCGGCGGCGCGCTCGGAGAGAAGGGCGACTGGGATGGAGAAATCAGGGAAGAGGGCGAAGCGCTGCGCTTGGACCCAAACAATGCCAAGGCGCACAGTGACCTCGGCGCGGGGCTGGAGCACAAGGGCGACCTGCGGGGAGCCCTCGATCAGTACAGCGCGGCTCACAAGCTCGATCCCAACGATGAGAATTATAGGCGCAATTACGAGCGCCTGTTGCAACAGGTGAATCAATGATGTGCATTTGCTTGCAGGCGCTAGACCCGACACCCATCTCTCGCCTCCCCCCAGCAGTCATGGAAAGGCTTCCAGTTTAGGGATCATGTCCTGCGACAGGGCCTGCCACCCGCTCGTTCACCCCCACCGTATAGCGAAGTGAGCATTTAACTTGTGGCGGCCTATCCGATCCATGTGATCGAAAACCCTCATCATTTCACAGCCGACATGAAATAGCGGTCCCACCTGCCTGACTTAAGGGAGGAGAGAATGCCGAAGCTTCATCTCAAAGCGACCGAAAGCGTAGTGGCGGACTACTGCCGCCTGTTCGTTAACCGCCGTGCTTACATCCTGCAATCCACCAGGCCTACCCGCGTGAGGGCTCCGCCAAAATTGCTATAGAACACTCTTGTGAATGGGAGTACTTTGTTGGCGAGTTTCGCTCTGGATCGCGGATCTGGTCGAATGACTAAGAGGAAAACACATGAACAGGCGTGAATTCGTCCAGGCGACATTAATCGGCGGGCTCTGCGGTTTCCGCATTGCGGGCGGGACTCGCGCCCCGGCGCGATGCCGGGAGTGCCGTCGGCGGCTTCCGCGGCGCAACTGTTTCCCACCGAGTTGCCCGAATTGCAGTGGCAGGAATTTCGCGCCGCCGGATTCGAGCAGCCGGTGGCGGGGGTAATCTTCCGCCCCAGCAAGCCACCCTGCTGTGGCCTTCCCCTGGGAGGAATCAGCACGGGGTGCATCGACCTGGACGTGAAAGGCGTGTACGGTTTCAGCAGCGTCTTCAATGGCTGGTCGCATTGGCCCCACGGGATCGCGGCGGAAGGCTCACGGATGGCGAGGAAGGCGCCCACGCTTCAACCGCTGTTGGGGTTGGCGGTGGGCGGCGAAACCTGGGTGTTGACCACCGAAGAGATTCTGGCGGGCGGCGATATCGCCTATTGCCGCGACCCTAACTTCAAATTAGCCGATTCAATCCCCACGTAAAACCCTCGCACTTCAAGGGTGTGCGGGCCGCCAAAGAGATCCATTACTGGGGGCACTATCCTGTCGCCGACGTGGAGTTTGAAACCGATGCGCCGGTCAGCGTGGGGTTGCGGGCCTGGTCGCCCTTCATCCCCGGTGACACCGCCGCCTCCAACATTCCCGCCGCCGTCTTTGAGGTCCACTTGCGCAACACCTCCGAGGCCGCGCAGAGAGGGAGCCATCGGCCTTCAATTTCCCCGGCCCCGATACGCAGGAAGCCTTGAGCACGGAGTTCACGCGGCAGGAAATCAATGAAGACTTTCGCGGCGTGTTTGTGGCTTCGCAAGGGAGGCGTGAATTATCTCCTGGGGGCGATTGGGGCAGATCAGTTGCGCCTGGGTTCAGGTCTTAACAGCAGCGCCACAGCATGGTCAAAGATTGCGACAGAACTTCCCCAGCCCAGCGGGCGCGAGTGGGGCGGCATGCGGGTTTACACGGATTCAAGCAGTTCGGCCGCGGTGGATTTCTTCGCTCGCGCCCGGCCAGAGCACGGTGGTTCGCTTTCTGCTGGCTTGGTATGCGCCCGTGTGGCAGGGAGCTTACAAACCCGCCGTGGATGGCGGCAAATAACTATCCCGATCAGCAGTGGCTGGCGCCTGGCTGGATGGGAGATACGATTTACTACACCCACATGTATGCGACGCGGTACGGCAGCGCGCTGGACGTGGCCCGGCGCATGGCGGTGGAACGCCAGTCACTGCTGCAACGCGTGCTGGCATGGCAGAGCGTGATTTACAGCGAAGCGGCTCTGCCGGTGTGGCTTCGCGACATCCTGGTGAATAACCTCTGCCTGATTACCGAAGTGCGCTGTATGGGCACAGGCCAAGCCTCCACTGGGTGACTATGTTTACCCGAGCGGGGCTTTCGCTTTGATCGAAAGCCCCCGCGGCAGTCCCGCCCTCGGACCGATTCCCATGTGACTGGCTAGGGGAATTTTCCCATTGTGTGGTTCTTTCCTGAGCTGGCGAAATCAACTCTGAAAATCTTCAAACACTTCCAGCGCGCGGACGGCGCAGCGCCGGTCATGCTGGGCACCCTGGGGACCTTGCCGGACTTTGTTACCCCGTCATATGAATGGCAGATTTCACTGAATTCCACAGCCTATGTGGACTTGGTGGATCGTCTCTGGCAACGGACCGGCGACGACGCCGTGCTGCGGGAGTTCTACGACTCCGTCAAGAGGAGCAACACCCTGACCATGAACCTGCGTCAGGGGCCGGCCGGAGTGATCAGCATGCCCGAAGGCAACAAAGGGATGGAATGGTTCGAACTGGGCGAGTGGGCCGGCATGTGCACGCACCTGGGAGGCTTGCACCTGGCACAATTGCGCATCATGGAGCGCATGGCCCGGCGCGTGGGAGATGACGCATACGCCCAACAATGCCAGAGGTGGTTCGAGAACGGCACACGCGCCATGGAAGAAGAGATGTGGGCAGGGAACTACTATCTCAACTTTTATGAAAAAGAGACCGGCAAAAAATCCGATGATGTCATGGGTTATCAGTTGGACGGCGAGTGGGCGGCGAGATTTCACGGATTGCCGGGGGTGTTCAGGGCCGATCGAGTGAAAGCCACGCTCGAAACCATCAAGCGCTGCAACATTCGCATTACTCCGGAAGTGGGTGCTGCGACTTTTGCCCGGCCTGACGGGAAACCTCTTGATCCCAAGACCAAGGTGGCAGCCTACGGGAGCTACGCGATCGTGCCACCGGAGGTGTTGGTTCTGGCCATGACCTATATTCTGAATGGCGAAAAGGAATTTGGACTGGATTTGGCCCGGCGGCATTGGGAAAACCTCGTCTGCCGGCAGCGGCTTGCCTGGGACCTCCCCAACGTGGTGCGGGGAGACACAGGAGCGCGCACCATTGGGACTGACTACTACATGTGCATGATGCTCTGGGCTCTGCCCGCAGTGCTGGAAGGCGTCGATCTGGCGGGGTTCTGCGCTCCAAAGAGCTTTATCGACCGGGTCATCAAAGCTGGCGGGGGTGTGTAGAGAGGTTCGAACTCTTCGGCGATGTTAGATATGCACAACTTATTGATCTTACAAAAAGGAAAAACGGTGGAATCGGCCAAAACGCCAGTCGGGGGTACGTGGCGGGCACACAGACCGTAGTGACGACGCACGCGGCTTCATCTAGGTTTTCACCCTAATGTCAGCACCGGGATAAAAAGGAGCCGAAATCATCATCCGTGAGGGGGCCGGGCTTTGACGGTCTCATCGGCGGGGACGCGGTAAGAACTCTATACTAGACTCGACAGAAATCAACGAAGTCGGTCACTCCGATTTGAATTGCAAGCCGGGCGCTTGTGGACAACAAGACCAGCGAGAACTCGTTTTGGGCGGCGCGTCTAACCGGTGGCCAGTATCCGACAAGTGACTTATCAGAGCTTTCGCGAGGTTTCCTGACATTTGTTTCTGATGTTGTTTTGACATAAGGTTAAGTAAAGGCACATGCGAGCTTCCGCCATACGAGAATTGGCTGCGTCGAGAAACGCCACGAAGGCTGCGGCCGCGTTTTTCGATAAGACGGTTCAAATCTGGGGCCTCACAACCAGAGAACGAATAACAGAATTTGAAACTGTTTTCGTTTTTGGAGGGCGCAGGCTGGCGCTTGACGCGGCTGGGCAGAAGTGCGTCACAGCCGGATGGGGCCAAGGGAAGAGGGGAGGCGTCGCCTGCTACGAGGCCGACACGGGCAAGGTGATCTGGCATCGGCAAGACCTTCGCCAAACGCAGCGTGTGTGGTTTTCATCCTATCGCGGCGGTTTTTGGTGGTCTCCAGATTCAGGTCGAACGCGACTATTGGACCCCGACAATGGCAGCGACGTTGACTCCATTGCTGGGTTTCATCGCTTTTACGAGAGCGAGTATTCAGGGGAGTTGCTCCTGGAGAGGCGCAAACACGATTACATCTTTAAAAATAGTGAACCAAGGAAAATCCCGTGAATCGCACGCGGTATTCTGAATGCTGCGTTTGGAACACAATCCTTCGTCATGGGCGAAATAGGTGGTCCGGTGCGCTGCATCGATTTCTCTTCTGGCATTGAATTGTGGAGATTTACGCCTGAAAAGGGATCTCATTTTATTTGTTTGTGGTTTCGCGACACCGATCGAAACTTCTACGGGGTTCTGCCACATTACGAGCAAAACCGCAACAGACGCCTCGTTCGACTAGACGGCGTGACTGGTGAAGCAAAAACTCTTTGCGACCTGGACTCGTGGTACGAAGCATATTGTGCGAAATCGGACTGCGTAGTCGGTTCCAGCGGCGACCTGGTTGAATTATCGGAAGGCCGAGTCCTGCATCGATTGAACTTTCCCCAAAAAGACTACCCCCAACAGTAACAGGACTGACTTTATGACGCTCGGAGAGACGCTGATTTCAGCCTGGCAGCAATCGCTCGTGGACGGAAAGGAAGAGGTCAAGCTTCGGGGCATATCATTCCCCGTAACTGTGTTTCGAGAGAAGAAGCTCCACAGCGTAGAGTTTAGACACGGCGAGCTCGCACATTAGAGGGATTCGAACAGAACCCCAAGATGGCTTCCCGTTGGGCTGCATTAGCACGAGAGGGGAAGCGGATCATGCAGTTCCGCTGCAAAGGGCGTTATGTCGCCAACGTCTGCGAAGGAAAACTATTGCATTATCCGGTATGGACTGTTCTGGGGCTTCCAGATTGATTGCTCGTCACCGGGTGGGCGCTGGTGCAATAGATCGTCCCAGGAAGAATTCACCCAGTACGCGGGGATCCATCGCACCCATGTGAGTTCAACAGTAGTCGGAAAGGTGAGCTTGGAGATCTTCGGCGCCTGCGGATGGAATCATGTGCCAGTGTTTGGTAGTCCATCCACTTCAAGTCAACCCAGCGGTCGGCTTTTTAGCACTTTGGAGGGTTTCAGCTTTGTCAGCGGCTTGTCCGAGATCGGATGCTGCCAACAAAACGGAATTACTGGTCAAGCTTCGAAGGACTGGCTCCCGCTTGCAAATGATGCGGACAGCATTCATACTCCCACCATGAGCCTTAAGAACGCGGCACTTCTGGCATTGATCGGGACAATCCTGCTAACGGTCTTGGTACTGGCACATTTCATTTCCACCGTATTGGGCGTGATGCATGAATTGATTCCAGCGATGGCGCTGCTGACGTCGCTGATTCGTCTATTCGCGAGCCTCAGTGTCTCGGTGTTCCTTTACGTCTTCTACCAAAATCAATCCTGATACTCGAAGAGTCCCACATCAAGCCGCCGCAGCGCTTCAGGTTACTCCACGGTTACAGCATGATCGATGGGCGTTATACGTTTGGGTTTCAGGATGCCAAAATGGGAATCCTGCCTAAACAGTAGTTGCTAATTGCGTCTTAGGACGGAGAAAATCACGAGATGACAGATCGTAAGTTCTACAGAATGCAATTGGGAAGGATGTGGTTTCTTCCGCTCGTGGCCGTCGGTGTGGGCGTTGGCAGTTTGTGGTGCTTGTATCAGTCCACCGCGGCTGCCACGATCGCAAGGGCGGCACCGCAGGCCGCATACCTTGCCATTCATGTGGAGGGAAGAGGCCCGGGGCGGATATTCGACGGGGTGGGCGGACTCAGTGCGGGCGCAGCGTCACGCTTCCTCATCGACTACCCCGAGCCCTACCAGAGCGAAATGCTCGACTATCTTTTCAAGCCCCACTATGGCGCCAGTTTGCAGGACCTCAAAGTGGAAATCGGCGGCGACACCAACAGCACGTGGGGTTCTGAGCCCAGCCACATGCATTCGCGCGACGACTTAAACTTCAACCGCGGGTATGAGTGGTGGCTGATGCGGGAAGCGCGGAAGAGAAATCCCAACATCGTTATTGAAATCTTGCCGTGGGGTGTTCCCGGCTGGATTGGCAACTATCACTTCTATTCTCAGGACATGATCGACTACGACCTGAAATTCATCAATGCCGCACACGACGTGCACGGGATTGACATCAACTATCTGGGGATTTGGAATGAAATTCGTTACGACAAGGAATGGATCAAATCGCTTAAGTCTGCGCTCGTCCGAAACAATGCGGCGCACCATTTGCGCACAGAGATTGTGGCCGCCGACTCCGTACACGAGGCGTGGCAACTTGCCGACGACATGGCAGCGGATCCAGCACTAATGAAGGCGGTGGACGCTGTTGGCGTTCACTACCCTGTATACGAAAGCACCCCAGCCGCACGCAATCTCATGCACGGAAACATCCCCGTGCCGTTGTGGGATAGCGAGGACACCTATTTGATCTATTCCGGCCCGCCTGCGAGCGTGCTGGCCAAACAGCTCAACCGGAATTACATTCAGGGAAAAATGACCCGGCTGGTGCAATGCACGTTGGCAGCCGCTTTCCCCGCGTTCTTTCCTTACAAGGAAGGGCTGGTGCAGGCCACCTCACCCTGGTCCGGCCACTTCGAAGTATCGCCGGCACTCTGGGCAATCGCCCACACCACACAATTTGCACAGCCCGGGTGGCAGTACCTTGACACCGCTTCGGGTCTCATCCAGGATGTCGCGGGAAAAGTGGTGGGCAGCTACGTCACGCTCAGAGCGCCCAATCAATCCGATTACAGTATCATTATCGAAACCGCGGACGCTACGAACAGCCAGCAGGTCAATTTTATGGTTTCACGTGGCCTCTCGCCCGATCCCGTCCACGTGTGGCATTCGGACATCGCGGCGGAAACTTATTTTGTGCAGGAGCCGGATCTTGCCGGTGGCGGCACCTACTCACTGAGCCTTCAGCCAGGTTCCATCTATTCTCTAACGACCACCACGGGCCAACAAAAAGGCGATCCCGGGTCTCCGCCCGCCGACGCGCCATTTCCGTTGCCCTACGCGGACAATTTCGAACGCGAGGCTCTCGGCCAGCCAGCCCGCTACTTTGCAGACCAAGAGGGCTCCTTTGAAGTTGCACGCTGCACCGGGAGGCCCGGAAAGTGCCTGCGCCAGACCGTAGTCCAGCCCCCAATCAAATGGGGCGGCGGCCTGAATAAGATCTATTACCCATTCACCTTCCTGGGCGATCAGGTAGGTTCGCAAAGCTGGACCGACTACGAACTTGGCGTCGATGTAATGATGGAAGATTACGGGTCCGTCACGCTGTGGGGCCGGCTTGACCACCTGATTCCGTGCCTTGAAAACGGCTTCGACTGTTTGGATATTCAGAGTGTGCCGGACGGCTATGCGCTTAACGTCGACAGCGAAGGCCGATGGACGCTCAAGAAAAGCTTCGACAAAGGCGCAACGGTGACGAAGATTAAATCCGGCGTCATCATGGGTTGGCGTCCCCGAATGTGGCATCACCTGAAAATGACTTTCAACGGATCGTCAATCAGCATCTCGATCGACGGGAAACCTGCTGTTGACAATTACGTCGATACGGGAAAGTCGCACAACTACGGCATGGCGGCGCTCGGAACGGAGTGGAACCGGGTGCAGTTCGACAATTTCTGCCTTGGCGCGAGTTGCCCCTGAGATGGTTAATGCGGCTGCAGAAACCTCGTCATACGGGCAACATAATTTAGCTGAACCAAACGCGGAGCGGTTGGACACAGAGGATTGCTCGGAGATTTGATGAAAGCTGGATGACGGACTCGATTAGCTCCAAGTGTGAAAGGTCGCTGTATTTCATGATGACAATGGTTCCTCACTTGGCATTAGTTCTGCTTGTGAACAACCTTCTATGCGAGGACTGTCCGTATGACGCTTGGAGAGATGCTGATTTCAGCCTGGCAGCAATCGCTCGTGGATGGCAAGGGCGCGGTTGAACTTGGGAGTGACTCTTTCCCGGTCACTGTCTTTCGAGCGAAGCAGCTCCGCAGCGTAGAGTTTAGACACAGCGAGCTCCACATTCTAGGGATTGAACAGAACCCCAAGACGGGTTCGCGGTGGGCAGCTTTGGCACGGGAGGGGAAACGTATCATGCAGTTCCGCTGCCAGGGCCGTTATGTCGCCAACGTTTGCGAAGGGAAGCTGCTGCGCTATCCAGCATGGACCGCACTGGGACTGCCAGAATAATCGCAAGGAGCATCGACAGCCATATGGCCACGTGGAAAGTCATCGAGACTATCGGCGGTAACATCGAAGCCGTCTCGGGTCGGGCTGCCCAAGACCGGCCTGGAACCCACGAGTGGACGGTATGGGAAGGGCTAGCCGCTGACAAGGCTGAAGCCCTCAAATTTGCAGAGAAAGCCGATCCCAGGGTTGATCTTGAGTGGATGCGGATTCGGCACGAGACGGATCTTGAGAAAAGGTGAGGTGTGCATATTCCTTTAGCGCACCCTGTCCATGCGCAAGGTCGAATCGTCCTCCAAATGTGGAACCTCCGGATTGACCACCACCATCTCCTCCTCCCTACCGTAAGCGCAGAACGGCATTTTCCGAACTCAGGGGTTGAACAAGTCCTCCATCATGAACCGATTTTCCCGCGGCGCTGGATTGATCAACACCACCGGCTCTGACTCCAGGGAATTGGCCATCGCCCCGGGGTCAGGGTATTTCGTGGGGCTCCAAACCAGGTCATACTGAAACTCCATAATTCCCGGCGAGTCCGCATAGTAGTTGGTGAACCAGATATTGTTAAACACCATTGAGAAGATCAGGTTCGGATTTGCCGGTGTCCCCTGCATTTTTTCCAGCATGTGCGTGCCGCCAAAGGTCACTACCGGCGCGTCCCGGCTGACCCACAGCCAGTTGCCGTCGCTTGTCGAGTACTTCACCCAGCCATCGAAGGAGAAATAATCCCGGCAACTTCCGGGCAGCTGGTCCTGGTAGGGAATGAAAGGCACTCCCCCGGAGCTTAGGGTGGGCAGCGCAGGCTGGGCGGGGAGAGTGAAAGAGACGAACAGGACCTCGGGATCGGTCGAAGCGACGCGATTCAACCGAATCGTCAGGCGCGCGCGCGGCGTGTCATTCCACACCTCCAGCTGGCGCACCAGCCATTTCATCGCGGAAAGTTCCAGGTTTTCGGTATAGACCGTCGTATGCGGCAGCCGTTCCACCCGGGTCTCTTCTGCCTCTTCACTCCTGGTCGTGACCAACATCTCCTGCCGCAAGTTGTCAATGACCTGGCGATCGGTTTCTTTCAGCAGGTCCATCACCTTCCAACGTGGACTGAAGCCGCGCAGCTTGACCGACGTGACTTCGCCGCTATCGGCGGCCAAAAGCGGCTTGTCCATTCCCGGCCAGCGCAGGGATGTTGGCCAGCCGTTGGTGTCGAACGTGGCCGTGAACGAGGGTGCCGGAGGATTTGCTGCAATCGTTGGTTGCTTCTCCAGATTGAACGCCTCAACCGAGTTCGGCGGCAGGTTCGCGAGCCAGAAACGCGCCACCGCATGGGGTTCCCGATCGGCGTATATGCCGGTCGGGTTCTCCGGGCTGATTTCGGACCCGTTTTTCGGGCGCTTCATTTGAACGCCGCGGCGAAACTCGAGAGCGGTTATTGCACTGGTGGCGCGATCACGCACCGACTGGTAATCGTCGCGCAGTCCGGGACCTGGGAATGCCACCCATCCCGAGAACGGGGCGGCCGTGGCATTCACCACGTATAAGCCCTGCGGCTGGGGATAGAGCAACGTCCGCGCACGCTGGGAAAGCAGCCACTCCGCTCCTTCTTTGGCGCGGTAAGCGAGGATTACTTTTTCGGTCTTCTGTGCTTCGGAATCGAACTGGTCCGGGAAAGCTTCAGACCACGCCGAGTCATAGGTGTGTTCATCGAACAGGCAAAGGTCACGGCGAAGTTCCTCCACGCGCGCAGAAACCGAAGCCGTCAGGTCGCCCCACACCGGTGAAGCGATGGCCTGAAGAATCCGTTTGGCGGCGCGGCTGGCGGCCAATTCGCGCGGACCGGATACCGGGCCATCCGCCCACCAGTCGGGCCATTCCCCGTGGTACGAGGGCGCGGTATCAGCAACTTCAGCTTCGAGTTTTTCCATCGCATCGGAAACCGTGTCCAACGCCAGGTCCGGCTTCAGCCCCAACCGTCTCCAGGTCGCGACGAAGTCCGGCAAGCCGGGAAAGGGAGGATCGTCGTCCGCGCGCCACACGTTGGAAAACGCGATGACCAGGCGGGGGTAGTGGTACCCGCGGTTTTCCAGTTTTTGCAGGTTCGCAACAAACCGCCTGTGCACCTCCCGTACCGAAGCTTCGTCAGAGGCGAAGATCTCGCCCTGGCGGGGAGGCCGGTAGGCTAACTCATACGCCCGAGGGGTGGGGCCACGGCGCCATCCCCATAACCCAAATAGGCTTGTGGCGTGGGAGTATCCGTCCGCCAGATAAACAAACACCCTGCGGCCGTTGGGCATCACCCACCAAAACGGCGCGGGAGCGGGGAAGGGGGGGCCGCCGCCGTCCCCGTTTAATCCCATGAAAATGCGATGAATCCCGTTGTCCAGCAATTGCATGGCGCCCGCGCGGGCCAGGCCGTTCACGTCGTCTTGAATTCCAACCCGTGGCCGCAGCTCCGCCCATGCGTCGGCAGGTAGCCAGTGCAGCATCTGATGCCACTCGAGGGCGTCTGAAAATGGCGCGAGGTTGAACGGAAAGGCGCCGACATCAATCTGCCCGCGTCCGACCAGTTCCACCAGTCGTTGCTTGCGTTCGGGAGATGCCTGCTGCCACCATTCCGCAACTGGCGTTAGGGATTCCGCCGTCCAGTGGAATCGTTCTTCCGGAGCGCGATCCCGCGTGGCCCAGCAGAGGTCGATGGCAACATCCAGGTAACGACGCTGAAATTCGTGTACCGTCGACGGCATATCGGTGAAGCCGACGTCCAGATGGCTTAACGAGACCATATCCACGTGCTGAACGTAATGTGGAGCATCGTCGGTCGCCTGCAGGATGGATGCCGAAGCTGCGACCACGAAGAGCCCCGCGAGAAACCAGACGATACGTGCTGCGGAAAATCTTACAGGATCTGTCTGCCAGATATATGAATTACGGTTTTGATGATTCATCTAAATTCCCTCAAAATTTAGGGTCTTCCGAATGCATATTATGCGTTTCCCCCCGCCGTGGACACTACGGCGACTTCATCTCAACCCGACCATCCGCCCTTTGCGCACCAGGGGGCGTACACCGTGCGATAAGATGTCCTGGTTGAATCGGCTTTCGCCAACTTGGTAAAGCGCGGGAACATCGCAGTGCCCTCCGGGAAAGAACGTTGAAAATGAAGGACGAGATGCTGGCGTAGTTGATTCAAGTGGGCATGGCGCCACAAAAAGTCGCGGCGAGATCTACAGAGCCAATGGGTACATTACGAGACCTTAACTTGATGTGGCACACCTAATCGACCTCCAAAAGAACCGCAACCCCCTCAGGCCCAATATTTAGCTTTGATTCAAACGTACTGACATCGGAGGTTTCCGGCCGAACAACCGAAACCTCTCTCGGGTCGGGCAGATCGATCGTGAGCTCGAC
>CAVTDA010000054.1:0-15480 GCA_963733285.1 uncultured Acidobacteriota bacterium
TTCATACGCGAGGCAATTCCGCCAGCGGTACTGCAAGCGCTCAACAATCGCCCGGCGGCAAAGGGGGTCGGGGAGCCGGCGCAATTCCCGTTGTGGTTGCGTCAGCTCGCAAAGGTGACATTGGAGTTTACTTTACGGGTTTGGGCACAGTGACCCCAATTTACACCGTGACCGTAAAAAGCCAAATCTCCGGCTACCTGATGCAGGTGCTTTATCAGGAAGGCCAAACCGTTCACAAAGATGAAATTCTGGCGGAAATCGACCCCCGACCCTATCAGGTCATGCTGGAGCAGGCCCAGGCCAACCTGGCAAAGGACGAAGCGAATCTCGAAAACGCCAATGTGGATTTAGCCCGGTATCAAACGCTCGCCCCACTTAAGGCGATTCCAGAGCAGCAACTGGCCACGCAGCAGGCGCTGGTGAAATCGGATGCGGCCGTTGTGCAGACGGATCAGGCCCAAATCGACAGTGCGAAGCTGAATCTCACCTATTGCCACGTCACGGCTCCCATTACCGGCCGGGTAGGGTTGCGGTTCATTGATCCAGGGAATTACGTCACGGCCAACGATTCGACAGGGTTGGTCGTCATCACCCAAATCCAGCCAATCAGCGTGATCTTTACGTTGCCGGAGGATCAACTTCCTGACGTCCTGGCCAAGATGCATGCTGGAGCGCGTTTGAAAGTGGAGGCGTATGACCGCGAGATGGCCAATAAGATTGGAGAGGGAGCCCTTTCCACTCTGGATAATCAAATTGATCCCACGACCGGCACGGTGAAGCTGCGCGCGACCTTTGATAACCGTGACGGCAGCCTTTTCCCCAACCAGTTTGTGAATGCCCGATTGCTTGTACAGGAGAAGAAAGGGGTCGTGCTGGTCCCGACGGCAACCGTGCAGAGGAATTCCCAGCAGACCTATGTTTATCTGGTCGTTCCAGCTACACCCACAAAACCAGACCTTACGGTTACAGTGAGGAATATCACCGTTGGAACGACCGAAGGAGACGATACCGAGATAACCTCCGGATTGAATCCCGGTGACCAGGTGGTAATGACGGGTGTTGACAAGCTTCAGGAGGGAACCCCGATCAAAGTGCCCAAACCCGGCGAGAGGAGAAAGAAAGGGAGTTCATGAACCCGTCACGGATCTTTATCCTCCGGCCTATCGCAACCTTCTTGCTGATGGTCGCAATCTTCCTGGCGGGCGCGGTGGCTTTCATACAATTGCCTGTCTCGGCCCTGCCGGAGGTCGACTATCCCACAATTCAGGTCATCACCTTTTATCCCGGGGCCAGCCCCGACGTGATGGCGACGTCCGTAACCGCCCCCTGGAGCGCCAGTTCGGCCAGGTGCCGGGATTGCAGCAAATGACTTCCACCAGCTCGGATGGAAGCTCGATCATCACGCTACAGTTCAACCTGAGCCTTAATATCGACGTCGCCGAGCAGGAGGTCCAGCAATCGATCAATGCCGCCGGCACGTACCTGCCTCCGGATCTGCCCTCGCCCCCCATCTACAGCAAAAGCAATCCTGCGGACGCGCCGGTTCTTACCCTGGCGCTGAATTCAAAAACCCTGCCCCTGTCAAAAGTCGAAGATCTCGCGGACACGCGTTTGGCGCCAAAAATTTCGCAGTTGCCCGGAGTGGGTTTGGTGAGCATCAGTGGCGGCCAGAAACCCGCCGTGCGCATTCGGGCCAATCCCACCCTGATGGCTTCCTACGGCATCAACCTTGAGGACCTGCGCAACGTTCTGGTGGCCGCCAACGTGAATCAGGCCAAGGGGAATTTCGACGGGCCGCACCAGTCGTATCAGATCGGAGCCAACGACCAGTTGCTCTCCAGCGCCGACTACGCACCGCTTGTGCTTGCGTATCGCAACGGCTCTCCCGTGAAGCTCACCGATGTGGCCGCGGTGGAGGATGACATCGAAAACGTCCGGCAGGCGGCCTGGATGAATGACACGCCTTCGGTCATCGTCAATATTCAGCGCCAGCCCGGAGCCAACGTCATCTCCGTGGTGAATCGAATTGACGCACTCTTAGGCCAGCTCAAGAACTCCCTTCCAACCTCGGTTACGGTTACGACTCTAACCGACCGCACCACCACGATTCGTGCGTCGGTGGCCGACGTGGAATTTGAATTGATGCTCACCGTGGCGCTCGTGGTGATGGTCATTTTCCTTTTCCTCCGCAATCTCGCTGCGACAATTATTCCCAGCGTTGCGGTGCCGCTTTCACTGGTGGGCACCTTCGGCGTCATGTACCTGCTTGGATACAGCTTGAATAATTTGAGCCTGATGGCTTTGACCATCTCCACGGGTTTTGTCGTTGACGATGCCATCGTGATGATTGAGAACATCACCCGCTTCATCGAAGAAGGGGAGCCCCCGCTTCAGGCGGCGCTCAAAGGGTCGAAACAGATTGGATTCACGATCGTTTCACTCACTATTTCCCTGATCGCCGTCCTAATTCCACTACTCTTCATGGGTGACATCGTAGGACGGCTCTTCCGGGAGTTCGCCGTAACCCTTGCCGTGACAATTCTGGTTTCCGCCATCGTATCGCTCACACTCACACCCATGATGTGCGCGAAGCTGTTGAAGCACACGCCCGAGGCCAAGCAATCGCGCTTTTACCGGGTTACCGAACATGGTTGGAAAGCGGTTATTTCGTTTTATGACCGCACGCTTCAGGTCGTTCTGCGCCACCAGACGACAACACTGTTGGTGGCGGCCGCAACCCTGATCCTGACCATCGTGCTCTATATTTATGTCCCCAAAGGGTTCTTCCCCATTCAGGACACGGGCGTCATTCAGGGCGTTTCGGAAGCTTCGCAAACGGTTTCGTTTCAGGAAATGTCGAACGAGCAGCAGGCGCTGGGGAAAATAATTTTGCGGGACCCCGCTGTGGAGAGCCTGTCCTCATTCATCGGCATCGACGGAACCAACGCCACGCTGAACAGTGGACGCATTTTGATCAACCTCAAACCCCTGGATCAACGAAAGATCGATGCCAGCGATGTCATCCGCCGGTTGCAGCCCAAGCTGGCCCGTGTCCCGGGAATCACCCTATACATGCAGCCGGTGCAGGACATCACCGTTGAAGACCGCGTCAGCCGCACGCAGTTCCAATACACCCTGGAAGATCCCAGCGCCGACGAGTTGGCGGAATACGCACCGCGCTTGATGGAAAAGTTAAGAGAGATTCCCGAGTTGCGCGATGTGGCGAGCGACCAGCAGCAGGGAGGTTTGCGCGCAAGGCTGGTGGTTGACCGTAATACCGCCTATCGTATGGGAATCACACCTTCCACCGTCGATCAGACGCTTTATGACGCCTACGGCCAGCGGCAGGTGTCCACGATCTTCACCCAGTTGAACCAGTACCATGTGGTCCTGGAAGTCGATCCCGACTTTCAGAGGAACCCTCTGAACCTTAATGACCTCTATATTCGCACCAATGCCGCCAGCAACACGAACTCGGGAGGCTTGGTGTCGGGTGGCACCTCGTCCACGCAGTTGTTCGGTCCAACCAGTTCGCTGACGGCCGCGACGGCAAGTCTTTCCACCGGCACATCGCCGGGGCTGGCGACGGCAATCGGATCGGACAACACTTTCGGGGGAGGCAAGATATCTTCCTCCGACCAATTTCCCAACGGCGGGCAGGTACCCCTCGCAGCTTTCACGCGTGTGGAAGAGATGAATGCTCCGATCACCGTCAACCACCAGGGTCAATTTCCGGTGGTAACGCTCTCCTTTAATCTCGCGCCTGGCGCATCCCTGGGAGACGCGGTGACGGCGGTCAACAAGGCCAGCAAGGAAGCCAAATTGCCTGCCAGTATCGTGGCGCAATTCCAGGGTACGGCGGCTTCTTTTCTCGCCTCGCTCTCCAACGAACCGGTACTGATTCTGGCCGCGCTTATCACTGTCTACATAGTCTTGGGAATCTTATATGAAAGCTACATCCACCCCATCACCATATTGTCTACACTTCCATCGGCGGGAGTCGGCGCGATGTTATCCCTGATGATTTGCCGGACCGATTTTAGTGTTATCGCCTTGATTGGTCTCGTCCTGCTTATCGGCATCGTGAAAAAGAACGGCATCATGATGATTGATTTCGCCCTGGAGGCAGAGCGCAAGGAAGGGATGACTCCGGTGAACGCCATCTACCAGGCCTGCCTGTTGCGGTTTCGTCCCATCATGATGACCACGATGGCGGCCCTGCTCGGCGGCGTTCCCTGGCATTGGGAACCGGCATGGGGTCGGAGCTTCGCCGGCCGCTGGGCATCACCATGGTGGGCGGATTGATCCTGAGTCAACTGCTGACCCTTTACACCACGCCCGTCATTTATTTGTGGTTCGAACGCCTCGCCCGGAGGCTTTCGGGCGAAGAAAAAATGGCCGCCAGGACCTGATTTAAAGGCATCGAATGCCGATGGTGAGTTGTTCATTGAGACGTGAGGAGTCAGAGCTTCATTCGGTGACGTGGGCCAAACGTAAGAGTCCATTGTGGAACGACCATGAATATTTCTGAGCCATTCATTCGCCGCCCCATCGCCACGACGCTTTTGGTGATTGCTATCTCCCTTGCCGGCGCCGTGGCATTCAAGTTTCTGCCGGTCTCGCCCCTTCCCCAGGTGGATTTTCCCACGATTTCGGTTTCAGCGGGATTGCCGGGCGCCAGTCCCGAGACCATGGCTTCCGCCGTGGCAACACCTCTCGAGCGCCAATTCGGGCGTATCGCCTCCGTGACGGAGATGACTTCCTCCAGCAGCCTGGGGAACACAAGCGTTACCCTGCAATTTGATTTGAACCGTGACATCAATGCCGCGGCGCGTGATGTGCAGGCAGCCATAAACGCCGCCCGCGGCTATCTTCCCTCCAATCTTCCCAACAATCCGACTTATCGCAAGGTGAACCCGGCCGATTCTCCCATTTTCATCATTGCCCTCACCTCCGACATCCTGGGAAAAAGCCAGTTGTACGACGCCGCATCATCGATCCTGGCCCAGAAGCTTTCGCAAATTAATGGGGTGGGGCAGGTTATTGTCGGAGGCGGCGCGCTGCCCGGGGTTCGAATCGATTTGGATCCTCCGGCATTGAACAAATACGGCATCGGTTTTGAGCAGGTTCGGGGCGTCCTGAGCGCCGCCAATGCCAATACTCCCAAGGGACATTTTTCCGATGGACACCGCATGTGGGAGGTGGGCGCCAACGATCAACTCTTTCATGCCGTCGACTATAACCCCCTTATCGTTACTTATCACAACGGATCGGCGGTGCGAATCTCCGACATCGGCGTTGCGCAGGATGCGCCGGAAAGCATCCGCGCCGCCGGATACTCCAACGGCAAGCCCTCCATTCTGCTGATCCTCTTCCGCCAGCCGGGCGCCAACATCATTGATACCGTGGATGGGGTTCGCGCCGCACTGCCCCAACTTCAAGCCGCCATGCCCGCTGCCATCCACATGCAGGTTGCCCTCGATCAAACCTTGACTATTCGGTCCTCCGTGCACAACGTAGAGAGCACCCTTCTGATCTCCGTGATTCTGGTGATCTTGGTGGTTTTTGTTTTTCTGCGCAATCCTCGCACGACTTTTATTCCCAGCGTGGCCGTGCCGGTTTCATTAGTGGGGACATTCGGGGTGATGTACCTCCTTGGGTATAGTCTCGACAACCTTTCCCTTATGGCGCTTTGCATTTCCACCGGATTTGTTGTGGACGACGCCATTGTGGTGATTGAAAACATCTCCCGCTATTTGGAAAAAGGCATGACACCGTTCGCGGCATCGTTGGAGGGGGCCAAGGAAATCGGCTTCACCGTGGTCACTATCAGCATTTCACTGATTGCCGTGTTCATTCCGCTTTTGTTGATGGGAGGAATCGTGGGCCGGCTCTTCCGCGAATTCGCCGTCACCCTGGCCATTGCCATTGTTGTTTCCATGGTTGTGTCGCTCACCGCCACTCCCATGATGTGCGCGTATCTCTTGAAGGAACATGAGTCCCACGGTTGGCTGTACCAGGCAAGTGAACGCGCCTTCAATTGGGTCGTAGAGTTCTATGGAAAAACATTGACCGTCGTGTTGCGCTTTTGGCCCGTCACTCTCCTTGTGCTGTTGGCCACCGTCGGGCTCAATTTCTATCTCTTTATCCGGGTATCCAAGGGTTTCTTCCCCCAGCAGGACAATGGCCGCATGATGGGCCAGATCCAGGCTGACCAGGACACGTCGTTCCAGGAGATGGACGGGATTCTGCGCAAGATGATCGCCATCGTGGTCACCGACCCTGCCATCGACACGGTCGAGGGATTTACCGGTGGGAGCGGTCCCGGCGGTGGCGGGACCAACACGGCCCGGATGTTCATTTCTTTGAAGCCCCCCGACGAACGAAACATTTCCGCCGACCGGATCATCGACCGCCTGCGCCCCCGCTTAGCCCAGGTGCCGGGCGCAACACTCATCCTCCAGGCGGCGCAGGATATTCGTGTCGGTGGCCGCTTCGGGGCTGCTCAGTACCAATTCACCATGCGCGGAGACAATCTTCCGGATTTGCAGACCTTTGCACCCCGTATGCTCGCGGAAATGCGCACCATTCATGACATTACCGATGTGAACATCGACCAGCAGGACCGCGGTTTGGAAGCCTATGTAGGTTATGACCGGTCCACGGCGGCGCGCTTTGGCATTTCACCCCAACTGATTGACGCCACACTTTATGACGCGTTTGGCGAGCGGCAGGTCGCCACCATGTACACGCCGCTCAACCAGTACCACGTGATTATGGAAGCGGCTCCCCAATACTGGCAAAACCCCTCGATTCTTCACCAAATCTATGTGAGCTCCCCCGGCGGGAAGGAAGTGCCGCTCAGTGCCTTCACGAAGTATGATGTTCGCACCGCTCCTCTTTCGGTAAACCACCAGGGACTCTCTCCCGCCGCGACCATCTCATTCAATCTGCGGCAGGGCGTGGCGCTGAGCGATGCCACGGACGCGATCACCGATGGCGCCTCCAAAATCGGTCTGCCCTCAACCATCCGCACCGGATATGCCGGAAACGCAGCCGCCTATCAGGACTCGCTCAGCAGCGAACCGTGGTTGCTCCTCGCTGCACTGATTTCAGTCTATCTGGTCCTGGGAATTCTTTATGAAAGCCTCGTGCACCCCGTCACTATTCTTTCCACCCTGCCTTCAGCGGGCGTCGGCGCGTTTTTGGCTCTGATGATGACACACACGGATCTCACGGTTATCGCCATTATCGGAATCGTCTTGCTGATTGGGATCGTGAAGAAGAACGCCATCCTGATGATTGACTTTGCGCTGGCCGCCGAACGCACCGAGGGAAAACATCACCGGGATGCAATATTTGAGGCTTGCCTCCTGCGATTCAGGCCCATCTTGATGACGACCATGGCGGCCATATTGGGTGCCTTGCCCCTCGCCCTCGGCACGGGCGTGGGATCGGAATTTCGACGCCCGCTGGGCATCGCCATCATCGGAGGGCTCATTGTCAGCCAAGTGCTGACCTTATATACCACGCCGGCGGTTTACATCTTTTTCAATTGGCTTCGGGACACGATATATCGAATGCTCGGTGCCACGCCCCATGCCGAGGCGCCATTGGCCCCCGAGGTTTAGGATGTTGTTTGGACGAAGCGGATAATGACGCACTCTGGATAGGGCAAAATCGCGGGCGGTGTCGTTCACGACAGATTGGCTGATCGGCCGGCGGGTGATTTGAGGAGAAGGTAATGATCCAAAGGGAAGCGTGGATGCTAGAATCGCGAGGCAAAAGTCAAAAGTCGCAGATGCGCGAGTCCGGCAATGTGCCGCCTGAATTCTGCCAGCGCCATCTGCCTGCCGCCTTCGCCCTGCTTTTGATCGTGCTCAGCCTCATGCTCACCTCCTGCAAGGTTGGGCCGAATTATCACCGCCCCCCGGCCCCCGTGCCCAATGCCTATAGGGAACTTCCGCCACTGGACTCCCCCCAGGCATCTGAGTGGGTTACAGTGCATCCAAGCGACGCCATTGCGCGCGGCAAATGGTGGGAGATCTACAATGACACGCAACTCAATGCTCTGGAAGATCAGGTCAACCTTTCCAACCAGAATATCAAACAGGAGGAGGCGCAATATCGCGAGGCGAAGCTGAATGTCCGGATAGCCCGTTCCTACCTCTATCCTACAGTGACCACCTCGCCTTCCATCATCAATTCGCGATCGTCGGTGACTGGTACCGCCGGGGTTCAAAACTTCAAGCCCGCCTCCCGCACCACGTACGATCTGCCCGTCGATGTTTCCTACGAGGCGGATATTTGGGGAAGCGTGCGACGACAGTATACCGCCATTGCCGAGGCTGCCCAGGTGAGCGAAGCTGAATTGGAAAGCGCGCGTCTTTCCTATCAGTCGGAGTTGGCCCAGGATTATTTTGAGTTGAGGGGTGCCGATGGCAACAAGAACCTGCTTGAGGAAACGGTTAAGTCCTATCGGGACTACCTAAAGCTTACCGAAGACCGGTTCAACAGTGGCGTGGCGTCGGGTTCCGATGTTGCCCAGGCGCAGACGCAACTGAACACCGCCCGCGCTCAACTCATCGATCTAGATGTAGCTCGTACCCAATACGAGCACGCCATCGCCGTGCTTGCGGGCAAGGCCCCGGTGGAACTTACCGTTTCCGCTGGCCCCATTCAAATCACTCCACCGCCGGTTCCCGTCGGAGTTCCCTCTACGCTACTTGAGCGGCGGCCGGACATCGCCACAGCCGAACGCCAGATGGCTGCGGCAAACGAGCAAATCGGGATTGCCAAGGCAGCCTACTATCCCACCATTTCGATCAGCGCAACGGGGGGTGTGGAGAGCGCCGCTTTCCTGCAGTGGATCTCATGGCCCAGCCGTTTCTGGTCCGTGGGACCGCAATTGGCCGAAACGGTGTTTGATGCCGGAAGGCGCCGGGCGACTGTACAGCAGAATATCGCGGCCTATGATGCGACTGTGGCGAACTACCGGCAAACCGTCCTAACCGCGTTCCAGGAGGTCGAGGATAACTTGTCCGCGCTTCGGGTTCTTGAGAATGAGTCCCAGGCCCAGGACGACGCCGTCAAGGCTGCGCAGAATGCCCTGGACATATCGACCTACCAGTACAAGGCCGGCACCGTCAATTACCTTTCGGTGATCACCGAACAAGCGATCCTTCTCCAGGATCAGGCTCAAGCGCTCAATATTCTGACCCGCCGGATGAGCGCCAGCGTCCTTTTGGTGAAGGCCCTGGGTGGAGGGTGGGATACTTCCAAGCTCCCCACGGTTAAGGCTTTGGAGCACGGAAAATAACCCCGTCCCGGCGCCCGTCTTGGGTGTCTAACTCAATCCAGTTTCCGCAAGCCCCGATGCCGGCAGACGCAGGGTTGACTGTCGGCCCGCGCCTTGCACTTGGATCTCGCCCTTGGTAACGCTTACATCTCTCACCCAACCAAAAACCTCCGGAATCTGAGCGAGAAAGACGAGGTAGTTCACGGTTCTCCTGCCTTTGGCCGGGATCACGGAAAACGTGGGCGTGTCGAACATGGGTGAAACGGCAAAAGCCTCCCGCCGTGTGATGGGAAAAGGCGTGGAGCCGAATTCGAGCCCGCGAGTTTGGGCGCGTCCCTTCCATGGCGCGGCGGACCTTGCGTTGTTCTCCTCCCAAATCGCCACCCAGGGAAAATCCGCATGGCGGAAGCAGTAACCAATCAACAGCCGGTGTGTTTGATTCAACGCCGCGACGAATTGCACCTTGCGGCGTGGGTTCAAGAGAACCGAAGCCAGCGTGCCAAGTCCCGGCTGCGAGAGGGGACGGGTCAGATCGACGCTTCCCCCGTTGCGCGCTGGGGCAAATGGCCAATGAAAATTGCGCGATGGGGCGAGAAAATCGGCCTCGCCGTAGGCGCCATTGCTGGTTTTTCCGCGGGTTCCGGGAAGAGAGATCCGGCAAGTGTCCGGACTTAAGAAGGGCGGCCCCAGCGTGACGTGCTGCGTCCAATGGAAGAAATGGTCTGCCTTCTTTTCATTGACTACCGTTTCGGTGATGTAGGCGATGGATTCCCCGCGGTGCATTCGAATTTCACGTGAAAAGTGCAATCCTGCTACCGGCAGGCTAACCTCGAGTGTTAAGCCAACTTCTTGCGCGGTTGCTCGCAACCGGGTCTTCAGCCATTTGGCTGAAGGCGCCTCCCCATGCGTGGAAAGACCCTGCGCGGCTTCCTCCTCGGAAGGCGGGCCGAAATAGTCCAGACAAATGTTGTGGCCGGCGATGCCGGAAAGCAGCTTGCCCTCATTGGACGTTCCGTAAGTTGAAGTGTGCTGTTCCTTCCGATACTTGCCCGGTTCAATCAACTTCCAGGGCGGGACCCAGAGTGGATTCAGAACCGGCAACCCTGTATCAGGGAGGAACTGAAACTCCGCAATATGGCCGCCCCCGGGCAGAGTTACCAATTGCACAAGGTCATTGCGAAGCGTGTATGCCTCTCGGCCATTCCATTTTGTTTTCACGCAGACAGGTTTCTTGTTCATGGCGGTGAGTTCCTTTTACGGAATGAACATTGGGCACACCTTTTCGGTAAGAGATGATGCCTCAGTCCTGCAGCGGAGGCAAGCGGATTACGGATTGGGCGGCCGTACATTGTTGGCCCCAGCTTTTCGACTACAACGCGAGTCGCGCCGAGGTTGAGTCCGCGTTTAGCGGGCGTGCAGGAAAATTGGGCCCAGGAGCGCGCTTGCGCCGTTCCACAGGATTTGCACACCAATGCAAACGACCAGGAATGAGGTAAGCTGCAGAATCACCGTCATGCCCGTTGTGCCCAGAATCCGCGCAAGGCGATCGGCGAATCCATAGCAGAGATAAATGCTGACGGCGAGAATCACACATCCCAGAATTGCCGCCAGAATGCCTGCGAGGTGAATTCCTTGATAGTGATGCGCATTGGCTCCCAGCGTGATCGCAACCGAAATCGATCCGGGGCCCACTGTGAGAGGAAGGGTGAGTGGGTAGAAGGCATTGTGGAATGGATCCTCGGGCTCGAGGTCTTTCTTCCCGCTCTTCTGGTCAACCCCGCTGCCCTGTTTCAGTAGAGTCCATCCGGTGGAGATGACGACAAGGCCTCCCCCCACTTGGACGACGGGCAACGAAATCCCGAAGAAGGAAAGAATATGAGTCCCGATGAAATACGATCCAATGAGTAGGAAGAATCCATTCACGGCAATGCGCCAGGATAATGCACGGCGCGTGCTCGAAGAATATTCTCGGGTCATGGCCAAGAAGATGGGGCTGCCTCCCAACGGGTCCACAATGGGAAACAGGGCGCTGACCACCAGGAATAATGTTTTCGCTGCTTCTGCCATCGAATCCAATTCCGTCGCGCACCATTGCTACAATCGCTTCGCTTCGGCGGGTTCAAGCACTCAACTTCTCGGCCTGCAAAATATAACTCAAACCGTGGCGTCCGTCGCTACCGATATTATAATGAGCCTTCTTGCGGAGTAACGACATGTGATGAAAAGGATGGGTGATATGAGCTTGGGTCTATCCATACTTATTTTCTTCTCCTGTGCGGTGGCGCTGGTGGCGCTGCCACCGGATGGAAGCACTCTCAATGCTCGCCGGGCCAAGTTGAAGGCGGCGCTTGAGGAGGAATGGCAGCACCAGCTCCGCACTTACCCCGAGCTGGCGACTTCGGTGGGGGACAATCGATACAACGACCGTCTGGCCGACTATTCCGCGCAAGCCATCGCAAGGGAAATTGATCATGAGAATCAGGCTCTGGCCCGGTTTGAAGCGATCGACACCACAGGCTTCCCGACGAGGAGAGCCTGAGCCGCGACTTGATCATTCGCAATCTGCGCGAGCAGATCGAAGGAGCGAAATTCAAAGACTGGGAGATGCCGCTTGACCAGATGAATGGACTGCACATTGGCCTGGCGAGCCTGCCTTCGATCACCTCATTCCACACGGTGAAGGACTATCAGGATTACGCTGCCCGCCTGCGCCAAATTCCCCGCGTCCTTGATCAAGCCACCACCAACCTGCGCCAAGGCCTCAAGGACCATCTGATTCTTCCACGTTACCTGCTGGAGAAGGTAGCGATTCAAGTTCAGGACATCGCGGATTCGGCCCCGGGAGCGAGTCCGTTCTACCAGCCCGTCAAGGAATTCACTGCCGGGGTTCCGGCGGCCGAGCAGGAGCCTCTGCGTGAAGCCGTGCTTGCCGCCATCAAGCAAGACGCTGCCCCTGCGTTCGCGCGCCTCGCGCAGTTTTTGCGCACCGAATACGTTCCGCATGGGCGGATGGAATATGGCGTGTGGGCGCTACCAGACGGTAACTCCCGATATCGGTTTGCGGTAAAGCAAATGACCACGACCAACCTTACGCCGGACCAAATCCACCAGATGGGGCTCAAGCAAGTGGGGGAAATCGAAGCGCAAATGCTCAAGATCGCCCGCCAGCAGGGTTACAACGATTTGCCGAGCTTCAATGAGCACATCCGGAATGACCGCCAGTTGTACGCGGCTTCCGGAGATCAACTCTTGAATCTCTATAAGCACGATGTGGACCAGATGTACGCCAAGCTGCCTCAGCTCTTTCTCCACCTGCCCAAAAACAAATTGGAGGTGGTACCGATGGAGGCTTTCCGCGCCGCAAACGCCCCGCCGGCGGATTACATGATTGGCGCCGGTGATGGCTCGCGGCCCGGTCGCGTTAACGTCAACGAATACAATCCCGAACACCGTCTGTTGCCGAGTGTGGAAGCGATTGCCTACCACGAAGGCGTTCCCGGTCACCATTTGCAGTTTTCCATCGCGCAGGAGCGGACGGATCTGCCCGCCTTCCGGCGATTCACGTATTACAACGCCTATTCCGAAGGCTGGGCGTTTTACGCAGAACGTCTGGGCAAAGAGGCGGGCTTCTACCAGGATCCGTACAGTGAATACGGGCGGCTGCAAAACGAGATGTGGCGATCAATTCGTCTGGTGGTTGATACCGGGGTGCACTCGCAGCACTGGTCGCGTCAGCAGATGGTGGACTTCTTTCATCAGCATTCGGGAATTGACGAGGCCACGGTGGCTACGGAAGTGGACCGCTACATCGCTTGGCCGGGACAGGCCCTGTCTTACAAGATTGGTCAGATGAAGATTATCGAGCTTCGTGAGCGGGCACAGCAAGAATTGGGAGGTCAATTTGACTTGCGTGCGTTCCACGATGCGATTCTTGAAGATGGTCCGCTGCCTCTCGACATCCTGGAAGCCAAAATGGATCGATGGATTGCCAGCAGGAACGGCAAGGTCCGGCACTAGATGATTTTTAGGTGGAGCGAATTGCGGCAGTATGATTGTAAAGATGGATTCCAACTGGGGCATGCCCTAAGTCTTCCTCAAGAAGGCCGTAATGCTGCGGCGAATTTTCGGGTGATCGACCACCTCGAACCCCGCGCCGATCGCTGCATTGATTTCAGCCTCAAATTGAGCTTGCTTTACATGGCCGGTGGGTTCGGCGAACAGCAGACCCGCGCCTGGCTTTGAGGCCTTCGCGACTTCCTGGAAGAATAGCTCCGGGGCCGTCAACTCATGAACAAGGGCAAACGCCAGGGTAAAATCAACGCACCCGGCAAGATCAGCAATACCCAGACTATTCGGGGAAGCAACTCTGGTTTCCACTCGCTCTTGGAGGCTGGCCTTGGAAAGCCGTTTCTTTAGAGTGGCAAGCATGCGTGGCTGAAGATCGACAGCGACCACTCGGCCACTGGAGCCCACCAATCGGGCAAGTTCGAGGGTGAAGAATCCCATTCCGGGGCCGGGCTCAAGTACGGTCATGCCGGCTTTTACGAATGGGGCGACAACTTCATGCGGGTTCTGTCCTAACCGGCGAATCGGACTGAGCAGAAAATATCCCAACCACCACGGACAGACACGGTGTGACATGCTTGCCTCCGGTGGCACCAGCAAACGTTTCTTAGGGTTTGGGCGCGGCCGGCGACGATCCGAAGGGTCCACAACGTCCGCTCATTCCGGCGCGGAATTTTTCCCGTTCCTCGGGAGTCATCCGTTCCCAGCGATCCAGCATTCTCTCACGCCAGCGCGTCGAGCACCCTGGCCGGCCGCGGAATCCACCAAACAGGATCTTGCTGAGAACAAGAAGTCCCAATGCCTGCCAAAAGCTGATGGCATGCAGACCGAATATCGCCGGGATTAAGTGGTTCCACAGTCCCATAACGGCAAAGCTCAGCGCCGTTGCCGCAATCAGAACGATGGCCAAAATCTTTAAGCCTCGAAGTAACCAGTGCCTTCTCATGACAGTTCTCACCTCTTCTTAAATTCGTCGTATATTTCACCCAGCCGCCGGCGCAGCGACAGCACGGCGTAATGCTTGCGGGAGAGCAACGTGTTTACGCTCACTCCGGTTGAAGCGGACAACTCCTTGAAGCTGCGCCCTTCGATTTCGTGGGCCACGAAGACCTCGCGCTGTTCCTCCGGGAGTTCGTCAATGGCCGATTCAAGCTCGTCGAGGAGAATCTCGCGCGCATAAGCCGCTTCCGGGCCGGCTTCAGGCGAGGGAAGCACGTCTTCCCAATGAAACGTCTCTCCCTCATCGTTGCGCGTTGCATCATCGCCCATCGAAACCTCGGGCTTCCGCCTGCGAAACCGATCGATGATGCGATTCCGCGCGACGCGAAAAAGCCACGCGCCGACCTTTTCCACGGGTTTCATCAGCCGGTAGGTCTGGAGCAGTTCGTAGAAGACTTCTTGCAGGATGTCTTCCGTGTCGCCTTCATCCAGTACATGCCTGCGGATGAATATGCGCAGGCGGGGCTTTTCCCGCTCGACGTCTTCGGTAATGCGCCGATCCTGTTCGTCGATCATGCCAGCGATGCTTTGTACGCTCTCCATCCACTTCTATAGACGTGGGAATCGCCCTGATATTTTATGGTACATTCTTGATGGCAGGAACCCTTAAGAACTTTAGCTCGTCAGAGATATGAGACGAGCCATGACGGGTGCACTCGCGGGGAATCTGCCTGCGGCCGGGCGCGGATGCGGCGCATGTGGCCGGAGAAATTCTGGCCAGCGCGCCATTGGAGCGCCCGTGACTCGACCGCCCGTGACCCGACCGGCCGTGAATCGACAGTGGATGGCGCGATTGCTCGTGAGCCTGCTGGCGGCAGCCGGGGTGGCCGGGTTCGGCGTGATCCGGTCCGGCATGGAGCCGGCGCAGCAGGCCTCTGCGAACTCCGCAATTGTAACCCCGCGAGAAACTCCGTCGGCTGCGCGAGGAACGCTACGTGTTGGAATGTGGACGTTGTGGCATGACCGCGAAATAGTGATCACGCCTGGCCAGCCAAATCACATGATCGCGTTGCGAAGCTGCGCTGGGTGCGCTGCGACTACATTGACACAACCGGCGACGATTCGCGCGGAAGGAGACGCGCTGACTTTGACGGCGGCGGGCAGAAAGAGCAATGTGT
>CAVTDA010000055.1:0-9812 GCA_963733285.1 uncultured Acidobacteriota bacterium
TGGTGACGGAACAATTTCAAACCTTGGAATTGGAGGGATGGGAGGCGTGCAATGGAAATTTCCTTAGCGCGATCATTGGGATTGGTTCTCTTGGGTTGTGCTACGGCGCTGGCGCAAGAGTCGCGCATAAACCCCGTAGCCGAAGCCCGGAAGTTCATGCCCCCGAACGCCGAGCTTGCGGAGATATACACGTTTGACTACGTTGCCGGGAAGTCGGGGAGAGAAAGCCGGCTGTACTGACCGCACACATCCTCAGACCCGACAGCGAGGACATCGTTTTTGCTTACTACAGTCCTCAGATAAAGGTGCTCGATAAAACCCTGTTTGTTGACTTGCTCCGTTCCGTGGGAAAGGACTACGAGAAAGTATATGAAATCTCTTATCGAGCACAGGTGCTCTTTGTACCCAATGCCTTGCAGATAATTCACTTGCCAGGAGCTGCCACCGATGGCGTCGCGGTAATGGCCGGAATAGGTGCCACGTTAGGAGGGCATCTGGATGTTTTGTTATGGAACGAAACTTTGGGGTGGCAGAACGTCTTCCCCCCGAACGGTAGCATGGAGTACTTCTATTTCTACCCCGGCGCAAAAGGATTAACGGTTGCCCTTTCGGCAGCGCGCCATCCCGGCAAAAGTAATTTTCCCGCGCCAGATCCGCCGCCGCTATGGTTTCGCTGGGATGGAACGCGGTTTGTCACTAGCTCAAAGCCGGTCACGACTAAGGGCAATTAAACGGCTGGCGCGAGGGCAGAAAACGGCGTCAACGAGGATGTCGCTGGATGGCGCAGACTTTTGTTGTTTAAAGTCTGCGATTGCGAAGGAACTTCTCGGGGCTTGCGCAGAGATGATTTTCAATCGCTGCGGAGCAAACCATCAAAGGGCCATCTCCATTGGAATCGCAGACTGCAAAAGACGGCAGTCTGCACCTGCCGGCGAACCTCCCCTTGCAAGCCGTCGACAGTATGCTGAAAGTTGTCGATCTGGCGCAGACATCTACAACAATCTCTGCGCCACCCGGAATTCACGGCAAAGGCGTCACTTCACGACAAAATCCACCGACGACAACACAGTTCCGCCTTCGTCGGTCACATCGACGCGCCATTTTCCCGGCGTGACCGATTTGCTGCTCCAGGTCCGCGTGGAATTGAATTTGAGGTCGAGCGAATATTCGAAAACTTGCTTATCGTCCCGATACCATTTGTGCTTGATAGTGGCGGGAACAGTTTTGGCGTTTACCTTGGTCCAGCAGTAGAGCGTGCCGGTGGAAGCGGGGAACTCCTTGGCCTCACCCGACGGCTCATGATCGGCAACGGCGGTGGCGACCACGATTTTCTCAACGGTGATGCCCGCGTCCGCCGGCCTGGCATATCCCATCCGCGGAACGGCGATCGAGGCCATGGTTACGACGCAGGCGGCGATGACGGTGAAGGATTTGCTCAT
Source organism: uncultured Acidobacteriota bacterium (assembly GCA_963733285.1). Lineage (GTDB taxonomy): Bacteria > Acidobacteriota > Terriglobia > UBA7540 > UBA7540 > Bog-366. The sequence goes on from CAVTDA010000055.1 coordinate 1,440, forward strand.
GCGAACCTCCATCAATCGGGTATCGGCGCGCCCAGCACTGCACGATCTTCAACATGTTTTAGCGAGAGGTTGGGGTTGATGATCAGCCAAAGCGCCGCGCCCAAAACGCACAAGTCCCGCCGCCGTCGGTAAACGACGCCGGCCAGCCGTAAGCTTGGCGAGTAGGGGCGTGGTGATGGCGGTGACGGCGATTCCCAACTGGCAAGCCCATATTCATCATGCCGGAAAGCGAGCCGGCGGAACCCTTGCCAAAGTCGGCGGAAAGCGCCCAGATACGCGCTCTGCGAGACGTAGAGCGAGCCCGCGCCCGCGGCCAGGATGACGCTGGCGGTGGTGGCCGTGGAGACGCGGAGGGCGCCGCCCAGGAACAGGGCGGACCCATCATGCCAAAGGCCGCAACGCCGCATCGTCCCCACCATCGGCCATAATCGACGACTAACTTTATCGGCAATCCAACCCCCGATGACCGAGCCAATCGACATCCCGAGAAACGGCAACATGCTGTAGTAGCTGGCGGTCTTAAGATTCAGGCCGCGCACCTGGGTGAGATAATTAAAGAACCAGGTGAAATAGATTCCGGGCGAGTAGCCGAAGCAGAAATAGCTGAAGGTCAGCGCCCAGACGTCCTTGCTGGCGAGCATGGTGCTCCAGGCGAGTCTTGGCGCGTGCTCGGGGTCGCCCTTGGGCAGGCCCTGGATGATCCAGTTTCTCTCCGCCTCGTTCACTTTCGGATGCTCGTCCGGACGGTCGCGGGCCATCCAATACCAGACACTGGCCGCCAGGAGTCCTAGGACCGCACAGCCCCAGAAACCGGTGCGCCAATTGAAATGCACCATCAGGTAGCGGATCAGCGGCGGCGCGAAGGCCGAGCCGGCGCCGACTCCGGCGAAGATCAATCCGTTCGCCAGGCCGCGGTCGGCGGTGGGAATCCAGTTGGCCACCCAGCGGTTCGAACTGGGAAACACCACCGACTCTCCGGCTCCGAGCGAGAACCGCACCAACCACAGCACCACGAACGCGTGCGCGAATCCGGCGGGAAGGCTGGCGGTCATCGCCGTGAAGACCGCCCACCAAAGCGCGCCGTAGGCCAGCACGCGGCGGGGGCCGAGGCGGTCCACCACCCACCCGGCGGGGATTTGCAGGAAGGCGTAACCGAAAAAGAAGGCGCTGAAAATCTTGCCCAGGCGCTCGTCGGAAAAGCTGTAATCCTGCGAGATGAGGTGTCCGGTGATCGAGACATTGACGCGGTCGACGAAGAAGATCGCCACCATGAGCGTGATGGCGACGACCAGAATCCAGCGAACGCGGGTGGGGACGAGCGAGTCCATGATTTTGATTGCAAGCTCCCAACGGAGGTATCAAACGGCCAGACAGAATCCCATGATTCGCGTGCGATGGCAATGGCGATTCGGTTGCGCGACGACGCGGTTATTGTAGGGGTAGGGCTTGCTCTACCCTGGCCGATTGCATACAATCAGCCGTCCCGCGTTTGGATTGGTCGTAATATGCACGGAGGGGACGGCAAGCCATCCCCCTACGGCTGATTTGGGCGCAGATCGGCCCCCAGGGAGGGCGAGCCACCCCCTACAAATGGATCGATTTCAAAACGAAAATTTAATCTTTGGAACTGAGCCGAATCTTAGGCATCATACTCAACGGGAATATTTTCGATAGGGCAACATTCAATAAGCGAATAAGCTCTGATCTGGGCTGTTGTACCGGTCGTCGGAAGTGTCCTAATTTAGGGGACCAACTTCCTTGACTCATCCCGGGGCGTGAAGTTGAGCCACGGAGTGGCGCGGTCCTGTAGCCCACGGCGAGCCCGCCGTGGGACTGCGGGCCCGGGTCGAAAAATTCCCTTGGAGCCCCGGAGGCGGCGACGTCCGGTGGCCCGACACCACCCCTCCGGGGCTGGCGGAAGGCCGTGAGCGGGCGATTTCCCACGGCTTCACCGTGGGCTACAGGACCTCACCCGCTCCACGGGCTGAGGCAGGGCGGTTGGCCTTTTTCTTCCCGCTTGCGGAAAGATCAGCTCGCTGGATGAATCAATTAAATCAGTCCCCAAATTAGGACACTACCCGGCCGTCCTATCTGTTGCAGTTTGGGCAAACCTCACCGAAAAAATTCAAACGCAGGAGGACTTCATGCCACTCTCATCCGACGATAGAATCAACAAACTCGCCAATGATTTGATCGCACAGTTCGATATCCTGTTCGGTCTGCATCCCGGCTTCCGACCGGCGCACGCCAAGGGCATCATGCTGAGCGGCACTTTTACGCCATCGGCGGAGGCTGCTTCGCTCACTCGCGCCCCGCACGCCTCCCGCCCCTCCACTCCGGTTACGGCCAGATTCTCCGTCTCCACGGGCGTTCCCGTCATCCCCGACAACGATCCCAACGCCAGCCCGCGCGGCATGGCCATCCGATTCAATTTGGGCGAGCACACGCACACCGACATCGTGAGCCACTCGACAGACGGATTTCCCACCCGCAACGGCCCGGAGTTTCTGGAATTCCTGCGTGCGGTCGCGAGTGGCGATCCCTCGGGATTCGTGTCCAAGCACCCGGAAACTCTGGCGTTTGTCCAAACCCCCAAGCCATTTCCGACGAGTTATGCGCGCGAGGCTTTCTATGGCGTCACGGCCTACCGCTTCACCAATCAAGCCGGCGAGTCGCGTTTCGGCCGCTACCGGATTGTGCCGGAGGGCGGAACCGAGTACCTCGATGACGCCAAGGCCAAAGCGCAGGATGCCAATTACCTATCCAATGAATTGACTCGCCGCGTTAGTTCCGGCCCAATTCGATTCAACATCCAGGTGCAGGTGGCCGACCGCAGCGATGCCGTTGACGATGCCACGATTCATTGGCCCGCCGATCGACCGTTGGTTCAATTCGGACGCTTTCCCTTACCGTGATCGCTCCCGACGACGATGAGCATCGACGGATTATTTTCGATCCCATTCCGCGCGTCGATGGCATCGACCCCTCGGCTGATCCGCTGCTCGAATTGCGCTCGGCAATTTATCTGATGAGCGGGCGGCGACGGCGGCAGGCTGCGAAGCCATAAGCGTTCAGTTCGAAAGGACATCAGCTTGGAGTGCGGCCGCAAAGCTGCCGCCTTTTCCATCCAAATGGGCCTAAAAGCAAAGGCAAAAACCGCCCCATGTGGGAGAGAATGAAAACATGAAACATGATCTGCCTTCGCAATCCAAGGCGGCAGCTTTGCGGCCGCACTCCAAAGGAAATCGCGCCACAGCACGCAACTTTTAGCCAATCCCTGAATATCGAACCCGGCACACTCGATTTTCCGCAGCCTGCTCCCTTGAAAATGCTCAACCTGATGGTATGCTAGGCGCCGCAATTCATCTTTCAGCGGTGGATTCAGGGGGAACCATGAGCAACGGCTTTTCGCGACGGAATTTTCTGCGCACGGCGGGAGGCGCCATCAGCCTTTCGTGGGGAGGCTTGAAGATATTTGCGGGCCGCCAGGTTCCGCCGGCGACTCGGAGTCTACGGCCCTGCTTCCCACCGCCCAACCTTTCGTCTACGGAACGGCGTTCTACCGTCCGCCGAATCCTCCCGCCTCCGAGCGCCGCCAGATGCTCAAGGACATCGCGCAGAAATACCGCTTCAACATCATTCGAATTTATCCTGCCTGGACCTACTACAATCCCGCGCCGGGCAAATATGTTTTTGACGACGTCGATGAAGTCATGAAGTATTGCGATGAATTCGGTCTGCGCGTGCTGCTGGGCATCGTCATGGAAGAAGCGCCGTATTGGCTCGAGCGGCTGCACCCGGAAACTCGCTACGTGGATGCCAAAGGAGCGCCGGTGCGCCTTCAGGACAGCGCCAACAACGTGAGCGGCGGCTGGCCCGGGCTCTGCTGGGATTGGGAACCCGTGCAGAAAGCGGCGGCAAATTTTATTCATGAGATCTCCAAAATGGCCGCGGCGCATTCTTCCATGTACGCCTACGACTGCTGGAATGAGGTTCATATCGAGCCCGATTGGCCGCGCAACATGTGGATCCAGCCGCAGGAGCGAATCTTTTGCTATTGCGACCAGACGATTGCGCTGTTCCGCAAGTGGCTCGCGCAGAAGTACGGCAGTCTCTACGATCTCAACGAGGTCTGGGTGCGACGCTATTCCGACTGGACGGAGGTCGATCCGCCGCGCTCCGTCAAACAGACGTACCTCGATTGGATCGATTGGCGCAACTTCATCATCGAGCGCACCACCTGGCAGATGCGCTACCGCGTTGCCGCCATCAAGGAAGTCGATACCAAGAGTCTCCTCGAAAGCCATTGCGGATACCAGCCGCCGATTGAGCCTTTCGCGCTGGACGGCATGAACGGCTGGCGACTGGCAGAAGAGGTGCAGGCATGGGGGCTTTCCAATTTCCCCCGCGATGAAACCCGCGTCTATCACGGCGTGGCCAAGTTCGAGGTGACGCGCTCCCAGGCTGCGGGCAAGCCCTTCTGGATGACCGAGCTGCAAGGCGGACACGGCAGCAGCGGGATGTATGAATCCATGCACATGCGCGCACGCGACATTCGCCTGTGGAATTGGCTGGCGGTTGCGGCCGGGGCCAAGGGAATCCTCTACTGGACCTATCACGCTGAAGCCACGGGCGGGGAAGCCACCGGTTACGGATTGGTTGACCGTGACGGTTCCCCAACCGAGCGCGTCTGGGAAGCTTCCGCGGATAATCGGCTTATCCAGAATCATTGGGACATCCTGAAAGACTACGTGCCCAAACCGCAGGTGGCGCTGCTGCTCGATCAGGACAACGGCATCATGAATTTTGCCATGGCGGGGAATGAAGACGCGTCCGTACACTCATTCCGCGGGTATTACCGGGCGCTGTGGAATTTGGACTTGTGGGCGGATTTCATTGAGCCTGCGACCCTTGCCAAGTCCAACTATAAAGTTGTCATCGTCCCCTGGCACATCATCGGCAAGAAGCAGACCTGCGCGGATCTGCTGCACTACGTCGAAAACGGCGGGACGCTGATTCTCGAAACCGCGTTTGGACTTTTTGACGAGAAGTGCTTTTACAACCCGGTGATTCCTCCGTATGGATTGTCCGAGGCATTTGGGTATCGCGAGAAGGAGAATTACATCCAAAAGCCGCACGCCGATTGGGTCACGGCAGCCGTGCCGGGGGGGCCCCCTGTGCTTCCCGCCGATGAGGCGATTTACTACCAGCCGGAAATTGAATTTACCCTGCCGATTCGGGTGCAAGTGCAAGCAAATACGTTTCTTACGCCGATTTCCGTGACCGATGCCACCTCCATTGCCCGCTACCGCGATATGACCGTGGCGGCCATGAAAAAGGTTGGAAAAGGAGAGGTTTACTACGTGGGGACCAATTTGGGCGCCAGCATCCACGACGGCGACGACGGCGGAATCGAATTGCTGCGGTCATTCATCGCCAATGCTTGTCATTCCCCAGTTACGGCCTCCAAGCTCCGCCCACGATTAATCGAAGGCCCATCAAACCGCAGCCTGCTGGTTGTTACCAACGAAACCGCGGTGAAGGACTTTGACGGAGAGTATTTCTCTTACCGGCTCCCCTCGCGCTTCCGCCGGGCAACGGATATCCATACCGGCAAACCGCTGACCGTGTTGAATGGCACCGTGCAGGTGACCGTTCCGTCTGAGGATGTGGTGGTTCTGCGCCTGGAGAAGTAGAAGGCAATTAATCACCAAGCCGGGTGGTTCGCGCTGCCGGATTGCCAGCCGCCCATTCCTGAGGGAGATCCCCGGGCTCTGCCGGGGAGGCAGTAAAGGCTCGACAGTTACGGGAGTAGATGCCCAAAACCGAAAGAGACCCCTCACCCGACCTCCTCCGTCGGCCACCCTCTCCCCTGGGAGAGGGAAAGGGGATTTTCAGCGCGTCCGCGCGAAGGAGTAGGCGGCGGTGCCGCCGCAACAATAGTTGAGCGCCCGCCCCGGGAATGAGGATCAGCCCACCAGGGGGATTGGAGCCCGAATGATACGCCGAAGTGAACGAATTTCCCGCGCCAGCCGGCGCGGATTTCTCCGCCAGATGGCAGCCGGTTCCGCCTTGCCCTTATTGCCCGCGCTTGACACGGCATCCGCGGATCCAGCGCCCTATCCCGATCTCAAACATCTCCAGGCCGCACATCGTCAAAAGGGATTGATCCCGCCCAACCAGACTTACCGGATGATGGAGTGGGAATCGCACACGCCACCGGAAGCGAATTTTGATATTGACGTTGAGGGAGCGATTCACGCCAGCCGCGACGCCGGCGCGGAATCCGTCATGCTCTATACGCAGGATTGCTGGGGCTACGCCTTCTATCCCAGCAAGGCGGGCACGGTTCATCCCCACCTGACCTACGATTTGTTCGGCAAGGAAGTTGATCTCGCCCACAAAACGGGCATCTCCGTCGCGGCCTATTACTGCCTGCACTTCAACAATCAGGTGGTGTTGAATCACCCCGACTGGGGATGGGTGGATGAGCACGGCGAACAGCATCGCGAGCGCTGGTACATGGCGTGCCTCGACTCGCCCTACCGGCAGATTGTCCTGGGAATGATGGACGAGATTTTCTCGACCTATGAGGTCGAGCAGTTGTTCCTCGACACCTTCGGCACGCAGATCTGGAACTATCACAGTCATGGAATCAATCCGTTCTGTTTCTGCCCGTACACCGTGGCGGCGTGGGACCAGGAACACCCTGGCGATCCCTACCGCGCCGGCTTCAACACCCGTGAAGGCTGGGAGCGGCGTTACCATTGGCTCGAGCGGCGGTCGATGAACGATCTGCTGGACGCCATCATCGCGATCGTCCGCAAGCACCGGCCCGGCACGCTGATTTCACTCAATGGCGGCCCGGAACAATTTCCCAATGACATCATGCAGAAGGTGGACTTTATCTACAACGAGCCCGTGGCGACCAGTACGGGGATCCCCCTGGGCGCAATCATGGCCCGGGGGTGGGGTCGTCCCAATTACCAGGCCGGGGTCTTTAGCCAGTTTGGCTATGTCGATGCCTACCCCGGATCCATCCCGCGCGTTCAGGCCGATGCGCTGATGGTCCAAAACGCCCGCACCTTTTTTGTTGGCAATGCGCCGGTCATCGGGGGATTGGAGGGGCGCGGGTATTCCAAGCGGTGGTTTGACGGCGCGCGAGAAACCTGGACCGACGTGCGCAACGTCGATTGCCTTCTGCGCGATCTTGAACCCCTCTACGCGAATGCGGTTCTTTACAGCGAAGCCACTCGCGCCGAGCTTGACGCCCGGAAACGCCCGGTGGACTTTCGCAACTCCACCTCCGGCGCTCTTGAAAATCTCGTCTACTCCGGTCGGCCAGTGGAGAGCATTCCGGAATTTCGCCTCGATGCCGAACTCCTTGCCCGCTTCGAATTGCTGGTCCTGCCGGAGACTGAGGTTCTTTCGACGCATCATGTGGAGCTGATTCGCGATTGGGTGCGCAACGGGGGAACCCTGATTGCCAGTCATCGCTGCGGCCTTCAGGATGAACATCGGCAGGTGCGCGAGGATTTTCCGCTGGCCGATGTGTTCGGCGTTCACTTTGCCGGGGAAGAGAAGAAATATGCCTATGACCCGGATGGCAAGCTGAAGGGCGACCTGATTTCCACCTACCTCGAGCCCGCAAAGCACGACTTGGCGCGACCACTTGCCGGCGGGACGGTGGGACTGGCGGACTCCTTCATTTATCTAAAGCCCGCGGGCGCCGAGGAGGTCATGCGCTATCGGCTGCCGGTGATGGTGGAAGAGATGGGCAAGAATCGGTGGTTCAATTGGGGGCCGCCTCCTCCCGGCCCGGAGACCGCGGGAATGGCCGTCGCCTATAACCGGTTTGGAAAAGGGCAGGCCGTCTACCTCGGCGTCCCCATCTTTCGGGCGATGAGCCTGCGGACGAGCTTCGGCAACGTCGTGGACCGCCCCTATTGGATTCGCACCTGGCTCCATGAACTGATCGGCAGCCTGGTTCCCCATCCTGCCGCCGAGATTGTCCCCACGCCTTTTACCGAATACCTGCATGGAAGCTTTTTTTACACGCAGGACCGCCGGTTTCTTCTGGTTCAAATCCTGAATACGGTTGAACTGTTGGGTAAGGGCGAGCTCAGTGCGCCATTGCGCGTGGAAATTCGCTTGAATCCTTCAAAGCTGAAGGTTCGCGGAGCCAGAGTCGTCTGGCCCAACACCGAGGACTTGCCGCTTCACTCGACTCAAACGAGAACGGTGGTCGTTCTCCCCAGGGTTGAACGCTACGTGGCGCTTTACCTCCAGTTAGGCTGAAGGTGGATGGTTATGGGTTGAGTCGCATCGATTCGGATTCATTCCTGCGCCCTGATCTTGTTAATGCGGCAGCGC
>CAVTDA010000056.1:0-15146 GCA_963733285.1 uncultured Acidobacteriota bacterium
AAACGTTGGTCATACCTTAGTGAGTTCGCGCGCAGACAATGCCTTTTATGTGTGCACCTGATGGACAGGGGCAACTTCTCGGTCACCGCGTCCAAACCGTGGCAATTTCCGGCTTCTTCATGGTGGCAGACCGAGGCATCGGAGGGCCACTCACGGCTTGTTCGCGAGGGCTTTCTCCACCGCTTGCGGATTTCGATCAATCACCGTCAAGTAGGCGCGCACGGCGCTTTCCGGACGCCTGCGCCCTTGTTCCCATTCCTGGAGCGAGCGCGGGCTGACGGCATACCGCCGGGAGAATTCGGCTTGCGACAGGCCCAGTTTGGACCGTATCGCCCTTACATCTACATCCTCAGGGACCTCGACGTAGCGCATGGGAAGGGCCGCCCTCCCCTCCACGTGATCGACGACTTCCTTCATCGCGGCAATCAGACGCTTACCCATTTTAGAGTTTTTGGTCTTGGTCATTGGACACCCTTCAAACGATTTACCAGTTCCTTCAATTGCTGTTTGTCCGCGGGGGTCAAGTCTTCCTTCGCCGCTTTGGCATAAATATCGAGGAAGTAGACCACATCGGCCGCGGACCGGTAAAAGTAGATCACTCGAACCCCACCCCGCTTGCCCTTTCCCTGGCGGCCCCAGCGCGCTTTGCGAACCCCGCCGGTGCCTGCTACGACGGGTGTATTTCCGGGTGATCCGCGACGTGCAGTTCCATCGCATCACGCTCTTCCGCGCGCAGCATCTTGTCTGCCCGTTTCGCATAGACGCTGGTGTATGCAATCGCCGCGCTCATGTTTTCATTGTACGGCATTGACGGATAGCCGTCAAGGAAGTTCCACGGTGTTCTGGCGAAGCAAGCGCGGACCGCCGACTTTGCGGTCCGCCTCTCTTACGTTGGGGCCACGACGCCTTCCCGAACAATAATAACGGTTGAGGTTGGGGACGGAAGTTCCGCTGACCACAGGGGCGGGGGTCCGCGCTACGGGTTGTGGTAAAACCCGGCCAGACACCTCAAATTCCAATTTTTCAAAACCATGAGTTCACCTCAGATGGTGGCCAGGACACGCTTGGGTGTCGTGGGTTGTCCCGTCAATCGGTGATAACATCCGTTCGCGACGCGCATGCACTCCTGCCTGTGCCCCTTGGGATGAAATGCATCAGATTCGCGCACCCCGATGCTTCGGGGCGCTCCCCGGCTTGACATTGCCCATCCTCGGTCTAGTGTGGGGCTTATGGATTACCAGAAATACATTACGATCGAGCCGGGAAAGCGCGGGGGGAAACCCTGTATTCGCGGCATGCGCATCACGGTTTACGAAGTCCTCGACTATCTGGCTTCGGGCATGACGGAAGCGGAAATTCTGGCCGATTTCCCGGACCTTACGGCGGAAGACCTTAAGGCCTGTCTGGCCTTCGCGGCCGACCGCGAACGCAAACTGGTTACGATCCCTTCGTGAAGCTCCTCCTTGATCAGAACCTCTCGCCGCGCTTATTGCAAACCCTGGAGGCTACCTACCCCGGTTCTTCCCATGTGCGCCTCGTAGGTCTGCGGGACGCAGATGACGCCGTAGTTTGGGAATTTGCCCGCGATCACGGCTTCATCATCGTGTCGAAGGATTCCGATTTTCATCAGCGAAGTTTCGTTTTCGGATTTCCACCCAAAGTCATCTGGATCCGCCGTGGCAATTGCCCCACGACAGATATCGAAAAGGTTTTTAGGGAGCATCAATCCAGTATCCTCGAATTTTGTGACGGATAACGTCCACGCCTTCCTGGCCCTTTCCTAGCGGCGCCCCGCGAGCAGGGCAACATCTCCTGCAGCACAGAGCCTGCCGATCATTATTCGGCGCCCCACAAACCCTTTGACGCCCTCCCCAACACCTTGTATTCTTGGCACTCAATCGACAGTCAGTTTTACGCAACGCCGAGTGTGTGGGAGCTCACCAGTGCTGAAACGCGCAAACCTGGTTTTCTTCATCGCCATAATTTTCGCCTCGATGCCGGCGGCCAAGGGCGACGACCTGTATGGCTCGAAGGGCATCGTGCCGGAAGCGGTTCGACAGGGCAGGCTGGGAAGCTGCTACTTTCACGCGGTCATCGCGGCGATTGCCGAGCGCCGTCCGGATGCCATCCGCAAAATGATTCAGCCCAACTCCGACGGCAGCTACACCGTGACGTTTGGCGATGGCAAGAAGGAAACCGCCTACCCGCAAGACCTCAAATACACTCACGATAGCGGCTACGACCTTTCCAATGGTGAATGGGTGGCGGTGCTCTTCCGCACCTATGCCCAGCGCGTCCTGCGTGAGTCCATTCTGCAAGACATCGATACGAGCGACATGTTCGTATTCCTAAAAACCCCCGCGGAGGAATTCGTCGCCTCCAGCGATCAACTGGTTCTGGCCTATGACCGCGCCATCCGCTCGCAAGTGGACCAATACGGGCACATCGATCGCGCCAAGCTGGAAGCAGGTCTCAAGAACGAGATGGCTCCCATGACCGCCATTCCGGATTCCATGAAGACGTCTCTCATCGGAATGCTCGAGTCAGGCGGCTTCTTTGAGAAGATGTCGACGTTCATTCAGCAGAACGGCGAGCTTTTTGGGGCCTATCGCGCCGTCGGGCAGGGAGGCATTGCGGATCGCGTGATGAAGACTTATTCCGGCAGCACTCGCTATCAGGAGAATGATTCGGAATCACAAGTGAACTCGGCGCTCTCCGATGCGCTGGGAAGGAGTATGCCGATTGTTGCCTGTACGGGAGGCAGCGCGTATTACAACAGCCTGGCAAAGGGGCAGACGCTCCCGGCGGAAACCGACTCTTGGTACGTTAACGCCCACTGCTACACCGTGCTGAATTACGATTCGGGCTCAAGAACGGTCACGATCCGGAATCCATGGGCCCGCCATCCTGATCCCGATGGGATCTTCACCCTACCCCTGTCAACCTTCTTTCCAGCTTATGTCGGGCTTGGTGACGCCGGAATAGCTGCTGTCGCTCCAGCCACGACTATCGGCGAGCTTCAGATCTCTTTTCCAATCCGCTAAGTTGACGATGCGACGGTGCCGATCGCGGGTGATTTCACCCCGAGGGTTTTACCGGTCGGAGCCGTGGCAGGACCAAACACTGCTCGCCGGGCGAAAACGTTGTCCAGGGCGCTACGAACGACATAGGCGAGATCCATGGGGTTGAAGGGCGGGGCAATGAAATCAAATGCTCCGGTTTCAATGGCTTGCACATAAAAGCGGGTGTCCACGACGCGGGCAACAACAATCACGTTGACGGGCCGCTTGGCGCCCTCAGCTACGGCCAGGATGTCGGCCCAGTTGCCATCGGGCAGATGGGTATCGGTGAAAACGAGCGGGGCGGGCATCAGGCCACCGAGCATCCGCTTGGCGGCGGCGCGGGAGCTTGCCTGGATAATACGCATTCCCTGGCGCTCCAGGGCGCATTTGAGGGCGGTCAATCGTTTCGGAATTCTGATGGACGAGCAACGCGGTGATTCGTTCGGTCATAGGGACTCCCATGCGCTATGTATGCCAGTAATCCGTAATCGATACCAGTTAATCTTTATTAATATTCTTCAGGTTTTGAGAGAACCGTCTTATGCCGTGGTTACTGAATCCAACCGACTGAGCCCTGCCGTGGAATCAGGAAATAGAATCAGCATCTTAAGCGGGCGTCACGAACCAACGGTCCTCCGCGATTTGCTTTGGGCGCTGACTTGGCGTCCCAACGTCCAGAGAACCGTCCGATGCCCAGCCTCGACCACGCTCGGTTGGGCGGGACTACTTTAGTGCGACTTTGAAGGTCTTTTTTTCCAGCGAAATATCGATTTTGTCTTCGCGCGCGAGCCATCCCAAGGCGAAGCCGACGAATTCGCCCGTCCCGTTCAGCTTCTTTTTCAATTGGGTCATGGTCAGCGGGCCGGACTCATTCAACATCTCCCAGACCTTCCCCGCGGTAACGCCAACTTGCTCAATTGTCTCCATTTAACTCACCTCCTGCCCATAATCGGCAAATTCTTGCCAGAACTTGAATCGTTCTTTTGATGCCCTTCGCGGCGGCCGGAGAAACACTTCCGGTACATATTCCAACCAAATCCCCCAATTAAGCGTGTTGAGCCCTGCCGGAAACTAACGGCTAGATGCGAGGTCCTGAATGCGGTAAAACGGGTCGCTGGAGCGCGGGCGCTGAGCCGGCAATACACCTCATCCTATCAAGTCAAGCTTTCAGTTGTAGCTTAGGGGGTGGGCTAGAGGTTCGCAAGAAAAAAATAATTATACTGCTGATAAGGTATTTGCAGTGCTTGCCGCTTCAAGCATCTGCTAGGTGCTGGAATTCGAGTCTTGGCATGTTAATTGGTTCACTTGGGATTTTCAGCGGTGGACGATATCGGGTCAGATTGGGAAGCTCAAGTATCGATCTGCCAAACAGTTGCCGGGCACTAATTCCTGGGGGGCTTATCCGGTTGACGAGTACGCAAGAATGAACCAAGCTCAAGCAGGCCGTAAACGAGCAGGCAAAACCAGAAATCGACCACCGTTCCCAGATCGATCGTCCAGGCCCGATGCCGCGCCGCTGGCGGAAGTTGCGGCGAAAGGGCAAAATACAAGCCGTTCCCCAGCAGAATGGCAATCAGGAACTTCATGAACTTGGCGCGATTAGTCTTCATTAATACCGATTGACGGCAGGCGCAGGATTTAGTTGCATGCGGAAAAAGGGGCATCGCGAGCGGTCCGCAACAGAACTCAAATTCACCGCTTGAGCGCCCGATCCCCGGATATCCTCTTGTCCCGGTTATAATAATCAAACCAAGGCAGAATGGCGAACTCCAAACTCACCGCCGCGTCGGAAGTGCAATTCCTGAAAGGTGTTGGCCCCGCTCGCGCCGAGCTCCTCGCCTCGCGCGGCATCCGAACCGTTGAGGATCTGCTCTACTACACCCCATTTCGTTACGAAAACCGCACCAGCCTGACGCGCATCCGCGATCTCGTCCCCGGACAGGCAACGACGATTTTTGCCAAAGTCCTGACTTGCGGGCTCATCCGTACCCGGCGCGGAATGTACATCTACGACCTCGCGGCCAGCGATACAAGTGGCATGTTGAGGTGCAAATGGTTCAACGCGCCCTACCTCGAGAAGAACAAGGTCTTCCACACCGGGCAGCAGGTCTTTTTCTACGGCAAAGTGGATCGCGACCGCTACGGCACGGGCACCATGCAGATGGTAAACCCGCAGTTTGAAATCCTGCCGGAGGATGAGGTCCCGGCCGGCGATTCATTGGAATTGGGCCGCGTCGTGCCCATTTATGAGTCGATTGGTCCCCTGGGACCGCGCTTCCTGCGGCGGATCATCTGGTTGGCGCTGGAAGGGGTTGGCAACGACATCCCGGACCGGTTGCCGCCCACGGTGGTGAAGAAGAATCGCCTTCCCGATCGAGCCCAGGCGGTTCGAGCCACGCATTTCCCCCCGAAAGATGAAGATCTGGAAAAGCTCTGCGCCTTCCGGACTCCTGCGCAGGTGCGATTGATCTTCGAGGAGTTCTTCAGCGTGGGGGCAGGGCTGGCGCTGAAGCGGCGAAAAGCCATCGCGCTTCCGGGTGTGGAGTTCAAGGTTAAGGACAGCGCCCGGCAGGCGATTCGAAAGATCCTGCCCTTTCATCCCACCGGGGCACAAAAGCGCGTGCTGAAAGAGATCGTCGATGACATGTGCTCGGCGCATCCCATGAATCGCTTGTTGCAAGGTGACGTGGGTTCGGGTAAGACGATTGTCGCGATTCAAGCCGCGATACTCGCCATCGAGAACGGCTTTCAGGTGACCTTGATGGCGCCCACGGAAATCCTGGCGGCACAACATTACCTCTATATCAAGCAGTTGTTCCGCGCCCTCGATTACCGGGTCGAGCTGCTGGTGAGTTCGCGCAAAGGGGCGGAGAAGGCGGAAATCAAGCGAGCCATCGCCGGCGGCGACGTTCACCTGGCGGTCGGCACGCACGCCTTGATCGAGGAGGACGTGCAATTCAAGGAACTCGGCCTGGTGGTGGTGGATGAGCAGCACCGCTTCGGCGTGTTGCAACGCTTCAAGCTGATGCGCAAGGGCTACTATCCCGACGTTCTGGTGATGACCGCCACGCCCATTCCCCGCACGTTGGCTCTGACCCTCTATGGCGATCTCGATTTTTCCGTCATCGACGAGCTGCCGCCCAACCGCACTCCGATTGTGACCAAACGCTTGCAGGAGAGCGAGCGCGAGAATGTGTACAAGTTTGTGCGTGAGAAAATTCGCCGCGGCGAACAGGCTTACGTCGTCTGCCCGGTCATCGAAGAGGGTGGTAAGCTGGATTTGAAGCCTGCCGTCCAGATGTACGAGCAACTGGCGCGTATTGTTTTTCCCGAATACACTGTCGGCCTTCTGCACGGCCGCCTTTCCGGCGAGGAGAAGGACGCCGTCATGCAGGGCTTTAAGCGCGGCGAGGTGAAGATTTTGGTGGCGACGACCGTGGTGGAAGTGGGCGTGGACGTCCCCAACGCTTCGGTTATGGTGATTGAACACGCCGACCGCTTTGGACTTTCTCAGCTCCACCAGCTTCGCGGGCGCATCGGGCGGGGCAGCAAGAAATCCTACTGTCTGCTGATGGCCGATGACCGGCGCAGTGAAATTTCCGAGGAGCGCTTGAATACCATGGTAGCGACCACCGATGGATTTCGCATCGCTGAGATCGACTTGAAATTGCGCGGGCCGGGCGAATTCTTCGGGACAAGGCAGTCGGGAATCCCCGCGTTCCGGGTTGCCAATCTGCTGCGCGACCAGGATATTCTCGAGTGGGCCAAGCGCGAGGCGGCGGAGTTTGTCGCGCATCCGCCTTCACGCCAGGAATTGGAGAAATTCGTTACCTATCTCCGCACCGAATGGCCACGTCGCTACGGCCTGGTAGGCGTGGCGTAGTTAAGTAAACAGCAGACGGCATACGGCAAACGGGGAAGAGACTTACGCGAGCTTTCGGATGGGCTAAAGAATCATGCGAATCATCGGCGGCACCTATCGCGGTCTTCGTTTGCGCACGCTGAGTGGCCCTAAGTTGCGTCCCACCACCGACCACATGCGCGAGACTTTGTTCGACGTGCTGGGGCCGCGCATCGAGGGCGCGACGTTTCTCGACGCCTACGCCGGAACCGGCGCCGTGGGAATCGAAGCCCTCAGCCGTGGCGCGCGCGATGTCGTGTTCATCGAGCACCACCGTCCCGCCGCGCAACTGATTCGTGAAAATCTCAAAGCGCTGGAGATTGACTCGGGCTACGTCGTGCTGACTTCCAGCGTGCAAAAGGGTCTGGAACGCCTGGAGAGTGAAAGCGAGCGCTTCGACATCGTCTTCCTCGATCCGCCCTACGAAGAGATTCGCGAGTATCACCAAACTTTGCGGCGCCTTGCGCGCGGGCCGCTGATCGGACCGGAGTCGATCGTCATCGCCGAGCACTCCAAGCACATTGATTTGGAGAAGAGCTACCTGACCCTTCAGCAGACGCGATTGCTGCGCCACGGGGATACGCAACTGGGGCTTTATCGATTGGCCGAAACTCAGGATCAGTGACGGGCGCAAGTTAATCGGTTGGACTATGAGATTTTTCACCACTGAGGCACAGAGGCACTGAGGTTTAGAAAATGTATCGGCTCACAACATTTGCACTGATTTTGATTGCTTCAGCGACCGCGCTTGCACAGCCGCCAAACGCGGGAATCCCTCACCTCGAAAAGCAAGGCACAGCAACGCGGCTGGTGGTGGATGGAAAGCCCTTTCTGATTCTGGGGGCGGAACTGCTGAATTCCAGCTCTTCGAGCCTCGATTACATGCGGCCGGTTTGGCCGAAGCTTGCGGCGATTCCACTGAATACCGTGCTCACGCCGCTTTCGTGGGAATTGATTGAGCCCGAGGAAGGGGAGTTCGACTTCTCGCTGGTCGATGGATTGATTCAAGGTGCGCGGCAAAATCATCTGCACATTGTTTTTCTGTGGCTCGCGAGTTGGAAAAACGGCATGTCGAGCTACCCTCCGCTATGGGTCAAGAACGATACACGGCGGTTTCCGCGCGTGGTTTTGAAGAATGGCGAGCCGGTGGAGATTCTGAGTCCGCTGGGCGAGGAATCGATGAAAGCCGACGCGCGCGCCTTTGCCGCCGTCATGAGCCACATCCGCAAAGTCGATGGACAAGCGCACACGGTCCTGATGATGCAGGTGGAAAACGAAGTGGGCGTGCTCGGCGATACGCGCGATCGTTCCCCCGCCGCGAATAAGGCTTTTGACGATCAGGTTCCGAGTGAGTTGACGGCGTACCTCACGCAGCACCTGGACGGCCTCAATCCGCTACTGCGCGAGGCGTGGCAGTCGGCGGGCTCGAAGACCTCCGGCACGTGGCAAGAGGTCTTCGGCAGCAATGTGAGGGCGGACGAAATTTTCATGGCGTGGAATTACGCGCGCTACATTCAAGCGGTCGCCGCGGCGGGCAAGGCGGAGTACCCGATTCCGATGTACGTCAACACCTGGCTCGGCGGCTGGTCAGATCCCCACCCGAGCGCTTATCCTCACGGCGGCCCGTTGCCCGAGGTGATGGACGTTTGGAAGGCGGCGGGAAATTCCATCGATATTTACTCCGGCGACATCTACACGTCGAATTTCGCCGATTGGTGCAACTGGTATCATCGCGCCGATAATCCGCTATTTGTACCCGAAGCCGTTGGAGGCGCCAAAGGCGGGGCGCAGGCCTTTTACGCCATTGGGCAGCACGCGGCGATTGGCTATTCCCCGTTTGGAATCGATGGCTTCGTCGATCAGGAACGCGCCTCCGACATCGACGCGAGCAACGATCTGGGAAAGAGCTATGACGTGCTCGCGAAGCTCGCGCCCACGATTCTCCAACACGAGGGCAGGGGAGAGATGGCGGGTTTTCTGCTCGATAAGGACCATCCGCAGACGACACTGGAATTGAGTGGATACAAGCTCGACGTCCAGCTCGACCATGCGTTTGCTTCGGACGCCAAGAATGCGTTCGGGCTCATCATCGCCACGGGTCCGCACGAGTTCCTGGGCGCGGGAACGGGGTTCTGCATTTCGTTCAGCTCTACGACGACCGATTCCGGTCATGTGGGGATTGGTTCAGTGGAAGAAGGAACTTTTTCCGGCGGCGCTTGGGTCCCCGGCAGGAGACTTAACGGCGACGAGGACGAGCAGGGCCGGTGCTGGCGATTTATCCCGACGAAGATCCACATCGAGAAGATCAATCTGTACCATTTCGAATAGCCGGCATGTCCGGAAGATCGAGCCTCGCCGCGAACTTGCAGGCAAATTGACGGCCCGCATCCGCGAGTGTAGACTTGCCTGTCACCGGGAATTTCACGGCGAAATGAATTTGCGCTGACCGCAAATCGGGGGGGGGGATTTCAACCCCCCGACCATTGGATTACACGCGGCGAATGACAAGAGGAGGACTTCATGAGCACCGGTCTATTTGACTATTACGAGGCGAACAAGAGAAGCATTTGGACGGGCTGCTCGAACTCTTGAGATCCCCAGCATCAGCACACTGCCGGAACACAAGGGGGACATTCAGCGCGCGGCGGAGTTCCTCGCCAACGACTTCCGCGAGATGGGCATGAAGACCGTGGAGATCATCGAGGGCAAGGAGGGTCAGCATCCTCTGGTTTATGCCGAATGGCTGGAAGCGCCGGGCAAGCCCACGCTGCTGATTTACGGCCACTACGACGTGCAGCCTGCCGACCCCCTGGACGAGTGGACCACGCCGCCCTTCGAGCCCGCCATCCGCAACAACAATATCTATGCGCGCGGCGCCGTGGACGACAAGGGCCAGGTCTATCTGCTGGTGAAGGCGGTGGAAGGTTTCTTCAAGACGGAAGGCAAGCTGCCCATCAACGTCAAGTTCCTGATCGAGGGCGAAGAGGAAGTGGGTGGCGAGTTCATTGACGAATATATTGAGGCCAATCCCGAACAGCTGAAGGCCGACGCGGCTCTGGTGTGCGACACGGAATTTTTTGCGCCGGAGCTGCCCACGCTCAACACCGGTCTGCGCGGGCTCGTCTACACGGAGCTGGAAGCGCGCGCCGCCGCCCACGATCTGCACTCGGGAATGTACGGCGGTGCGGCGCCCAATCCCATGCAGGCGCTGGCGGAGATGATTAACAAGCTCAAGGGGCCGAACGGCAAGATTCTGATTCCCGGGTTCTACAAGCGCGTGGAGAAGCCCACGAAGGCGGAACTGTCAAGCTGGAAGAAGCTGCCCTTCAACGAAAAGAACTTCATGAAGAAGGAAATCGGCACGACGGCGCTGGTGGGCGAGAAGGGCTTCTCCGTGCTCGAACGCCTCTGGTCGCGGCCGACTCTGGAAGTTCACGGCTTCCGCGGCGGCTTTACCGGCGAAGGCGCCAAGACCGTGATTCCCGCCGTTTGCACGGCGAAAATCAGCATGCGCCTGGTTCCCGACATGAAGCCGAAGGAAGATCATCGCCAGTACAAGGACTACGTGAAGAAGATCACGCCCAAGGGCATCAAGACGCAGGTTCGAATTTTGAGCTCCGCGCCCGCCTCCGTGGTGAGCACCGACAGCCGCTGGATCGCCGCCGGCGCCGAGGCCCTGGAGCAGGTCTTCAAGAAAAAGACCGTCTACATGCGCTCGGGCGGATCGATTCCCGTCGTCGGAACGTTCCAGAAATTCCTGAACGCCCCCAGCGTCATGATGGGCTTCGGCCTGCCCGACGACAATCTCCACGCCCCCAACGAGAAGTTCCACATTCCCAACTTTTATCGCGGCATCGAGACGGTGGGGAGATTCCTCGAGATTCTCGGGAAATAGCAGCAGTTTTTTAATTTTGAATTTTGACTATTGAATTGGGAATGATGAAGTGAAGGGGGCCGGCGCCCGCCTCACAAATCGCCGGCCCCCGTAGCAGCCAATAACTTCTTTGCGCCAGGCGAAGAACCTTTCTGCACCACCGTCCGCTCTTTCCCGATAAAATCCATCATGTTATAGTCGCGAGACCTTCAATTCCGAATGGGAGTATCCCTTTGCCCGAATTCAAGCCGTTTGTTCCCCACGACTCCACCGAGCGCGAGTTCACGCTCAAAGCCGTTCTTGCCGGCATCATCATGGCGGCGATTTTTGGCGCGGCCAACGCCTATCTGGGCATGAAGGCCGGGCAGACGGTGGCGGCCACCATTCCTGCCGCGGTGATTGCCATTGCGCTCTTCCGCCTGCCGTTTTTTCGCGGCGGCGTGCTGGAGCAGAACCTGACGCGCACCGCGGCCTCGGTGGGTGAAGCGCTGGTGGCGGGCGCGATCTTCACCATTCCCGCCTTCATGATGGTCAACGTGGGCGGGCAGCGGCTCGTGGACCGACTTCGCACCCACTACTGGACGGGCACGTTCATTCTGCTCGCGGGCGGATTGCTGGGCGTTTTCTTCATCATCATTCTGCGCCGGCCGCTGTGCGTGGAGTCGGACCTGCCCTTTCCCGAAAGCACCGCCAGCGCCGAAATCGTGAAGGCCGGCCAGCAGAGCAACACCGACGCTCCCAAATATATTTTCGGAGCGATGGGCCTCGGCGCATTTCTGCAATTGCTCAAGGATGAAAAGGGCTTCCAGGTTTTCCAGGATTCGGTGAGCTTCTTCTGGAATTTCCCAAGTCGGTGGTGCAGATACTTCGGCTATCAAAAGGAATTGCTCGGCAAAGTGAATTACGCCGGCGGCGTCGCTTTTGCCACGCCTTCCGCTTCGCCGGCGCTGATCGGCATTGGTTACATCATCGGGCCGCGCCTCGCCGCCATCAATTTTTCCGGCGGAGTCATCGCCTGGCTGGTGCTGATTCCGCTGGTGCTCTTCATCGATCCCGAGCTTCCGCAGCGCGTCGGGCACGACGACGCCGGGCGGCATCGCGCCGTGGGACCTGGTGAGTTACACGGTGTGGTACAACGTGGTGCGGCCCATCGCCGTGGGAGCGATGCTGGTGGGCGCGGTTTACACGCTCTACAGCATGCGCGAGTCGATTCTGGCGGTCGATCAAAGGCGCGTTCCAGGCCTCGGAGGCACTGGCGCGAAGGCGGCCGCATGCCCACGCGGCTCGACATCGACATCCCCATCAAATGGATCATCGTCTCCACGGCGGCCTGGTGGTTCCCATCACCATCATCTATTACTATTTTGCGCAGAGTTGGGGCGCGGCGCTGACGGCGGCGGTGGTGATGACGGTGACCGGATTCTTCCTCTCCGCCGTGGGTGGATACCTGGTGGGGCTGGTGGGCTCGTCGAACCAACCGGTTTCCGGGCTGACGCTCGCGGCCCTGGTGATTGCGGCGCTCGATGATGGTGGTGATCGGCGTCAAGGGCTTGGGCGGCGTCGCGGCGGTGCTGGGCGTGGCGTCGGTGGTTTGCTGCGCGTGCTGCGTTTCCGGCAGCCTGATTCAGGACTTGAAAGCGGGGTATCTGCTGGGCGGCACTCCCTGGAAAATGGAAGTGGTGGAAATTCTGAGCGTCATCGCCGTTTCATTCTTCCTGCTGCTGCCCATCATCGCGCTGCACGAAGCGAATCTTGCCAGCGGCGGCATCGGCGGGCGCGAATTGCCCGCGCCACAAGCGGGACTGATGGCGCAACTCGCTCAAGGCATCGTGGGCGGGCAGATGGCCTGGGGGTTGCTGATTATCGGCTGCCTGTTCGGAGTGTCGCTGGTGATGATTGGCGCGCCTTCGCCCATGCTGATCGCCGTCGGCATGTACCTGCCGCTTGAAACCACGGGAGCCATCTTCGTCGGTGGCGTGATGAAGTGGATCGCCGATCAGTGGGCGGCGCGCCGCAAGCTGGAAGGGGAGGCGAAGGCCAAGTTCGAGAGCGCGGCACGCTGCTCGCCTCGGGCTTTATCGCCGGCGAAGCCATCACCGGAATTCTGCTGGCCACACTCTTCCTCACCGGCGTGAAGTCCATCACCCACGTCTTCACCGGCCAGGATGTCTTCTCCTTCGTCGAGCGCTGGGGCGGATGGATTTCACTCGCTGCCTTCGCCATGATCGCCCACGTGCTGATTCGCATTCCCGTGGACAACGCCACTCCGGCGAAGAAATGAGTAGGTTCACCCCGATCCTTGATTTCTTCGTCAATCCCCGCCCCTGGCGGGAAAGCAGTAGGATTTTGACCGATGCGGGAGTTGATGTCAGAAAGAGACCCCTCACCCTCCCGTCAGCTGACGGGGCCCGCCCTCTCCCCTCGGAGAGGGAACTCCTTATCGCGCGTTAACACGCGCGAAAAGGTTTGTGGCACGGGAGATCGCGCGAGGGAGCTTGGAGCGGTCCCACCACAAAAGAAATGTTTCCTTCTCCGAGGGGAGAAGGTGGCTGAGGGACGAAGACGGATGAGGGGTTACTTGCGGCTCCTTTGAGGGGCCAACCACCAAAGCCTCTGGCTTTGCCGGAGAATAATTACTTGGGCACGGCGGTTTGGCCACCGAAGGAGTCCAATCAGATGGTTGCAGAAAGCACGCGGAGAGGGAGCTCTCGATCTTGCCGGACGTTGGTGGCCGCCCTGGCGATGGTGGTTATGGTCGCAGCAGTAAGCTCGTTAGCGACCGCGGCAGAAGCGCCGGACCTGATCGTAACGAACTTGCGGATTCCCACGCGTGAGTCCGGCAGGAAGGGTCTGGCGGCTGTCATGGTCCGGCCCAACGATTCGCTCCCCCACCCGCTGGCCTTCTCGGCCCATGGCACTCCGCACGACATCCCCAGATAACTCCACTTGATTATTATTCGAAGCGCAAGAATTTGCCCGACGTGGTTGGACCGCCGTCGTTGTGGTTCGCCGGGGCTTCGGGGATTCGGGAGGAGGCTCGCTGAGGATCCCGGCTGCGGTCCGATGACCGATTACGTCGGGCCCAACCCGGCAGGCGGTACCGACCTGGCGCCGCGCCGCTGAATACCTTGCCACACGCCCCGAAGTGGATCCTTCGCGCATGATCGCCATTGGACATTCCACCGGCGGGTTGTCGGTCGTGGGCCTCACCGCCGATCCCCCGCCAAACCTCGTCGCCGCCATCAGTTTTGCCGGCGGGCGCGGGCATGGATCGAGCCCTCCGGGCCAAGTCTGTGCCCCGAAGTGCTGGTGAATGCGGTTGCAGAATTCGGCAAGCACGCCCGTGTTCCCATGCTGTGGGTCTACGCGGCGAATGATCAATTTTTCGGGCCGGAGCTGGCTAAGGCTATGTTCCGCGCCTATACGGGGGGCGGAGGAAAGGCCACGTTCATTCCCGCCCCCGCCGTACGGGGACGATGGCCAGGAATATTTCTCGCAAGCACGAATCCTTGCTCTGGACGCCCATCGTGGATAACTTCCTGAAGACGCCAAAACCTGGTGCTGCGTGATACGCTGCTGGACATCCCGCCGCCGGCCGTCGAACCCCCGTCCTCTCTCACGCCTGCTGGCCGCGATAGATTACAATTTACCTGTTGAGCCCGCCGCACAAGGCGTATGCGGCTTCCCCGGGCGGCCGTTCGCCACCAGCGCCCGCCGGCGCACCCCCGAGGACGCGGAAAAGCAGCCCTGGAAAATTGCAAAAAGTCCACGGGAAAGACGATCCTTGCACCATCGTCATGATCGACGATAAGAAGATGCAGGATTCGAGGTTTTCGCCCAGCCGATGTGAAATCTGCGTCATCGGCGAAATCTGCGGAAGTGTGGTTCGCGGTTGGCGCAGCCCGCCGCTACTTAGGGTCTGCAATCCCCTTGGGACCGGACGATGTGATTGCAATTTCCGACCGCCGAGTCGTCACCGCAGGATCGGCGCCCCAGCCAATCGCCCCCAAGCGGGTCATTTTTTCCCTTGACAATGCTATACCGATAGGCTAGAATGGACTTGATGAGAATGTGATACATCCCGCTTGCCGACGCTTCAACCCGCCGCGATTCCCTGAAAAACTGCTCGTTTTTCGAAAATCTGCCAAAGCTGAGAAGTTATTGATAACAAAGGGAAATTTTTTGGATTTTTCCGCTCCCAAAGCTGAGAACATTCTGAAAACAAGCCAGTTACAAGAAATATGGAAAAGTGGATAATGCGCCTAAAAATGCCCCTTTTCACCGGGCCAAGACAGACCTCTGCGACGTT